>JBCDFC010000235.1:0-7679 GCA_039178805.1 Pseudomonadota bacterium | reverse complement strand
CCCTTGCGGCAGTTCCTGGAGGTGGCCGGTATCGACCCGGCGCATGATGGGGAGGCAGTGGCACGCATGGTCCTGCAAGCCACGATGCGCGGCCTTTGCCAAGTGAGCCTAGGCCCGCCGCCGGCGGCACCCAAAGACTGATCGAAAGTCGAGCTGTCTGGCTGGCCCGCGGGAGGGTTGGATGTACTACGCGGTCCCTCGCAATGCCCTAGATGCCTTAGGCCAAGCCTGGTTCCCAAGCAGGCGACAAGATGCCTAGCGCCGCGCCCTCCCACAACAGGATGGCCTGAGTCGGGCGAACAATGCGCTAACGGCGCCACCGAAGAAGGGCGGCGTGTTGCGTGTTCGCGGCCCGGAGCGTTCGGTCATCCTTAACCCGCTACTGGTTATCCTGCCGTGGGGGGGGCTCGGAGCCGAGCATCCGCCTGAGCCGTGGCTCGAAAGGTGCCGCGCGTCATCCTTGGTAACCAGGGTCGGGGAAGCTGGGCGGTTGGAGGGCGCGGTGGGTCGTGCTCTGCGTGGATGGTTTGCGGTCAGGCCCGCCGCTCAGCGCGCATGGATTACTCGGGGGTGATCATGGGTATTCAGCCGCTCTTCGTCGCCATGCGTTGGCTGGCGAGGTGGAGGACCGCGGCGATTGCCAGCGTGACGAGAACGGCGGCGAGCACTTTGGCGGTGATCCCGAGCAAGGGTCCGGTGACGGCGAAGAAATTGTTCGATCGGAGCGCGATCACGCAGACGGCGCCGAGAAGGCCAAGGCTGACCAAGCGGGCGAGGTTCGAACGGGAGAAACCATCGGCGCGCAAGCCCTCGAGCGTATCGAACCCGTGGGCGAGCGCGAAGGCCAGGATCGGCACGGCGAGCGCCAGGTCGTAGCCGTATTTCACAGGCATCAGAACCATGGTCAGCAGCACTGCCACCACCGTGCCGACGGGCAAGGATACCCTGGCCCGGGCGATGCCGTAGACACCGATGAGCCCCAGGACGCCGCAGATCACGGCCGCAGCGCTTTGCGGCATAAGGCTTGAGAGCCCGGCGATCAGGCCTTGATGGTTGACGTAGCGGTTGTAGGCCACGCTGCTGTGGTGGCTGGCGGTCTCGATGAAATTAGGAACGAAGGAGATGTCCCAGGTCAGGATGAGCGGCAGGACGCTGATGCCGCCGGCGATCAAGATAGCCGCGATCGCGAAGTCGCGTTTCCGGTCAGTCGCGAACCAGGCATAGGCGAGGATGAGCGGCGTGAGCGTCGGCTTGAAGAGGGCGAGCGCGCAGCCGACGCCGAAGATCCAGGCCGTATTCGTCTGCACCGCGCGGATGGCGAGCACGGCGCCGAGGGCCGTGTAGATCGAGGGCTGTCCCCCATAGACGGCCGCCGAGACCGAGCCGCTGAGAAAGGTCGCTGCAGCAAGGAGTGCGGTTTCGGGCGGAGAAAGCGCAAAGAGGCGACCTGTCACCACCACCAGCGCGATCGTCGCGGCGTAGCCGAGCACCGCGTTGAGATGCACGGCCGTCGTCCAATCGACAGCCGCGAGGGGCACGGCCAGGATCGCGGAGCTTGGCGGGAACGGATAGAAATAGGCGCCCCAGAGATCCTCGAAAGTATCGAGCTTGAAGGACGCTGCCGGGCGGATCTCGTCCGGTAGGGTCGCGATATGACGCAGGAAGCTGTCGATGAAGACACGGATGTCATAGGGGCTCGTACCTTCGAGCCATGCCTTGCCGCCCGCATAAACGATGCGGAAATCGCCGAACCGGTCGGTCGGCGCGGGGCCGAGTAGGGATGAGTAAAGAAGCCAGCCGAAAGCCAAGACGGCGAGCCCGAGAGAGGCGATGAGCGCGGTGCGGGAGGTCAGAACCGGATGGCGACGGGCCTGAGGCTCGGTCATTCGGTGCTCCACTCTGGCGATGCCGGCCTCACCGCCGTGCGACCGTCCGATAAGCTCGCCTAGGCTCCTCTGTCGGGCCGGTCAAGCGCAGCGGCGGCAGCTAAAGGTGGAACGCGCCCGGTCCATGGGGAAAATGGGGGAAAGGACCGGGCGCGCTCCGTCCCCTGACGGGGATCTCGTCTATCGGGCCGTTCGGCCCTGGCGATGCCGCATCGCGTCAGGCGCGACGCTGGGCAGTTCTTCGAAAAGCGGACGCGCAGCTCGCCGTCCGTCGTGAACCTTAAGGGGCAATAGCGTTCATGCTGCCTGCGGGCCTCTCCCCCGCGCTCCGATCCGCACCTGGCCGGATGGGAGCTTTGCCCCCCATCCGCGGCGCCGGGACGCCAGTGCGGATGGGGGTTTGACCGGACTTCGATACACAACGCTGCATCACGATACTCGCCTACGCCACGAGCGGACCCTAGCCAGTGTCGGTTCAGCTCCCTGTGACGCGCGTCACACTCCACTTGCGATTTACGCGACTTCTAGCTGCAAACTACAACTTTGACGGGTGGCCTGGCAGCGATGCGCCGCCCGTGAGAGCCACCTCAGCGGCGCGCTCTCGCTACCTATTGGACTGACCGAGCCATTCGACGCCGTCATTGCCGGACTTGATCCGGCAATCCAACTTACCCGCGGGCGCTTGAGTTCATTCGGGCTCCTGGATCCCCGGGTCGAGCCCGGGGATGACGTGCAGGGGTTCGTTCCGTGCGAGCGGGATCACTCGGGCAAAGGCCCGTAGAGCCGTTCAGGCGGCCGTCTTGGCCTCGGCCGGATCCCAGGCGTTCTTGTCGAAGGCCGGATCGACCGGCGTCTTGTAGATGTGGTTGACGTAGTTCGACATGACCTTCTGCGCGAGGATGAGTATCACGTCCAAGACCTGCGCATCGCCATAGCCAGCGGCCTTGAAGGCCTCGACCTCCGCCGGTGTCGCCCGGCCCCGCGACCGGAGGACGGCGAGCGAGAAGCGGCGGAGCGCCTCGAGCTTCGGATCTGTGAGCGGACTGGCTGTACGCAGCGCCTCGACGATTGCGGGATCGATCTTGTCCATCTGAGCGATGGTGGTGTGGGCGGGCACGCAGTAATGGCACTCATGCTCGACATTGATCGCCATCCAGACCACCGTGCGCTCCGTCGCATCGAGCGCGGTCTTGTTCACGATGAGGGCATGGAGTGTCTGATAGGCTTCGAGATGGGCCGGGCTCTCGGCCATCACGCCGTGCAGATTGGGGATCATGCCGAAGCCCTTGATCGACTTCTCAAGGAGTGGCTTCGAGCCTTCGGGCGCGGTTTCGATGGTATGGATGCGGGTCTCAGCAGACATGGCTGCCTCCTTTCGGGCGGAGGGGGCAGGGTGCCCCGCTCTTCGCATGTGCAAGAAGGTGTGCAGGGGCGCGCTGGGTTGAAGGCTCCGTCACAATCGATTGAGCGCCTCTTGTCGAGGAGGCTGCCATGACGCCGGCGGCGCGGCACGCAGCGGCGATCGAAGTGCTGGAGCGCTGGGTCGAGGGGGAGGTCGGGCTCGACCGGGTGCTGACGGCTTGGGGTCGGTCGCATCGGTTTGCGGGGTCGGGCGACCGACATGCGATTGCGGATATCGTCCATGGCGTGCTCCGGCGGGCGCGGGCGCTGCAGTGGCTGGGCCGTGGCGGGGATGCGGGCAGTACGCTTGGGGCTTTCCGACCGCGCACGGCTGTGCTGACCCATGCAGTGCTTGCAGGCTTTGAGCCTGAGGCGATTGCCGGGGCAGACCGCCATGCGCCGCCGTCGCTTTCGGCCGCGGAGGCCGCCGCCTTGGCGCGTCTTGGTGCCGATGGGGCGGAGGTTTGTCTTGCCGATGCACCCCTTGGCGTTCGGGTCAGCCTGCCGGATTGGCTTTTGGATAGGCTCTCGGATGTGCCTGAGAAGTCGCTAGCGGTTCTGGGCGAAAGGGCGCCCGTGGATCTGAGGGTCAACACGCTGAAGTCTTCGCCAGAGGTGGCCGCAACGGCCCTGGCGGCGGAGGGCGTCGAAACGGCGGCCGGGCCCTTGGCCGCGACGTGTCTGAGAGTGAAGGAGGGCGCGCGGCGCGTTGCGCGCAGTGCGGCCTACCGCGATGGCCTGGTGGAGCTGCAGGACGCGGCGAGCCAGGCGGTGGTGGAACGGGCTGGAGCGGCGCCCGGAATGGTGGTCCTCGACTTCTGCGCCGGCGGCGGGGGCAAGACACTGGCGCTGGCGGCGGCCATGGGCGGACCGCAGCCGAGCGACGGTCGCCTCATCGCGCATGATGCAGCACCTCTGCGGATGGCGGATTTGGCACCGCGCGCGGCACGGGCAGGCGCCCGGGTGGAGACGATGGCGAGTGGCGCACGCGACGCGCTCACCGGGCAGTGCGATCTGGTGCTGACGGATGTGCCGTGCTCGGGCAGCGGTGCGTGGCGGCGGAACCCGGACGCGCGGTGGCGGCTGACGCAAACGCGCCTCGAGGCGCTATGTGCGACGCAAGCGCAGATCTTGATCGAGGCGGCGCCGCTCGTGCGCCCGGGCGGGCGGCTCGTCTATGTGACCTGCTCGATCATCGCGGATGAGAACGACGCTGCGGTGACCAAATTCCTCACAGAGCGGCCGGATTTCGCGAAAATCCAAAATAGTTGCTTCTCGACCCTGCCTGACCGGCATGGTGGTGACGGTTTCTTCTCGATTTCCTTGGCACGGTCCCCCTGACGTCACGCGTCTTTCATGGGATCGCGGCGGCGTGTAGCCTTGCCCAATTGTTTGAGGGATCGGCCGGATGAGCACGAGCACAGCGCCAAGCCCAACCCCGCGCAGACCGCGCGGTGCGCCGCGCCCGGGGGGCAGCGGCAGGTTGCGCGCCCAGAACGCCTCCGCGCGTGGCGGCGTTCTGCGTGTGTTGCTGGATCGGATACGCTCGGGCCGGGCGGTTTTGCCGGCTTCTTATCGCGGTGCGGCGGAACCTGCCGTCCTCAGCACCCTTTCCGGGCGCATCTTGGACCGCAATCCCGCGATCCGCGCGGCGGGCGGCGATGCGCTCTTCGTGGGCGATGTGTTGGGCCTGCTGGCGGACTGTGACGCGGCCCTCATCTACAGGCTGAGCCGCAGTGCCGCCCGCCTCGGCTTCGCGCTCGAGCAAGTGCGGGCGCGTCAGACCGAACAGCTTGTTTTTATTGCGGTCTCCAATCTCGATGACGACCGGCTGCTGTGGCGGTTGCTGACGCTCGATCGGCTGGCCGATGCGGTGCTGCCTTCGCAGTCCGATCATTTCGAAGCGGCGCCTTTCGCTTATCTGAGGCTCCCGCGGAACGGCTTCGCGCGCTCGAACACCCGGTTTCGGGAGCTTTTCGGGTCGGACCGTACAGCGCTTCTCGCGCGGATCTGCAACGCCGACGGGGCGATCGTGCCGGGGCGGCACCGGCTGCCCGCGGCGGATGGGCGGGAGCGCCTGGTCCGTGTCTTCGTGCCTGGGGACCGGGCGGCGAAGGCTGCGCTGCGCGAGGTCTTCATCTTCGATCTGACGCGTGAGGAGGCGCGGGAAGGTGGGGCGGTCGGCGATCTCGACGATCTCCCCGCAGCAGTGATGCAGCTCACCCCCGATGGCTCGATCCTGTGGATGAACAACGCGGCGCGTCGGGCGCTTGGCCCCGCGGCGGAGCCTGGCGGCAATCTGGCGAGCGCTGTGGAGAGCCGCGGCCGGCCCCTGACCGCGCTTTTCGAGGAGGCGCGGGGCGCACCAGGCACTGGCCGGATCGACATGGTCTATGGCCTGGGCGGCGGGGCCGAGCGGGCGCTGCAGATCAGCCTGATGCCAAGCCGGGGCGATGGCGGTCAGACCTTGCTCGCCGTCCTCCACGACGCGTCGGAACTGCAGACGCTGCAGGACAAATACGCGCAGAGCCAGAAGATGGAGGCCGTGGGCAAGCTTGCCGGGGGCGTCGCGCACGACTTCAACAACCTGATCACGGCGATCAACGGGCACTGCGACCTGCTGATGCTCGGCAAGGACGCCACGCAGCCCGAATACTCGGATCTCATGCAGATCCGGCAGAATGCGAACCGGGCCGCCGCGCTCGTCCGTCAGCTCCTCGCCTTCAGCCGCAAGCAGACGCTGAACCCGACGGTCCTGAACGTTCCGGACGTGATTTCGGACACGATGTATCTGCTCGACCGTCTGATCGGTGACCGGGTCCGGCTGGAGCTCGATCCAGAGCCGGAGGGGCAGATCGGTGCGGTGCGCGCCGACCATCGACACCTTGAACAGGCGCTGATGAACCTCGTTGTGAATGCGCGCGACGCGATGCCGAACGGTGGTGCTGTCACGATCTCGACGCGCCGCCGCCGCTTCCGCTCGGATCATGAGCGGCAAGGCAGCGTGATCCCGGCGGGCGATTATGTGGAGCTTGCCGTCGCGGACGAGGGCATGGGGATCGAGGACGGCGTGATCGACAAGGTCTTCGATCCGTTCTTCACGACCAAGGCGCAAGGGGAGGGCACGGGGCTCGGTCTCTCCACGGTCTATGGCATCGTCAAACAGTCGGGCGGTTTCGTCTTCGCCGAGAACCGGCCCGAGGGGGGCGCCTGTTTCCGCATGATGTTCCCGCGGCTCGAATCGCCCGTGGCGCAGGAGGCGAAGCCGGACACCGTGCGCGCACCGGATCTGACGGGGCAGGGCTCGATCCTGCTCGTCGAGGACGAGGCGGCGGTGCGTTCCTTTGCGGCGCGCGCGCTTCGCCTACGCGGCTATGATGTGGAGATGACCGAGGAGGCGGAGGAAGCGCTGCAGCTCCTCGAGGACGAGACCCGCCATTTCGACCTGATCGTCTCGGATGTGATGATGCCGGGGATGGACGGCCCGGCCTTCGTTGCCGAAGCGCGGAAGATGCGCCCCGATCTCAGCGTTCTCTTCGTTTCGGGATATGCGGAGGAGGCTTTCCGCCGCGATATCGAGAACCCGGAATACGCGTTCCTCGCGAAACCCTTCAGCCTGGCGGAATTGACTGCGAAGGTGAAGGAAGTGCTCTCGGGCCAGGATTAGACGCGAAATCGCGCGGTTCTTTAACGCCGCGTTCACCATGCAACACTCATCTTTCGCTTACGGCGATTGATTGAATGTTCTGTCTTTGCCCCAGGCTTTGTGCGAACATCCAAAGAACATGAGCCGAATTGAATCGGCCCAGCCAACATGGAAGAAGGGTTGGGGCAGGTGGATAACGCAGTACTGAAACTCGACGAGAGGCGCGGCATGGACAAGCAGAAGGCCCTAGAGAGCGCGCTGGCGCAGATTGAGCGCAGCTTTGGCAAGGGCTCGATCATGAAGCTCGGCCAGCAGGGCAGCACGATGGATATCGAGGCGACGTCCACGGGCTCGCTCGGGCTCGACATCGCGCTCGGCATTGGTGGGCTGCCCAAGGGGCGGATTATCGAGATCTACGGGCCGGAGAGCTCGGGCAAGACGACGCTGGCGCTTCATACGGTCGCCGAGGAGCAGAAGAAGGGCGGGATCTGCGCCTTTGTCGACGCCGAACACGCGCTCGACCCGGTCTATGCGCGCAAGCTTGGCGTCAATGTGGACGATCTTCTGATCTCGCAGCCCGATGCGGGCGAGCAGGCGCTGGAGATTACGGACACGCTGGTGCGCTCGGGCGCCGTCAGCATGGTGGTCGTGGACTCGGTCGCGGCGCTGACACCCCGGTCGGAGCTCGAGGGCGATATGGGCGACGCGCAGGTCGGCGCCCAGGCACGGCTGATGAGCCAGGCGAT
>JBCDFC010000234.1:0-7757 GCA_039178805.1 Pseudomonadota bacterium | reverse complement strand
GTTCCGAACAACGTCTTCTCCGACGCGAGCCAGTCCTTGGTCGACTACCTCTATAGCTATTTCGGCGCCTCGGACGGCGAGATGCCGTTCTTCGCCTCGAACAACATCGCCTGCTCGCGGGAACGCTATCTCGAGATCGGTGGTTTCGACGAGAGCTTTCCATTGGCCGCGGGCGAGGATCGCGATCTAGGCCACCGCTGGCGGGAGACGGGTGAGGGTTTGCGGTACTGCCCCGATGCGGTCGTCCATCACGCCCATGTTCTCGGATTGAAGAGCTTCTTTCGCCAACACTGGAATTACGGCCGTGGGGCGCGGCATCTTCATCTGGCGCTCGCCAAGCGCGGTGAGTTCGGTCCTCGCATTCAGGGATTGGGCTTCTACTTCGGGATCCTGCTCTATCCGTTGAAGGCCCGCCGTCCGCGGGCGTTGCTGCAAAGCATGGTGCTCGGTCTTAGCCAGGTCGCCATGATCGCCGGGTATTTGCGCGAAAGCTTGTCAGGGCGTGTGCCGAAGGAAGCGCCACAAGCGTGACGGCCGGTCGCCCGGTCACCCCCAGTATCGTCGTCGACTGTACCCCGCCAGCGCGCGATTACGACCGTCAGCCGTGGGGAGCGAGGTGCACCGAGCCCGGCTTGGTGCACCCGGTCCCTGTCACAGCACCGCGATGGCGCTCCGCAGGGTTTCGAGCTGGCCGAGCAAGAGCTTTGCCTCGGCGCTGTTCAATTCAGCCTCGCTCGGCGGCTGGTCGCCCTGCCAGTTCTCGCTCACCATGCCGTTGACCTGTTGGTCGATGCGATCGCGTAAAGCGCGGTCGGTGATGCTCGTACCGTTCTGAAGCTGCTCCGCCGCCGTTTCGACATCGCGAGCGAGGCCCTGCAGATCCGACTGGGAGATGTTCAGCTTATCGAGGTCGCCCTGGTCGTTGTCACGGATCGCCGTGAAGACCGCTGGGTCCAGCTCAGTCGCCAGCTCGCGCATTGCCGTCACCGCATCCTGCCGCGCCATTGCGAGCGGGGCCCCTGCGTCGCCGGTATTGGACGGCACTTTAGTGCCCGAAGGAGCAACGTTGCCCTGGTCGCTCGACCGAAGCGCTTGTGCGACCCCGTCCTCCGGGTCCTCTGGTGCCAGCCGGGCGAGCTCGGTCGACCAGGCTTGGATCTTCATCAAGTTGTCGACGAAGTCCCGACCGTCGCCATTCATCTTCGCCGCGACGGGAAGACCGTATTTGTTCCATCCCTCCAACACGTCGTCAGCCTGCGTCTTGATCCGGTGGACGAGGCGCGGATCCTGCAGCTTACCGTGGTCACGGATCTCCTGACGCGCGTCGGCTAGTGTGTCGACGAGTGCGTCCAGCTTGTCCTGATGCATTGCCTCTAGGTTGTCGCGGTTGTCTTTGTCCGCAACGGTGACATTCCAAAGGTCTTCCTTGTTGATCGCATTCGCGGCCTGATCGATGAGCTGCGATCCCGCTCTCCACGTCGTGCTGGAGAGGATGTCGCCGCCGCCCGCCGCTTGCTGTTGAGCCGATTGTTCGGACGCAGCCGCGCAGGATGCCTCGAGCGCCGTGGCCAAGTCTCGGACCGCCGCCACACGGTTCATATCGGCGAACTCGGCCTCCATCTCATCCGCGGCGGCCCGCAATGCGTGGATGTGGCGCGCATCCTCGTTGATGTCCGCTGGAACGCCGTGGCGGATGATTGAGTTGACCCGCTGCATCGCGTCGCGGAAGGGGGCCTTCTGGGCGAGCCAGCCATCATAGTCCATCTGCTGATCGAGGTAGTGATCGTGGATGCCGCGGGTGTAGCTCGTATGGATGCCCTCCGAAGCCATCTTGTTCGAGTGCGGCATGATCACTGAGATGCCGAGACAATCCTCCTGTTTGGAGAGCCCTTCGATCAGTTCCGACGGTGTGCCGTCGATCTGCGGCTGAAATCCCTTCGCTGCATCGATTGTCTTCTTCTTGCTATCGACAAGAGCCCACGCGCCAGTGCTCGGGTTCTTGCGGAGGGCGACCCAATGCATCGAGTCGATACCGAGCATATTCTTGAACCAGTTGCCGCGTTTGCGGATCCCGATCATCATTCGGTCGGGGTCGTTCCGCTGGATCATCGCGTCGATATCTTTGCGCTTCTCTTCAATTTTGAGCTTGTCATGCGCGCTCTGGTTCTTGCTTTTGCCAAGCATCAGGTCGTCGCCAACCGTTTTCACGCGCTTGCGGTTGAGGGCGATCTGGGCCGTTCGGCGCAGATAGCCCTTCATGCGTGAGCCTTGCTTGCCTTCGCTTTCCTGCAGGGCTCCCGGATACTTGGTGTTGTAGTCGTCATAGGCGGCGTTGATATCCGCGCGGGTGAGGAAGCGGCCGCCCATCATCGCATTGGCCGAATGCTCAGCGCAGCGCGCGTTCAGACCTTGGGTCTCCTGGTAATGGGTGCCGGCCTTGTTCGTCGGCCCAGCCGGATGGTCCCGGAGAGCCTGCATGTCGATCTGGCCATCGGGTCCGCGGCTCTTCATGGTCGCAACGAAGGCGCGATCCGGCCGGCCGAAGTTCTGGGTAACGGGCTTGATGCAGGACTCCAGCAGATCACCCAGGATCGGCGTCGCCACAAGGATATGACCGACGACCGGACTGTTGGCGAGGAGGCGCGCGACCGTCCTCCGTGCCCAGTTCGCTTGCGGTTTGCTTACGACGTGAATGCTCGGTGCTTGCGAGGCGAGAAGCTGGTCCGCCTCGATCGACGGGCCGTCCTCTTTGTCCGCGCTGACCTCGGCGCGCCCCGCCGCATCGCTGACGGTGATCAGGCTGTTCTGGTCGCTACGAATGCCGTTCTGCGGAGAGAGTGATTGATGCGGTGTGGCGGCGATGCTGACCGTCCCGATGGCAGTCGCGACCTCGTTCTTGGGCGCCTCAACGACCGTCGGGATGACACCGGCAGCCGCGTCCGTCGATCCGGTTCTCTGAATGTAGCTCTCGCTCATCTCGATGGGTCCTGCTCTTTGCCGGTGCGGATCAGCCGAAGATCGCGCCGTGTTGCGGGGCAGTCGTCGTTGGATCGGTTGGCCGCGGATCGGTGTCGGTATCTGGCGGGTCGTCGAAGCGTCGTGCCTCAAGCGCGGCTTTCAACATGCGCGCGTCGTCCATCATCGTCGGCACGACCTCGCGGAGCAGCGTTTCGCTCACGCGGCTTTCCACCAGGATCACGTGCAGCACCGCGCGACCGCTCGTCTGGTCGACACCAAGCTTTCCGCCGTAGCGCGCCCAGGAGCGGAGCGCCGATTTGAGCAGCCACGTGTTGGCCGCCCGATCGTGATCCTCGACCGCGCCGATCTCGCAACCGATCCAAAGCAGCGGCTCGCTGCCATCGACGATGCAGAAGGCCAGCGGAATGCCGTCGACGACGAGATCGATGCGCCCGGCCTCGTCAAAGGTCACGGGTGGAAGGCCAAGCTCGATGGCATAGGCTTCGACGGCGCCGTTGCTGGCAAGTCTGGAGGGCATTGGGTCGGTCGACATCCGCGATCCTCAGGTCTGCTCAAGCGATGGACATCGGGGCCGGGTCGGCGCTGGCACGTGCACCCGTGCTCGGTTCGAGAAGGCTGGAAAGCATTCCAGCCGCCGTCATCACGCTGCCGATGGCCGCGTCCAGGGACTGTGCGTCGTTCTCCTGAACTACGATCGATGTGATGTAGACGACCGTCTCACCTGCTCCGCCGATGGCGAGGACGCCCGTGCCGGTCCAATCGGCGGCCATGTTGAGAGCCAGAAGATCGGAGAGCTGACGATCTTCGAGCGCCTCCACCAACGCGATCTCGACCTCGCAGACAAGCTGCCCGGTCTCCTCCACGTGGAATAATGAGAGCTCACGCCCCTCGTCGAAGGTGAAGGTGATCGCGCCGTCCTCGTCGCGGTCGCAATGGTCGCCGAGATTGAGCGACAGGCGGGCGAGGAACTCCAGAACTGTCTGACGCTCAATCCGGCTGCGTTCGGCGGGGACGTCGCTTGCATCGGCCATCGCCATGTCCTCGTCCATCTCCCACTGCCGTAGGGCTCGCTACGGCAACCTCCGCGCAGAAAGATGACCCAAAACGGTCCAAAGCGCTCGCCGTCGGCTGGACGAAGTTCAGACAACGACCGTGACGGGGGATAGGGCGGGGTCGGGAGGGGCAGGGCGGTCGCCCGTCATCCTCAGCCCGTCGTGGCAGGCGCCCAGCCATATTGGCCGGGCGCCAAGCCGCCGTCAGCTCAGATGGTGCACTTCCTGAAGGCCGTAGACCGGTGTCGAGATGCCCTCCATCCGTGCCTTGATCTGCAGCGACAAGAATTGGGAGTAGTGACGCGACTGGTGCAGGTTGCCGCCATGGAACCAGAGCGCCTCGACCTGGGTCGGCTTCCACATATTGCGCTGCTCACCCTCCCAGGGCCCTGGGTCCTTGGTGGTTTCCGAGCCGAGGCCCCAAACCTTTCCGACACAGTCCGCCGTCTCTTGACCCATCAGGTCCGCAACCCAGCCATTCATCGAGTCGTAGCCCGTTGCGTAGACGATCAGATCCGCATCGAGCTTCTCCCCGCTGTCGAGCACCACCCCGTCCTCGACCACCTCCGTGACTTGGCCGCGCTTCAGCTTGACCTCGCCGTCGATGATCAATTGGCTCGCCCCGATATCGATGTAGTAGCCCGAGCCACGGCGGAGGTACTTCATGAAAAGGCCGCTGTCGTCATCGCCCCAATCGAGCCAGAAGCCCGCCTTCTCAAGCCCGGCATAGAAGTCCGCATCGCGCTCTTTCATCTGAGCGTAGAGCGGGATCTGGAACTCATGCAGGATGCGATAGGGCAGCGAGGCGAAGATGAGGTCGGCCTTCTCGGTCGTCATGCCGGCATCGACCGCCTCTTCCGAGTAGAGCGCCCCGAGGCCGATCTCCATCAACGTGTCTGAGCGGACGATATGCGTCGAGGACCGCTGCACCATGGTGACGTCGACATCGCTCTCCCAAAGGGCGGCGCAGATGTCATGGGCCGAGTTGTTGGAACCGACGACGATCGCCTTCTTGCCCTTATAGGCATCGGGCCCGGGGTGCTTGGAGGAGTGGTGTTGGTCGCCCTTGAATGTCTCCATGCCGGGAAACTCAGGCATCCGCGCCTTGCCCGACATGCCCGTGGCCATCACGAGCTGCTTCGGCTTGAGCACCACCTCGTCGCCGTCGCGGTCGACGACCAGCGTCCACGTACCCGTCGCCTCGTCATAGCGTGCCGATTTCGCGGTGGTCCGCGTCCAATAGTTCAGCTCCATCACCTTCGCGTACATCTCGAGCCAGTCGCCGATCTTGTCCTTGGGCGAGAAGACCGGCCAGTTCTCGGGGAACTTGATGTAGGGCAGATGGTCGTACCAGACCGGGTCGTGGAGGCAGAGCGACTTGTACCGGCGGCGCCAGCTATCGCCGGGGCGGTCGTTCTTCTCGACGATGATGGTCGGCACGCCGAGCTGCCGGAGCCTGGCGCCAAGCGCGATGCCGCCCTGTCCGCCCCCGACGATCACGCAATAGGGTTGCGTCGCATAGCCGAGGTCGCGCGCCTCCGCCTCGCGCTCCTCCTTCCAAGTCGCTCGGTGCTTGCCCGCGCCGTGCTTGGCGCCAAGGGGCCGGGCAAAGCCACGGGGTTCCTCGTGACCCTTGAGCTCGACCATGGTGGTGAGCAGCGTCCAGATCTTGCCGTCCTTCAGCCGGATCAGGCCATAGCCGCGGGCGACCCCTGTTTCGAACTCGATCCAAGCCGTGGTCACGCCGCCGTCCTCCGTCGGCGCCTCGCCCTCGGCGATCTTCCAGCCGCTCGGTTTCGTGGCCGCGAGCTGACGGGTCAGCAAGTCTTCGACCTCGTCCTTCCCCTCCACCGTCTTGATGTTCCAAGTGAAGGTCACGAGGTCGCGCCAGTAGCAGTCGTCAAGGAACATCTCGCGGGCCGCAGCGATATCGCCAGCTTCCAACGCTTTACCGAACGCATCCAGGAACGCCTGGGTCTGATGTGCAAGGCTTGTGTCGAGCATTGGGTCCTCCCTTTGTTGTTGGCGACTAGCCTGTGCGAGAGAGGTTGCGGCTGGCAACTGTAATCGGGTGGCAGGCTCGCAGATCTTTCTCGGCAAGGCCGCTCACTCAGCCCGCGCGCTTGGAGGAAAAGCTCCGACTGCCCCTTCGCCGGCGGCCCGGCGAAGGCGCACCGGAGCCCAGCGGTATGACCGAGACATCCGATACCGTCATTGCCGGGCTTGATCCGGCAATCCAGCACTGCAAGGCGCTGGACCCGAGCGGGTGTGTGGATCCCCGGGTCACGCCCGGGGATGACGCCGCTAGTGGTGTGGCCGAGACACTTGATACCGTCATTGCCGGACTTGATCCGGCAATCCATTTTTCCGAAGGCGCCTGAATTCGTGCGATCTTCTCGATCCCCGGGTCGAGCCCGGGGATGACAAGAACGGGTGCGTTCAGTCTGCGTCAGACCACTAGGTCCGTTTCCTTCCATGGGGACCACTGGCATAGGCAGTCGTCTTCTAGGCGCACGCAGTAGGGCGACAGGTTCAGCCTGTAGGTCCCGAGGGCTGTTCCCGCTGCGCCTGGCTCTGCGACATTCGGTTACGGGCATAAAGGGCCGCAACGATGAGAAGGCCGAGGAGGTCGGTACGCCAGTCGCCAGCGATCATACTGATGGCCCCGATCAACAGGATCACGCGCGTGAACGGCCCGGCCGCGACGCCGAACCAGCGTTGCACCGCACTCGCAAGGAGTGCCACGCCGATGACCCCCGTTACCGCGTTGCGAAGCACCTCGTGCCACGGCCCCTCCAACAGCAAGCCCGGGCTGTAGAAGAACATGAAGGGCACGATGAAAGCCGCGAGCCCGATCCGGAAGCTCGCGATCGAGGTGCGCATCGGCTCGGAACCTGCGATGGCCGCACCGGCATAGGCGGCGAGCGCGACCGGCGGCGTGATGGCCGAGACGACAGCGAAATAGAAGACGAAGAAATGCGCAACGAGCGGGGCGATCCCGATCTCGATCAGCCCGGGCGCGACCACCGACGCCGCCACCGCATAGGCCGCCGTCGTCGGCATGCCCATGCCCAGAATGACCGAGATCAGCATCGCGAAGATCAGCGCCAGAAGCGTGCTCGCCTCTGCCAGGTCGAACAGCAGCGCCGAGAAACGCGCACCGACACCGGTGAGCGCGATCACGCCGACGATGATACCGGCGCAGGCACAGACCGTGATGATCTGGATCGACATCCGCGCGCCATCGCCAAGCGCGCCCAGAATGCGCCGCGGACCCATCGCATGCGGCGTGAGCCAGCTCACCACGGCGGCCGCGACGATCGCGAGCGTTCCCGCCCGGATCACCGAGTAGCCGACGAAGAGTGCTCCGATGAGGATCAGGATCGGGATGAAGAGAAAGGCGCGGCGCACGAGATCGCCGAGCTTAGGCAGCTCGCTCGCCGCGACCCCGCCAAGACCCGTACGCCGCGCCTCGAAATCCACCATGAAATAGATGGAGGCGAAGTAGAGGAGGGCAGGGATCAGCGCGGCTATGACCAACTCGGTGTAGGGAATGCCCGTGATCTCGGCCATAATGAAGGCGCCGGCGCCCATGATCGGCGGCATGATCTGCCCGCCAGTGGATGCCGCGGCCTCGATCGCGCCGGCGGATTGCGGCTTGTAGCCGACGCGCTTCATGAGCGGGATTGTGAGGGCGCCGGTGGAGACGACATTGCCGGCCGAAGT
>JBCDFC010000233.1:0-7950 GCA_039178805.1 Pseudomonadota bacterium | reverse complement strand
GCTTGCCGAACTGCGTGCGGTCGAGGCCGTATTGCCGGGCGGCGTGCCAGCAGAACTCCGCCGCACCCATAACACCCCAAGCGATGCCGTAGCGGGCGCGGTTGAGGCAGCCGAACGGACCTTTCAGCCCCTCGACATTTGGCAGGAGCGCGTCCTCGCCGACCTCGACCCCGTCCATCACGATCTCACCGGTAATCGAAGCGCGAAGGCTCAGCTTGCCCTCGATCTTGGGCGCCGAGAGGCCCTTCATACCCTTCTCCAGCACGAAGCCGCGGATCTTGCCGTCATGGGCCTCGGACTTGGCCCAGACAACGAAGACATCCGCGATGGGGCTGTTCGAGATCCACATCTTGGAGCCCGTCAGCCGGTAGCCGCCATCGATCTTGGCAGCCCGCGTCTTCATGCCGGCGGGGTCGGAGCCCGCATCCGGCTCGGTCAGGCCAAAGCAGCCAATCCACTCACCAGTCGCGAGCTTGGGCAAGTACTTCTGCCGCTGCTCCTCCGAGCCGTAGGCCTGGATCGGATACATGACGAGCGAGGATTGCACCGACATCATGGAGCGATAGCCTGAGTCGATCCGCTCGATCTCCCGCGCGACGAGGCCATAGGAGACGTAGCCCGCGCCGACGCCGCCATACTGTTCGGGCACCGTCACGCCAAGAAGACCGAGTTCGCCCATCTTCGGGATGATCTCGAGATCCGTTTTCTCTTCGGCGAAGGCGCCGATGACGCGGGGCGCGAGCGTGTCGGCTGCGAAGGCCGCTGCCGTGTCGCGAACCATGCGCTCGTCTTCTTCAAGCTGATCCTCCAGGAGGAACGGATCGTCCCATTTGAAGCTTGGCTTGCCGGACTTCGCGGGTGCGGCGGCGCGCAGTGGCGACTGCTCGTTCATGACGTCCTCCTCCGATTTCTATGGGTCTATCTACGCCTCGGAAGCGCCAATGCCAACGCCGACACCCGGTCGCGGGGATAGGTGGCGCGAAACGGTTGGGTCGCGAAACGTCGCAGGACGGGACAACAATACCTCACGATTGTGATCGGGGCGCCGCACGATATGGTGTGGCGATGAGCGGGGAAGGGGACGAGGGGGGCGTCGACGCCACAGCCGAGCGGTCGCGCTGGCCGTGGTTGCGCGTCCTTGTAGGCGTGATCACTGCGCCGATCATCCTCACTGGCATCGCCTGGGGTGTGGCCTTCCTGGTCGCAGGCTTTACCGAGGCGACGCGCATCGGCGTCTTCGCCGTCGCCGAGAACACCATGCATGTCTTCGCCATCTACGCCGGCGCTCTGACAATCGCTGCTGCGATCCCGGGTGTCGTGGCGCTTGGCCTTCTGCGCTGGCGCGGTTTCCTGATCTGGCTGGGACTGGGCGCTGCGTTGAGCGCCATTGCCTCCGCCGGGCTCGCCGTGATCGGCGGCACGCCGCTGCTGCAGGCAGCGGGCCTCGGCGCGATCTACGGGCTGATCACTTTCGCGCTCATCCGGCTGATTGGCGGGGTTTCCAAGGTTTGAAGCGCGTTCTCGACCGGTGCTCAGCGCCAATCGCCGTGGATCGCCTGCCATAAGGTGAGTGCCGCGACGGCAGCGGTGTCGGCGCGAAGGATCCGCGGACCGAGACTGACCGATAACGCACCCGGCAAGCCAGCGAGGCGCGCGGCCTCCGCCTCGCTAAACCCGCCCTCGGGCCCCGTGATGATCGCCCAAGGGCTAGGCTCGGCCGTGGACAGTGCCTCGGCCGCAGGCACTCCCCCCCGCTCATTGCAAAAGAGGAGGCGGCGTTCAGGCGGCCAATCATCTAATGCCGCGGTGAGCTTTATCGGTTCGGCCATCTCCGGCACCCAGACGAGACCGCATTGCTCCGCCGCCTCGACCATATGCGCCTGCAAGCGTTCGGTGTTGACCCGCTCGCTATTCGTCAGCTCAGTCAGCACTGGTAGCACGCGCCGACAGCCAAGCTCACAGGCCTTCTCGACGATGAAATCGGTGCGCGCCTTCTTAACCGGCGCGAAAAGGAGCCAGAGATCGGGCGGCGGTGCCGGCGGGCGCGTGCGCTCAAACAGCGTGAGCTGACCCGCCCGCTTGGTGAGCGTCACTGCCTCCGCCAACCACTCCCCATCGCGCCCGTTGAAGACCAGCAACCGTGCGCCCGGTCCGAGCCGCATCACGGCGCCGAGATAGTTCGCCTGGTCGCGCGAGAGCGACACCTCCGCCCCTTCCGACAGCGCCGCGTCGAGATGCAGCCTGATTTTGGGGAGGGGCTGTGGCATGACACCCCTCATGCAGGAGAGAGCACCAGAGAACCAGGGCGAGGAGCCCGAAGTCGCTGCCACGGAGCAACCGATGCGCCAGAGCGAGAGGCGCACGCGGGCCAGCCGGCAAAACCGCATCGCCGATGCGGTCGATGACAATTGGGTCGAACGCTACGCACCCTACGACGCTCAACCCTATCTCCGTCTCAGCCGGGCAGACCGGCCGATCGGAACCTGGCTCCTCTGGCTGCCCTGTCTCTGGGGCATTTTCCTGGCGGCAGGCGCGACAGGCTGGCTGCTGCTCGACCTCTGGCTGGTGATCGGCTCGGGGATCGGAGCGTTCCTTATGCGCGGCGCCGGTTGCACCTGGAACGACATTCAGGACCGGGATATCGACCGCGGCGTCGCCCGAACGGCCAACCGGCCGCTGCCCGCCGGCGAGGTTACGGTGGTTTGGGCCTATATCTGGCTCGTCTCACAGGCGCTCACGGCGTTCCTGATCCTCATCACCTTCAACAATACGGCGATCTGGCTCGGCATCGCCTCGCTCCTGCCGGTGGCAATCTACCCCTTCGCCAAGCGCTTTACCTGGTGGCCACAAGCCTTCCTCGGCATCGCCTTCAACTGGGGAGCGCTTCTCCTTTGGGCGGCACATACGGGGAGCCTGACGCTCGCACCGATACTCCTTTATCTCGGCGCCATCGCCTGGACACTGCATTACGACACGATCTACGCGCACCAGGATCGTGAGGACGACGCCCTCATCGGTGTCAAATCCACAGCGCGCCTCTTCGGCGACCGCACGGCAGAGTGGCTCTGGGTCTTCGCGATCGTCTGCAGCCTCCTCATCTCGGCGGCCATCTGGTCGGCTGGCGGCGGTATCCTCGCCTTCGTGGGCGTGGCCGCGCTCTTCCTGCACATGGCCTCGCAGATCCGACGGATGGACATCGGCGACCCGGCGATCTGCCTCAACCTCTTTCGCGAAACACGGTTCGGCGGCATGGCGCTCGCGATTTGCTTCGCCATGGATTCGTTACTCTAGTTTATCGGGTTAAACCCAAGAGATTACACGCTATGCACGATTTGGTGTTGCCCTATCGCAGCATTGCCTGACCGTAAACTTGTGCCAGAACAGAACATCCCCGGTCAGAATGTGGAAACCATGTGAAATTGTGACGGTGAAATCTGGAGACGCCGCTTTCTCGATTGCAATGGGACGGCGTTTCACTCATCAAAACCGCGGTGGAAGCTTGGGAGTGAGTGATGAAGACGCTTTTCCAGCGTATAGCTCTGTGCGCCGCGGCGATTGGTGCGCCGATCACGGCAAATGCCGTTACGGTAACCGGGTTCTTGAACCCGAATGACGCGAGCGGTGCTGTAAACAACTTGTTTATTGGTGGCTTCGTGTCGGCCAGCGCGACGGCTTTCGGGGGTGAGGAGTTCATCTTCCCGGCAGGCTCAACCGACGGTCCGAATATGAGCGGCAGCAGCATCGCCGGCAACGCGATCACCGGCCGCATCGTCGCTCAGGAGACCCTGCTGCTCCAGAACTTCTCGATCACGATCAACCCGTCGCAGACGGATACCGTGGCGATGCTCGACTTCGACGGCACGCGCGGCGGTGGCGATCTTCCTGGCGTCGCTGACGGCATGGTGCTCTTCCCGGGCACGTCGACCAGCTCCACCAGCGCCGCCTTCCCGACCACGCTGTTCCTGATGGCGGGCGATGTGCTGGAGTTTACGATTACCGGGTTCGGCCTAACCCAGCAGCCCACGAGCTTCACTTTCAGCGGCTTCGCGACCCCGGTCCCGCTGCCGCCCGCAGCGCTCTTCCTCCTTGCCGCGGTGGGTGGCCTGGTCGTCCTGAGAAAGCGTGCGAGCGCCTAAGGCTCGCCCATCACGAGGCTGATGAGGGCGCCACTGGCGCCCTTCGTCGTTCCAGGGTCCGGGAAAAACCATCGCCCAGCACGCTGCACCTTCCTGTAGTCAGCCAGGCCGCTGCCCGACGATCAAATGACCCGGAACGGCCTCGCCCGTCTCGTAGCGCACCGTGACGGGGTCCGCAGCCAAGACCACCAGTCCTCTCGCGGCGAGCAGCCTTTCCATGAGCGAGAGCGCATGGGCATAACGCCGCTTCGGCCCGACCCGCCAACCCGGCGTCCCGTCGAACGCGGCTCGATCCAGCGTCTCGGTCGAAAGGACCACCACACCACCCGGTGCCAACGCCCGTGCCACACCCCGCAACAGCGGCTCTACCGCCCCCAGATAGGGCAGAACATCCGCAGCAGCGATCAGATCGTAAGCCCCGGCCTCCACCTGCTCGACAAAGGCCACCGCATCGCCCGCATAGAGCGCCGCGTAGAGCTCCTTCTCCTCCGCGATCTCGAGCATCCCCTCGGAGAGATCGACGCCGTCCAAGATCTCGACCGACCCCTCCAGCGCTTCGCCGACCAGCCCCGTGCCGCAGCCGAGATCGAGACCGTGCGCGAACGGCCCAAGGCCAAGACGGTCGAGTGTCTCCGCGATCCGTTCCGGCACCGCATAGCCCAGCGACAGCACGAGCGTGGTCTCGAAACTCTCCGCATGCTGATCGAACAGTGTCGCCACATAGGCCGGCGCCGCGCGCTCCGGCGAAGGTGCTTCGTCCAGCGCCGCAAGGCGGATCGCAGCCCCACCGCGATCCTCGGGATCGATCGCCAAGCACGCTCGCCACGCCGCCGCAGCCGCGGGCACATCGCCCGCCCGCTCGGCGGCCAAGCCGCGCTCATAGGCTTCCTCTAGCGCCTCGAGATCGGGACCGCTCACCCGCGCCACTCCAGGTGGGCGGCAGGCTGGCGGGGGGGCGGAGCGACGGCGCGCGCCAGCGCGGCGAGCGAACGGGCCGCCGTCAGCCCGCCCATCTCACATATTCGGATAGTTCGGCCCATCGCCGCCCTGCGGCACCGTCCAGAGGATGTTCTGGCTCGGATCCTTGATATCGCAGGTCTTACAATGCACGCAGTTCTGGAAATTGATCCGGAACTCGGGCGTGCCCGCCTCCTCGACCACCTCATAGACACCCGCCGGGCAATAGCGCTGCGCCGGTTCCGCAAAGCGCGGCAGGTTGACCTCCACCGGCGTGAAGCTGTCGATCAGCTTCAAATGCGCAGGCTGCGCGTCGTCATGATTGGTGAAGCTGTAGGCGACATTGGTCAGCCGGTCGAAGCTCAACGTGCCGTCGGGTTTCGGGTACTCGATGGGCTCGAACCGCTTCGCCCGCCCGGTCGCATCCGCATCCGATTTCCCATGGCCGAGCGTGCCGAAGATGTTCCAACCCGTCAGGTTGGCGAGCCACATATCGACCCCGCCAAGCGCCAGCGATGCCCAGAGGCCGAATTTCGACCAGAGCGGTTTCACGTTCCGTACGGGCTTCAGGTACTTGGCGATCGGCCCGCTTCTGACGTCCTTCTCATACTCGGCGAGGACATCGCCCTCCCGGCCAGCGGCGATCGCCGCCTGCGCAGCCTCGGCCGCGGCGATACCCGACAGCATGGCGTTATGGTTGCCCTTGATGCGCGGGACATTGACCATGCCGGCCGAACAGCCGAGGAGCGCGCCGCCCGGGAAGGCCAGCTCCGGCATCGACTGCCAGCCGCCCTCAACGATCGCACGGGCGCCATAGGAGACGCGCTTGCCGCCCTCCAACACTTCCGCAATCAGCGGATGATGCTTGAAGCGCTGAAACTCCATATACGGGAAAACGTAAGGGTTCTCGTAGTTTAGGTGAACGACGAAGCCCACATAAACCTGGTTGTTCTCCAAGTGATACATGAACGAGCCACCGCCCGCATTGCTGCCGAGTGGCCAGCCCATGGTGTGCGTGACCTGGCCCGGCTTATGCTTCGCGGGATCGATCTCCCAGAGCTCCTTCATGCCGAGCCCGTATTTCTGCGGCTCCGAGTTCTTGTCGAGTTCGAACTCGGCGATGAGCTGCTTGGCGAGGCTCCCGCGCACACCCTCGGCGATAAGAACGTATTTGCCGCGAAGCTCCATTCCCGGCTCATAATCCGGACCAGGTTTGCCGTCCTTGCCATAGCCGAACTCGCCCGCGACGACGCCCTTCAGAATACCGTCCTCGATGACGACCTGGCTCGCCGCCATGCCCGGGAAGATCTCGACGCCGAGCGCCTCTGCCTGTTCGGCCAGCCAGCGGCAGACATTGCCCATGCTAACGATATATGTGCCGTGGTTCGACATGAGCGGCGGCATCAGCACCGTCGGGATCGGAAGCTCGCCCTTCGGACCCAGCACGAAAAAGCGATCCTCGGTCACAGGCGTGTTGATCGGCGCTCCCTGCTCTTTCCAGTCGGGGATCAGTCGGTCGAGACCAGAGGTGTCGAGCACCGCGCCCGAGAGGATATGGGCCCCAACCTCGGAGCCCTTCTCGAGAACCACGATTTCGAGATCGGCATCGAGCTGCTTGAGACGGATCGCGGCGGACAGACCCGATGGTCCGGCCCCGACAATGACCACGTCATACTCGACGGCCTCTCTCTCGATCTCGTCCATCTTCGACCCTCCTGCTGGTCGAGCTTACGTATACGTCACCCAAGCGCCTTGCAACGATGCCGTAACGAAATGTTGCTCAGAGGCTCTAGCGCTCGTGATACACGCCCGCCATCATCGCCACGACACGACACAGTGATCTCACGACCATGACGATCGAAGATACGCCAGCCATGCGCTGGGAACTTATTGTCGCAGCGCTGGCTTTCCAGCACGAGCTGGGGGCTGATGAAGCCATCGCAGATGCGCCGATCGACCGCTTCGCCGCGCACGCCAACGCTCACGCGGCGAAAGCGGCCCCGCGGGCGGCGCCTCAGGCGAAACAAACAACGGATCGAGCGGTGCCGAGAGGTGGGAACGATGCTGGCAGTCAACCACAGGTCGCGATGACTGCATTGGATCCCGTGGAGCAGGCCACGGCACTCGCGGCTGCCGCCACCGATCTCGACAGCTTGGCCGCTGCAGCCGAGGGGTTCGACGCAGCCCCGGCCGCGGCGCTCCGCGCAGGCGCCACGCAGTTCGTCTTCGCCGATGGCCGGCGGGGCGCTCGCCTGATGATCGTGGGCGAGGCGCCGGGCCAGGACGAGGATCGGCAGGGCAAGCCGTTCGTCGGCCGTGCCGGGCAGCTCTTGGATCGGATGCTGGCGGCCATCGGCCTCGATCGCCATGCCGAGGATCCGAAGCAAGCAGCCTACATCGCCAACATCTTGCCGTGGCGCCCACCGGGCAACCGGACGCCGACCGAAGGCGAAGCCGCGGCGTTTTTGCCTTTTATCGAGCGCCATGTCGCACTCGCGTCACCCGATGTCCTGCTGCTGCTCGGCAACACGCCCTTGAAGGCGCTAACGGGGCAGAGCGGCGGGATCACGCGGGCACGCGGGCAGTGGCGGCGACATCCGGCCACAGGTGTCGAGCTGATGGCGAGCTTTCATCCGGCCTATCTGTTGCGCTCACCGGGCAAAAAACGCGAGGTTTGGGCCGACTTGTTGGAGATCGCAGAGCGGCTCGATCTGCCCGTACAGCCGACCGGCTCGAAACAGCGTTCTGGGGCGGGGTGTCGGGGGGGGCCCGTGGCGGGGGGGGCGCCCGGGGGGCGCGCCGAGCGACCCCCCCCCCCCCCCCCCCCCCCGCGAAGGCCCGAATTGGGGGGACCCCG
>JBCDFC010000232.1:0-7977 GCA_039178805.1 Pseudomonadota bacterium | reverse complement strand
GCTCTCGAAAGACCTCCTCCAGTCGTGCCTCGCGGATCTACCGACGGTTACGCTTAGGAACACCATGACCGCGCTCATCGAGGAGGGCTTCCTGCGCGTGACGGGCGAGGGTGGACAGGTCCTCTACAGGATCGCGGTCAATCTTTTGCAGGAGGTGGTGCTCAGCAGCCTGCTCTCTTGGCAGAAGCAGCATCTGCACTTGTTGATCCTGCAGTCGATCGAGACCGTACACGGGAGCGGGTCGTCCTCGATGATCGAGACGGCCGCCTATCACGCCAAGATGTCGCAATCGACCGATCAGGCAATTGCGTATTCTTGGGCGGCAGGTCGGCGGGCTCTGGATCGTTCGGCGTATCTGGTGGCGACCCGCTTCCTCGAGGACGCGCTCGAATTCTCGATGAAGAAGGTTGCAGACGCCGAACAGGCAGCCGAGGCCATCGATATTAGCTTTGATCTGCGACGCGCCTATTTCCCCATCGGCCAGATCAAGCGCGATCTCGAAAATCTCCAGAAGCTTGAGAAGACGCTCTCGCCTTACGCCGATGTCACGCGGCGCGCCTGGCTGACCGCCTTCATCGGCAGAGATGACGCACAACTCGGTCGGCCGGATAGGTCGCTCGTGACGTGCCATCGTGCCCGCTCGCTCGCGCGCGATGCGGGTCTGCGCAAGTTGGAAGTTCTCTCAGAAGGCTATATCGGCGCCGCGCATTATGCCTCTGGCAGCTTCGAGGCGGCAGCGACCTCCCTCGAACGGGCAAGGGAGGCGCTAGTGGAATTCGATGCCGGGGAGACGCTAGGGCTGCCGGCGTCCGCCTACCTGTTCTTCGAGGCCTGGCGGCTATGGGCCCTCGCGCGGATGGGGAATGAGAACGAAGGTGTGGAGACCGCCGAGCGCCTTGAAGCGTATGGCCGCTCGAGCGGAAAGCCGCTTGCTGAAACAGTGGCGCTCTATTCCGCTGGGTTCTTCAAGCTCCATGTCGGTCACCTGGACGATGCCGTTGACCTGCTCTCGGAGGGGCTCAAAATCTGCGAGAAACGAGAGCTCGTGGCGTGGTCCACCAATCTCGCTTCTGCGCTCGGCAGCGCCGTTCTGAATACGGGGGACCGTGCGGGCGGGCTGCGGCATCTGAGTGCCGCGGTGACGCGGTCGCGCGAGCTCGGCATCATGGTGAGCCACGCGCTCGAAGTAGCGTGGCTTGCAGAGGCGCTGTTGGCGGAAGGCGCAGAGGAGGATGCGCTGAACGCCGCGGGAGAAGCCGTGGACCTGGCAGAAGTCTACTGCGAACGGGGTAACAAAGCGGAGGCGCTATTTGTGCAGGCCTGCGCGATGCAGCGGACAGGCGGCAAGGAGGCCGAGCACCGGCTTCACGCCGCGAAGGCGCTGGCCCGCGAATGCGGCATGGCGCCCCTCCTTCGCCGCATGGAAAGATGGCCCGCCCTCACTGAACGGATCCGCCTGTGATGTCGGCTGAGCCGATCACGCATGGAGTAGAAAGGTAGTCCTCGAAATCCGGGCAGTGCGCTGCCCTTGATATGCGAATGGAGAAGGTGAGTGCGCGGGCCGAGGGTGGCGTTCCTGGTGGCGCAACCCAAAGCGCCTGGCGGCCGCTCGCAGGCTAATGCCCGCATCGACGGCGGCCAAGGCACGCGCACGAAGATCCATTGAAAGCGGTTTGCCCATACCCTGCCCCAACATTTGCGATGGGAAACGGCACCATGCTGGAGCACCGATGGGTGTCCCCGGCGACCCACATCACCCGGGCAACCCTCTCATGCCACAGCTCGGGATCAGTCGGTCCGCGTTACTCGCCCGTCGAGCGTTGGTACGGCCGAGCCCGTCTCGAAGGCGCGGATCACCTGTGCGGCCATCAGCTCGGCCGCGTTTGCCTCGATGACGTTCGGTTTATCCGCGAACATCGCATAGCCATCGCCGCCACGCCCCATGAAATCGCTCGTCGCCAGGCGATAGGTAGCCGCCACATCGATCGGTGCGCCAGCGACCATGACTTGCCCCACGCGCCCACCCGCGGGTTTCGAAGCGTCAAACGTGAAGGTCATGCCGGACACATGCGGATAGCGCCCCCCACCATCCTCGATCTCGGAAACGCCGTTCTCCAGCGCTGCCACGATGTCCGCCCCGGAGAGTTCCAGCACCACGGTCTTGTTGCCGAAGGGAAGCTCGGTCAGCACGTCGCGCCGCGTGATCACCGTCCCGGCCTCGTATTGCCGGTCGCCGCGGATGCCGCCGCCATTGGTGATCGCGACATCGGCCCCCGTCTGCGCACGCATCGCATCCACGGTCAAGTTGCCGAAGGCGCTCTCGGTGGACCGCACGGTGGTGCGGCGCGTGTCGAGCAGAACGGGTGTCGCCCCGATCTCGATGTCCAGCGCCTCCGACAGGCGCGCCTCGTAGATCGCCACTTCGGCCGCGACCGTCGGATCCGGCTCGACATCGGCCGTGTTGATGACCTCAAAGGCCGGACGCCATTCGACTTGCGGGCCGCGGCGTCCCTCCACCGTCTCGATGTCGAGCGTCACGACTGTAACGAAGCTCGCCTGGCTGTCGCTCTCCACGAGCGCGGTGTTTCCATCATACCAGATCGCCACATCATGATCGTCGCCCGAGAGAACCAAATCGACATCCCCGGCGGCGAAGAGCTGCCGGTCTTCAGGGCGGTCGGTATGCGTAAGCGCAATCACGACATCCGCGCCCGCCTCGCGCAGGGCCGTGGACATCGTCGCCGCCACCTCGACCGGATCCCCGAAAGTGACATTGCCCGGCGACGACTTCACGACCGTACTCGCTGTGGTGAGCCCGAAAACGCCGACCATATGCTCGCCGACCTCGATCATCATGCTCTCATCCACACCGTCGATCAGCGAGCCGTCGGGCTCAAAGGCGTTGTTGGACAGGATCGTGAAATCCGCCTCGGCGATCCGCGTGCGCGTGATATCCGGCCCGAAATCGAACTCATGGTTGCCAAGGGCCATGGCATCGAGACCGACCATGTTCAGAAGCGCGATCATATGGGCGCCCTGGTCGAAGCTCGACAGGAGCGAGGGCGAAACGCTGTCCCCCCCGCTCGTGGCCAGCACCGTTCCGCCCTGCGCCCGCACATCGGAAATCACAGTTGCAAGCCGCGCGACGCCACCACTGTCGCCCTTGCCCTCCATCCGATCGAGATCGTTCACATGGACAATCGTCAGCCGGTCCTGGGCGATGGCAGGAGCGGCAGCCAGGACCGCAACAGCAATAGGTGCAACAATGCGCATCGGGTATCTCCTGTTGGCCTCGCCGCAAAAAGGCTAACGCAACGAGGGCAACGTTAGAAGCATCCAACCGTGGCCCTGCGTGTACATCGCCAGATCGCGCGGTCTCAGGCTGTGAGCGCGCCGCCGCCCATCGACCCCTTCGCAGCGCTAGTGGTCTGAGTGAGGCATTCGATACCGTCATTGGCGGGCTTGATCCGGTAATCCGGCCTATCGCCAAGCCTGTGGGATGGACGGGATTTCTCGATCCCGAGGCCTAGCCCGGGGAAGACGCGAATGGGTTCGTTCTGTCCGAGACCGACCGCTAAGCCACTCAAACCGCCCTGATCGCGGATCGTGCGACTAGGGTGCGAACGAAGGCCGACCTGTTGCGGAAGCGATCACTGCGTCGGACACATCGAGGATGGGCAGGAAGGATGACCGGTCCAAGCAGTTTCCATCGGAATGGTCGGCTGACCTCCACACTCGGCAACATGCCGTCTTTGTTGGGCTCCATCCGTCCAGAAACGACCCAGGCTGCGGATCGAAGGGTCGAGACCCAAAGACCGCATAGGCACAGCACTTCTCAATCCCCCCACGGCATCGCAGCGCCCCGAGACACTGAGTGCGATTTTGTCGGAACAGCCGGCGGTGTTGCGAGACATGGCTGAGGAGCGTTCGGCGAAAATTCACTTATCGTGGCGTAGCCTGTCGTGGGAGGGCGCGGAGCCCCGATCGCCTCACCGACACCGATTCTCCATTGGTTCGACTCGCTTCTCCTGCTACCGGTTGTAGTGAGGTGCGGGAGGGCCCCAACATCATGAATGAACATGTCTCCCAACCGAGGCGGCCGATCCGACAGCTCGATGCCGCTGCACAGAACCGGATCGCGGCTGGCGAAGTGGTCGAGCGTCCAGCCTCGGCGGTGAAGGAGCTCGTCGAGAATGCCCTGGATGCAGGCGCCCGGCATGTGCGCGTCACCCTCGCGGACGGCGGTCGAACGCTCATCCGAGTCGAGGATGATGGTGCCGGTATCCCAGCCGAGGAACTCCCCCTTGCCCTCGCGCGCCATGCGACCTCCAAGATCGATGGCGACGACCTCGTCAATATCCGCACCCTCGGTTTCCGTGGCGAGGCGCTGCCCTCCATCGGCGCCGTCGCCCGCCTCGAGATCGTGAGCCGGCCGCCCGGCGTTGCCGAGGCCGCCATGATCACCGTAGAGGATGGTGCGCCCGGACCCGTCCGCCCCGCCGCCCGTGCGCCCGGCACCACGGTCACCATTCGCGATCTTTTCTGCACGACGCCCGCCCGCCTCGCTTTTCTCCGCTCCCCAAGGGCCGAGGGGCAGGCGACGGCTGAGATGCTTCGTCGGATCGCGCTTGCGGCGCCGGGCACCGGCATCGCCCTCTACGATGCAACGGGCGCGGATGGTCCTCCGCGCAAACTCTTCGATCTGCCGCCGGAACGGGGGCCCGAGAGCGCTCGTCGGGCTGCCCGCGCCGACCGGATTATCCGCGGTGGTTTCGCTGAGAACGCGGTAGCGGTCGAAGCTGCGCGCGATGGTTTGCAGATCACGGGTCTCGCCGGGCTTCCCAGCGTTGCGCGCGGCGCTCCGGTCCATCAGTACCTCGTCGTCAACGGACGCCCGGTGCGCGACCGTCTCCTCCTCTCGGCCCTCCGCGCAGGCTATGGCGATCTCCTCGCCCGGGACCGCCACCCAGCGGTACTCCTCGCGCTCGAATGCCCGCCTGACTGCGTCGATGTGAATGTGCACCCGGCCAAGGCCGAAGTGCGTTTCAAAGATCCGGCCGCTGCTCGTGCGCTCGTCGTCACCGCGCTTCGGAGCGCTCTCGCAGGGGCAGGTCACCTGATCGGCCACACGCTTTCGGAAACGGCGCTCTCAACGATGACGGCAAATGGCGGCGGACCGTCGGGCCAGCAGCCATCCATCGTCACATCCAACGCAGCGCCAATGGGCCCGCTCCCCGGCAGCCGCGGCTGGGGGCGACCGGGTGGGGAGTGGCGCCCGCCGAGTCGCACGCCAAGCCACACGCCAAGCCATCACTCTGCCCGCCCGGCACCCGGTCTCGCTGAGGCTGCCGCAGCCTTCATGGCGCCGCACGACACCGGGCAAGCGGAGCAGTTCGAAGACGCGGCACCCGATGCCGCGCTCGATTTGCCCCTGGGGGCCGCGCGCGCGCAGATCCATGGCACCTACATCCTCGCCGAAGCCGCCGATGGCCTCGTCATCGTCGATCAGCACGCGGCCCATGAAAGGCTTGTGCTGGAGCGGCTGAAACGCGCCCGCGCGGCGCATGGCGTTGCCCGCCAAACTCTTCTCGTGCCCGAGATCGTCGATCTCGGCGATGGCGCGGCACAAGTTGTCGACGCTGCCGATCTGTTGGCCGAGCTCGGATTGGAGGTCGAACCTTTCGGCCCAGGCGCCGTCTGCGTCCGTGCCGTGCCCGCGATCCTCGGCCAGGCCTCTCCCGCAGCGCTCCTGCGCGACGCCGCCGACGGTTTGCTCGAGACCGGAACGACCGAGCAGCTCGAAGCCCGCCTCGATGCAGTCCTCTCGCGCATCGCATGCCACGGATCCGTGCGCGCCGGCCGCCGCCTCTCGCTGCCTGAGATGGACGCGCTCCTCCGCGAAATGGAAGCGACCCCCGGCGCCCAACGCTGCAACCACGGCCGGCCAACCTCCGTGCGCCTCGGTCGCACGCAGATTGAGCGTTTATTTGAGCGCCGGTGAGCGCCCTTTTCACGGACTGCTTACCTGAGCGCGATAACCCTTTCCGCTGGGAGCCGGTGGAGGGAGCCATGGAGCGCAGTCAGACCCCATTTGCGGAGGCACGCGTGATCGCGAGCCGAGCGCTCGATTTTGCGCAACGGCACAGGGTGCCGCCATTTCCCCGCGCGTATGAAGTCATCTTCACCTATGTGAGCGGGCAGAACACCGCACTTTGCGCCCGCATCGATGAGGCATTGCGCAACGGCCCGCTCGCGATCCAGCTCATCGATCAGCTTCATGCCGAGTTCCTCGCGCCTGAGGCGGTGAATGCGGGGGTCGAGCGGATCGGCGATCAGATGGGGCAGGATCTCGCCGAGGTCATCGATATGATCGAGGATGGCGCAGCGCATGGAGAATCGCTGAGCTACAAGATCGAGACGGCCGAACGCGCGGTCGAGAAGGCGTCCGACTCGTCCAAGAAGAACCAGATCATCGGGACGCTTCGGCGCGAGACGCAGGTCCATGTCCGCGCCATCTCCCGTCTCGGTAGCGGGCTCGAGACGATGCGGACACAATTCTTGAACATGCAGCGTGAGCTGCGGGAGCTCAGGCAAAGCGTGCTGCTCGATCCCCTAACACAGCTACCCAACCGCCGTTTCTTCGACGACGCTTTGCCCAGGCTCTGTGCCGAAGCGCGCGAACGGATGAACGCGATTAGCCTTGTGGTGATCGAGATCGAGGCATTCGATCAGTTCGTTGCGCGTTGGGGCCGGAAGCGGTCGGACCATGTGCTTACCCACGCCGCCGGGCTCCTGCGCGGCTGTCAGGGAGATGGCGACATCGCCGTTCGGCTCGATACCGACTGCTTCGCGCTCATCCTCCAACGGCGCGATCATTCGGCTGCATTGGCCCTTGCGCAGGACATTCGACGCAGCCTCGAAGATCTCAGGCTGGTCAGCACCAGCACACAGCAGGCCGTGGCCAGTATCACGATCGCCTTCGGCTGTGCCGAGCTTCAAAGGGGCCAGCGCCCGGACGACTTGTTCAACAAGGCGCTGCATGCCTTAGGGGAGGATCGCGACAGCCGCCCGGCGCAGCAAACGCCCGCAGCCTAGAGCACCTTCTGACCTAAGCTACTCACGGCAGTTGGGTCATTGCCGGGCTCGCCCCGGCAATCCAGCGCCAACCGCGATTGATGCCCGGACCAAGCCCAAGCATGACTTGGGTACCTGAGGTCGAGAAGCACTCTAGTGGTCCGACCCAGACGAAAAGCTTCCATTAACGTCATCCCCGGACTTGACCCTGGGATCCGGGAAACCGGATGAGTTCTAGAGCGTGAGCCGAGCTGATTGAATCGAATTGGGATTCCCTTGAGGCGCGGGTTCTGATTCGAACTGTCTGCCGGAGGAGGAGGCCGGCAGACATGTCGAAAGCCCTTTCCGTCGATCTTCGCATCCGTGTTCTCGTCGCCGTCGAGGCGGGTGCCAGCCACCGCCAGGCTGCCGAGCGCTTCGGCGTGAGTGCGGCGAGCGTCAGCCGTTGGCGCGCGCTTGCCCGGGAGAAGGGCGATCCTCGCCCGGGCCCTCTCGGCGGCGACCGCCGGTCCGGTCGCATCGAGGCGCAGGGCGGGCTGATCCGGACGCTTCTCGAGGAGACGCCGGACATCGCGGTCGAGGAGCTGCGCGCGGCCTCCTCCGAGCCGGGCCACGCCGTCGGCTACGGCACGCTGCAGCGCGTCTTCCGCGGGTGAGCCGTTGAGGCGCCATTGGTTCGAGCCCAATGGCGAACGAACAGGACCGCCCAGACGTGCTGAGAAAGCGGGGGGACTGGTTCGACAGCCAGCCCGACCTCGATTCCGAAAGGTTGGTCTTCATCGAAGAGACCTGGGCGAAGACCAACATGGCCCGCACACATGGTCGCTGCCGGCGCGGTGAGCGGCTGCGGATGGGCGTTCCCCACGGGCACCGCAAGACCACCACCTTCGTGGCGGGCCTCCG
>JBCDFC010000231.1:0-8071 GCA_039178805.1 Pseudomonadota bacterium | reverse complement strand
GTTCACCCCGTACTTCCGGCTCAGCGCCGCGGTCGAAGCCGTCGATCGCTGTATCGCCGCTCGGACGGCGTGCGTTCGGCATTGGCCCCAGACCAACAGGACCGATGGCGGCTCAATGCCTCACCGCGGCGCTTCCGTGCAGTACCTGGCCCATAGAGCCTCCTTAGCATGACGGCACAAAGTTAAACCATCACACTCCGGGACTGAACATCTAGAAGCGTTCGCTGGATGTTAGGAGTTGTGGCAGTAGCCTGACGTGGGCGGGCTCGGAGCCCAAGTGTCGATGACAATATACCAGCCGATCCGCCAAGCCCCTCGTTCTCCAACCGCGCGGAGGCCGGGCGGACCGGTCGCCACCCCGCTGCGGTATCCCGCTTCAGCCACAGGCAACCGCGTCGGCGATCGCAGTGGCGGGTCAGCCGCCGGCCGCGACGACCGGTTCGGGGCGGATGATTTCCGGGCCCAGCGTCTCGACAACCGAGCGCGCGTCATAGGCCGCGGGATCGTCCGCAGGCTTGGCGCCATCGAATACTAGGATGTTCGCAAAGGCCTCGTAGCGCGTGATCGGCCGCGTGCTTACGGAGCCGAAGCCGCCGAAGAAGCCGTGGCGGAAACCTGAGCGGAAGAAGAACGGCCCGAACCCGGTCCGCCCAAAACCTGTCGAGAACGAGCGGAAGCGCGTCTCGGCCTCCGTGTCCTGCGTCGCAACTTTGAACCAATCCTTGCCCGCTGCCAGCGTCACCTCAGCCGCACGGAACAGAAGATAGGTCTCGACCGTGTCGCGCGATGTGCGCGTGTTCCCGGAGAAGCTCACTTGATACCGGTTCGTCTCCACCGGCTTGTCCGCATAGCCGTCTCGCTCGACCGCAGGCGCATAGCGCGTCGGCTCGGTACAGGCGGCGAGCGTCAGGAGCGCGGCCGCGGCCAGGATCGTCGGCGTCTTCAATGTGATCATCGTATCTCGGGCCCAAGCTTGAACGGTATCGACTCTACTCTACCACGTCGTTCGCGCACTACCCATCGCAAATCCGTTACGGATCGTCGCGGCGCTGCGACCGCCTCCAGGATCAGCCCTTCGATGGACATGCGCCGGCAATTGTCGGAGAGAGATGCAGCGCGGCGCCGAGCGTCGGCGCCGTTTTGCGAGGGCCCTCGATGACGACGCTTCTCGGCTGTATCGCCGATGATTTTACGGGTGCCACTGATCTTGCGGGGCTGCTCGCGCGGTCGGGCGTGCGCGTCTCGCTCCGGATCGGTGTGCCCGAGGGGTTGGCGGAGGACGGTTCGGCCCCGATCGAGGTGATCGCCCTCAAATCGCGCACGGCACCCGTCGGCGAGGCCGTGACGGAGACGCGTGCAGCGCTCGCCTGGCTGCGGGCCGCCGGGGCGCGGCGCTTCTTCTGGAAGTACTGCTCGACTTTCGATTCGACGCCAGAGGGCAATATCGGGCCGGTGGCAGAGGCGCTGATGGCGGATCTGGGGGCTCGGCAGACGATCTACTGCCCGGCCTTTCCCGAGAACGGGCGCGCGATCTTCATGGGCAATCTGTTTGTCGGGCTGCAGCCGCTCGCCGAGAGCCCGATGAAGGACCATCCGCTGACGCCGATGCGCGACTCGAATCTGATGCGGCTCCTCGCACCACAGGTGACGCGGCCCGTGGGTCTCGCCGATCGGCTGACGGTCGCGCGTGGGGCGACAGCACTCAGGGAACGCCTGGAAAGCCTTGCAAAGGAGGGCGTGGCGCATGTCGTCGTCGATGCGGTCGCTGACGAGGATTTGCACGTGATCGCAGAGGCTTGTCGCGACATGACGCTGATGACCGGAGGCAGCGCCGTCGCCATGCCGCTGCCTGCGCTCTGGCAGGCGGACGGGCTGCTGAACACTGACAGTTCCGCGCCCCGAACCGCCGGTATAGGCCCCGGCGCCATCGTCCTCTCGGGCAGCTGCTCGGCCATGACCAACCGCCAGGTCGGTGCGTTCGAAGGACAAGGGCCGGGGCTCCGCCTCGATCCGCTGGTCCTGGCTGAGGAGGGGCCCGGGCGCGCGCTCGACTGGCTTTCGGCGCAACGGGGGGATGCCGTGCCCATACTCTATGCCACTGCCGAACCCGGCGCCGTCAGACAGGCGCAGGAACGGCTGGGAGCTGCCCGCGCGGGCAGCATCGTCGAGGAAGCCCTCGCCACCATCGCCATCGCCGCGCGCGACAGCGGCCGCCGCCGTTTCGTCGTCGCGGGTGGCGAGACATCGGGCGCCGTGACCAAGGCACTCGGCATCACGAGCCTCGATATCGGGGCGGAGATCGCGCCCGGCGTGCCCTGGTGTTTCGCCAAAAGCGGTGGGGCGGAGATCGCGATCACGCTCAAATCCGGCAATTTCGGCGCCGAGACCTTCTTCGCCGACGCACTCGGGGTGCTTGAGCCATGAGCGCCGAGGCCCGCCTGAGAGAGCGCCTATGCACGCTCTCGAAATCGCTCTTCGACCGCGGACTGACCGGTGGGTCGACCGGGAATATCTCGGCCCGGACACCGGATGGCGGGCTTCTGGTTTCGCCCACGGGGACGAGCTTCGGCAGCCTCGATCCAGCCACGCTCAGCCGGTTCGACGCCGGGGGTCGGCAGATCGGGGGGGACCCGCCGACGAAGGAAATGCCGCTCCACACCGCGTTCTACGACACGCGCGCAGCGGCCGGCGCGGTGGTACATCTGCATTCGACCTACTCGGTCGCGCTCTCGATGCTGCCGGATGTGGACCCCGAAAACTTCCTCCCCCCGCTCACGCCATACGCGATCATGCGGCTCGGCCGGGTGAAGCTCCTGCCCTTCTTCATGCCGGGCGACGAGGCGATGGGGGAGGCTGTGCGCGCGCTCGACGGCAGGCGCGCGGCAGTGATGCTGGCCAATCACGGGCCGGTCGTCTCGGCCGCGGATGTGGAGGCCGCCTGCAACGGGATCGAGGAGCTGGAGGAGACCGCACGCCTCGCGCTCCTGACCCATGGTCTCGGCCCCCGGATGCTGACGGCTGAGGAAGTGCAGGGGCTGGTGAAGCGATTCAACGTCGATTGGGACGATTGATGCGCTTCTCGGCCAATCTGGGGTTCCTCTGGGCCGACCGGCCGCTGCCCGATGCGGTGCGGGCGGCGGCCGCGGCGGGGTTCGATGCCGTGGAGGTACACTGGCCCTATGAGACGCCGCCCGAGGCGTTGAACGCCGCGCTTGAGGAAACCGGCCTGCCGCTTCTCGGCCTCAACACCCGGCGGGGCGATGTGGCGGCGGGCGAGAACGGGCTTGCGGCGCTGCCCGGGCGCGAGGCGGAGGCAAGGGCCGCCATCGACGAGGCGCTGGCCTACGCGGCTGCGACGGGTTCCGGTTCGGTGCATGTCATGGCGGGTTTCTCCGGCGGGCCGCGGGCGGAGGAGGCGTTTGCTGCCAATCTCGCCTACGCCTCGAGGTCGGCGCCCGAAGGCGTCACGATCCTGATCGAGCCGCTCAACCACTACGATGCGCCGGGCTATTTCCTGTCGACCTCGGCTCAAGGTGCGGCGCTCCTGCACGCGCTGGCGCTGCCCAACGTCAAGCTGATGGTGGACTGCTATCACCTGCAGATCATGGAGGGCGACGTCTCGCGCAGGCTCGAGCGGCTGCTGCCGCTGACGGGCCATGTGCAAATCGCCTCGGTCCCCGATCGCGGCCCGCCCGACCGCGGGGAACTCGACTATGCCCATGTGCTCGGCCGCCTCGCTGCGCTCGGCTGGGACCGTCCCGTGGGCGCGGAGTATCGGCCGGTGGGTCCCACGGAAGACAGTCTGGGCTGGCTCGCGGGGTTTCGCGGGCTCTGAGGTCGGCCGGGGCCTCAATGACCAGTCCACGTCATTGTCGGGCTCGACCGGGCAATCCGGCGCGGTTGGGATGGATGCCCGGGTCGGGCCCGGGCATGACCGCGACAGATGTTTGGCCCCTACGCGCCACGGGATTTCACTGGCATCTCTCGGGACGGGGTGAAACTGTCGCCCGTCGGCGACCGTCGCATCCACTCCTTCTCTTACGGCCAATCGAGGTGCTCCCATGAAACTCGGCAAGATCGTCCTTACCGGCGCGGCCGGCAGGCTCGGCTCCTACCTCCGCGAGCCGCTGTCGAAGATGGCCGATAGCCTCCTTTCGACAGATATCGCCGAAGGGGTGGGCGAGACCTATCCTGGGGAGCGTTTCGTGCAGGCCGATCTCGCCGATTTCGCCGCCATCGAGCCGCTGCTGGCGGGCGCTGACATGGTCGTTCATTTCGGCGCCATCGTGGATGAGCGCCCCTTCCCGGAGCTTCTGGGGCCCAACTTCGTCGGCTCCTACAATGTGTGGGAAGCGGCCCACAGACACGGGGTGCGCCGGGTGATCTATGCAAGCTCGATCCACGCCGTCGGGATGTATGACAAGATGGAGGCCATCGGCATCGACGTGCCCCACCGGCCTGACACGTTCTACGGCCTCGCCAAATGCTTCACGGAGGATCTGGGGCGGATGTATTGGGAGAAGCGCGGCATCGAGGCCGTATGCCTGCGCATTCTCTCCTGCACCCAACCGACCAATGCCCGCGCCCTCGGCAGCTATCTGAGCTATGACGATCTCGTGCAGCTTGTGACGCGGTCGATCGACACGGCAGTGACGGGGTTCAGCATCGTCTACGGCGTCTCCGACAACGACCGCTGCCCGGTGGACAACTCGGCGGCGCGCCATCTCGGCTATCGACCTAAGGACAATGGTGAGCACTTCGCCGAGGCGATCCTGGCGGAGGCCGAGGCTGCCGATCCGCAAGACCTCGGCCAGCGCTGCCATGGCGGCCCCTTCGCCTCGATCCCGCTCGGCCAAAGCCCGATGGCGGCGATGGGCATCGTGGACGAGCGCAAGAAGGGCTGAGACGCCCCGCCTCGCGCGCGGGTGCACAACGGTTGCCCCTGTCGTCCCCCGGTCTCGACCGGGGGATCAAGCGGCATCGTCCGGTGATTGAAGGTCCTTGGATCGCCGGGTCGAGCCCGACGACGACGGCTGAATGGCGCTCGGCGTGCTGCTTGGCTCAGCGTAGGTTCTGGGTGGCCTGCAGCATCGCGAGGATCAGGGCATCGCGCTTGCCCGAGAGCGTCGATTGGGAGGCCGCATCACAGGCTGAACTGACGCCCTCGGTCAGACGGGTCGCAGTCGTCTCGTCCATGCGGGGCGAGCCGAGATCGTCCCACCAGCGGTTGAAGCTTGGCCCGTAGCGGTCGCAGAAGGCGGCGAGCCCCCCTTCGCCAGCGCCTAGATGGAAGAGCATCGTCGGCCCCATCGCGGCCCAGCGCAGACCGGGGCCCGCCCAGACCGCTTTGTCCACGTCCTCGACGCTCGCCACACCCTCAAGCACCAGATGGATCGCTTCGCGCCAGAGTGCGGCCTGCAGGCGATTGGCGACATGGCCGGGCACCTCCTTCTCGACGCGGATCGTGACCTTGCCGACGCTGCGGTAGAACGCCTCCGCCGCGGTGACAGCCGTGGGATCGGTGCGGTCGTTGCCCATCACCTCGACCAGCGGGATCAGATGCGGCGGGTTGAAGGGGTGGCCGAGGACGAAGCGCGACGGGGCCCGCCAACCCTCCTGCATCTCGCTGAGCGTCAGCCCTGAAGCGGAGGAGGCGATGACGGCGTCGGGGGGAAGCGCGTCCTCGATCGCAGCGTAGAGGGCGTGTTTGATCTCGACGCGCTCCGGCACACTTTCCTGCACGAAGATCGCATCGGCGACCGCCTCGGCCGGGTCGGCGTGGAAGGTCATCGCATCGGCCTCACCCCGCCAGGTAAGGCCGAGGCGCTCGAGCTGCGGCCAGGCGGTCTCGACATAGGCGCGCACGTTGGCTTCGGCATCGGGTGCCGGGTCATGCACGCGGACGCGGCGGCCGGCGGCGAGGAAGAGGGCGGTCCAGCTTGCGCCGATCACGCCGGCACCGAGAACGGCGGTGGTGGTCATCAGAACAATCCCGGTTGGAGCGGTGATGCGGCGGTGAGCCCGCCGTCCACGGTGATGCACTGGCCCGTGACGAAGCCAGCGGCAGGGGAGACGAGCCAGAGGGCTGCGCCGGCGATATCTTCGGGCGCACCGAACCGGCCGGCGGCGTGGCGGCGGACGGCATCGGCCTCGGCCGCGGCAGGATCGCGGGCGACGGCGAAGGCCGCATCCGCCATGCCCGTCATGATCCAGCCCGGAGAGACCGCGTTACAGCGCACGGCGGGCCCATGGTCGACGGCGATGGAGCGGGTGAGGCCGTGCACGAAGGCTTTGGACGCGTTGTAGAGCGCCATGGCCGGGTCTGCCGCGTTGCCCGAGATCGAGCCGATGTTCACGATGGCTCCGCCCGCCGCCATCCCTGGCAGGAAGGCGCGGCAGGCATTGAAGACACCCCGGCAGTTGATGCCGATCACGCTGTCCCAATCGGCATCGGTGCTGTCGGTCACGGATTTCTCGACCTGCACGCCCGCATTGTTCACCAGGATCGTGGCGAGGCCGAAGGCGCGGGTGGTTTCGTCACGCAACGCCCCGACCGCGGCCGGGTCGGCGATGTCTGCGGTGTACCAGCCGATGGCGGGGGGCAGATCCTCGGGCCGATCCCCGCGGCCGCAGGTCATGACCTTGGCGCCCTCGGCTGCGAAGGCTTCGACAACCGCGCGGCCGATGCCCCGGCTGCCGCCGGTGACGACGGCGACCCGATCGTCGAGGATCCCCATCTAGAAGCCCACCGCGTCGCCGCCCTTAAGGCCGAGGCGGGCGCGGGCCTCGGCGGGCGTGGCGACGGTGAGGCCGAGATTCTCGACGATGCTGCGGATGCGCGTGACCTGTTGCGCGTTGGAGGTCGCAAGCTCCCCCTTGCCGATATAGAGGCTGTCTTCGAGGCCGACGCGGAGGTTGCCGCCCAGCATCGCGGCCTGCGTGGCAAAGGCCATCTGGTTGCGCCCGGCGGCCAGCACCGACCATTCGTAGCCATCGCCGAACAGCCGCTCCGCCGTGCGGTGCAGGTGGAAGAGATGGTCGAGCTCCGCCCCCATGCCGCCCAGGATCCCGAAGATCATCTGGATGAAGAAGGGCGGCTTCACGAGGCCTTTGTCCACGAACCAGGCGAGGTTGTAGAGATGGCCGAGATCGTAGCACTCGAACTCGAACTTCGTGCCATGTGCCTCGCCCAGGTTCTTGAGCGCATACTCGATGGTGGCGAAGGTGTTGGGGAAGATGAAGTCGCGGGTCATGCCGAGGAACTCGGGCTCCCAGGGCGACTTCCACTCGCTGTGCTTCTCGAGCAGCGGGAAGATCCCGAAATTCATGCTGCCCATGTTGAGCGACGCCATCTCGGGGCTGGCGGAGGTCGCGGCGGCGAGGCGTTGGTCCATGCTCATGCCGAGGCCCGCGCCGGTGGAGACGTTCACCACCGCGTCGCTCGACTGTTTGATGCGGGGCAGGAACTGCATGAAAGTCTCGGGCCGGTGATCGGGCTTGCCCCAGATCTCGGGATCGGTGTGGCGCGCGTGGAGATGGATGATGGAGGCGCCCGCCTCCGCCGCCCCGATACTCTCCCGCGCGATGTCGTCGGGCGTGACGGGCAGATGCGGCGACATGGTCGGCGTGTGGATGCCGCCCGTGACCGCGCAAGTGATGATCACCGGTTTGGCCATGAGGTCCTCCTTCTCAGCGACCGCAGGATCCGGGTCGTTCTCGCCCGCCGCGCGCGCCAAACTGGGGCGACAGCAATGAGGAGATCCAGATGCGCTTCAAGTTCCTGCCGCTCCCGACCCATGAGGTGCGGGCCTTCCAGGCCGGGTGTCGCGACGCGAATGGCCGGCTCCCAGAACGGCAGATCGCCGACGGCACAGTCGGCTGCCGGCATTGCCTCCGCAACATCAGGAAGGGGGCGGAGTGCCTGCTGATCGCCTACACGCCCTTCAGCACGAACCAGCCCTATGCGGAGCGCGGCCCGCTCTATATCTGCGCTGCGCCCTGCGCGCGGGCGTAAGCGAACGACGCGGTTCCCGAACTGCTGACGTCGCCCACCTACATCGTGCGCGGCTAC
>JBCDFC010000230.1:0-8096 GCA_039178805.1 Pseudomonadota bacterium | reverse complement strand
TCAGTCTTTGGGTGCCGCCGGCGGCGGGCCTAGGCTCACTTGGCAAAGGCCGCGCATCGTGGCTTGCAGGACCATGCGTGCCACTGCCTCCCCATCATGCGCCGGGTCGATACCGGCCACCTCCAGGAACTGCCGCAAGGGCGCCGGCGCCTGCCCGGCCATGGCATCGAGAAGCCGCACGCCCTCCTCGGCCGTCGCGCTCATCACCCGTTCCGGCGTCTCTGGCCGACCGAAGCGCGCAGCACCATCCTCATCGTCCTCCAACCGCACGAAACCCGGCGCCACATGCAGATCCAGAACCATCGTGAGGTTCGGCGCAGCTTGCACGCCGCCGGCATCCGCGGCCCGTGCGAAGATGCTGCGACGGAAGGGCAAGTTCAGCAGATAGTCGCAGTATTGCAGCGCCTCGAGCCTCGGTAGCCCGTGCAGTGCCCGCTGGATCTCCGCTGGCATCGCCCCGATCCAATCCAGCGCGAAGTCGCTGTCGGCGACATAGGCGAGGCCCTCGCCCGCCGCCCATTCCGCCACCTGCATCAGGTAGAAGGGCTCCGTCTCCACCGACCCATCGTCATGGCGCAGCACCGCGGGGTCCTGACCCGCTACCCGCTCGCAGATCTCGCGGAGGAGCGGCACATGCGGCAGCCCCTCGACCCCCGGCAGCGCCGCCATCAGCCGGTCGAGCCCCGCGCGCAGCGGGTTGCCCCGCGCCTCCTCGAGCAACAAGAGCTCCCGCACCGCCGCCCGATAGGCCGAGCCCGGCATCGCATTGTAGCTGATCAGCGCCACGCCGCCCTCGGCCAGATGCCGCCCGCACACGCGCATGATCCCGTCCCGCGCGGCATCGTCGACCCAGGAAAAGAGGCCCTGGACGATGATCACATCGAAGACCGCCTCGCCCAAATCGAGATCGAGAGCGGCCACATCGCCCTGTCGAAACGCGATATTCGGCAGATGAGCATAGGCCGCCGCAGCCTCGGCCACCGCCTCTTCGACGATATCGATGCCGAGGCACTGGCTCTCCGGCAGCGTCTCCGCGACCCAACCGAGCGTCGTGCCGCGATTGCACGCGATCTCGAGCACGCGGGCCCGCTCAGGCTCGGGCACCGCGACGCCAAAGACCCGCGCAACCGCCATCGCGAACCGGGGATGCGCCGTTTCCTGCAGGTAGCCCGGATAGACGATCTCGCGGTAGCGGGCCGCCGTCTCGTTCATTTCCCGCGTCGACGACGCCAGAGCGAGAGGCCCGCGAGACCGAGCAGCGCCAACGGCCCCGACGCCGGCAGCGGCACTTCAGAGACCGCGCCAGGCACCTGGATCGCCTTGCCGGCTTTGGTCTCGAAGGCGAAGTTCTCGAAGACGACCGTCGGGAAGACGGTCGGCGCCTTGCCGCCGCCCTTCATCCCGGCTTTCTCGAGGACAAGCTCGATCCAGCCGTTCAGGAAATCAGCACCCGCCATGTTCCGGAACTGGATGCCGAAGAACAGGCTCGACCCCTCGCTCTCGAAGTTCGGGCCATCGACGGTGGTGTTCACGTCAAAGCCAATGCCGTTTTGCACGAAACTACCGGGCTCAACGGGATCGGGCGTGATCCGCCCGAGCGGCTGCTTCGTAGGCCCCTTGCCCTTTCCCTTGGCCTTCAGGGTGTCGGTGAACGCGGCGATGAAGAACTCCTTCCCACCTTTTATGGCCTTGCCACCCTTGCCGCCTTTTACGGGTACGAACTGAACGAAGAACTCATCAGGGCCGACGCCGTCGATATTGATGTCGAGCGCCGAGCCATCCGTCGGTAACACGGTGCCGGGCGAGCCGGTGATGACCACCGCATCCGCTGCCCCAGCACTCGCAACCACGGCCGCGCCGGCCGCCAGCGTTCCCCGCCGCGCCTTCCGCCCGAAAGCTTTCATGAGCTGCCCCCTTCGATCCCTGGAGCAGACCTTAGCACCAGATCACATTACATTCGACACGAATTCAGGCCGACTTGCGATGCGATAGCGCGATAGCAACAGGTTCCGAACCCGCGGGCTCATTCGGCAGTGGTCATTGCCGGGCTCGACCCGACAACCCCTGCCCCAGATCCTCGAACGAAACCTTCGGCACCGTCATTGTCGGACTTGATCCGGCAATCCAGCGTTGCTGCAGGTGCTCCAATTCGCTCGGCCTTCTGGATCCCCGGATCTGGCCCAGGGACGATGTGAATAGGTGCGTTCCGTCTGAGCCCGACCGCTAGTCGGAGCGGTAGTTCGGGCTCTCGCGCGTGATCATGACGTCGTGCACATGGCTTTCCTTCAGCCCTGAGCCGGTGATCCGCACGAAACTACAGCCCTGGCGCATCGCCTCGATCGTGCGGTTGCCCGTATAGCCCATGGCCGCCCGCAACCCGCCCGTAAGCTGGTGCAGCACCGCGCCAGCCGGGCCTTTGTAGGGCACCTGACCCTCGATGCCTTCGGGGACGAGCTTCTGCGTATCCTGGATCTCTTTCTGGAAGTACCGGTCGGCCGAGCCGCGGGCCATCGCGCCGACGCTACCCATGCCGCGATAGGATTTGTAGGATCGGCCCTGATAGAGGAAGACCTCCCCCGGTGCCTCGTCCGTGCCCGCCAGCATCGAGCCGATCATCGCGCAATGGGCGCCTGCTGCCACGGCCTTGGCCAGATCGCCCGAGAACTTGATGCCGCCATCCGCGATCACCGGCGTCCCGCTCTCATCCGCCGCCGCGGCACAGTCCAGCACGGCCGTAAGCTGCGGCACGCCCACGCCCGCCACGATCCGTGTGGTGCAGATCGAGCCGGGGCCGATCCCGATCTTCACCGCATCCGCGCCGGCCCCGATCAGGGCACGCGTCGCCTCGGCCGTCGCCACATTGCCCGCCACCACCTGCACGGCGTTCGAGAGCTTCTTGACCCGCGTCACCGCCTCCGCAACCTGCGCTGAGTGCCCGTGGGCTGTGTCGATCACGATCAGGTCCACACCCGCATCGATCAGCGCCTCCGACCGTGCAAAGCCCGTGTCGCCCACAGTCGAGGCCGCCGCGACCCTGAGCCGGCCCATGCGGTCCTTGGTGGCCCGTGGGTTCAGCACCGCTTTCTGGATGTCCTTGACCGTGAGGAGCCCCGTGCAGCGCCCCTCCCCGTCCACGACCAACAGCTTCTCGATCCGCCGCGCCTGCAAGAGACGCTTCGCCTCGTCCAGATCCACAGGCTCGCGAACGGTCGCGAGGTTTTCGCTCGTCATCAGCGCCCTGACGGGCATGCTCGTATCTTCGGCGAACCGCATGTCCCGGTTCGTCAGGATCCCGACCAGCCGACCATCCGCCTCGACCACCGGAAACCCGGTGATCCGATACCGCTCCTGATGGGCTAGCGCTTCGGCCAAGCTCTGCTCCGGCGAGAGCGTGACGGGCTCGTAGACGATCCCGCTCTCAAAGCGTTTGACGGCCCGCACCTGCGCTGCCTGTTCTTCGAGGTCGAGATTGCGGTGAATGACGCCCAATCCGCCCGCCTGCGCCAGCGCGATCGCCATCGATTGTTCGGTGACCGTGTCCATGGCCGAGGAGAGGAGCGGGATATTGAGCTCGATCTCCTTGGTGACCCGCGTCCTCAGATCCGCCTCCGCGGGGATTACCTCCGAGGCGCCTGGCACCAGCAGCACATCGTCGAAGGTGAGGGCCTCTCTGATTTCCATCAGCCTGCTCCCTAGCCTCTTTCCTTCGCCGCTCTCTTGTCACGCCCGGCCGTCCTTTGAAAGGTGCCGTTGAGACACAGCAGAGGGGCATTGCAGATGGCACATGGCTACGAAGGCGGGCGGCTCGACCTGCCCTTCACCGGGATCTGCACCTTCGCCAAGCGCCCCTATGTGCCCGACTGGTCGGCGCTCGAGGCGGATTTCGCGATCCTCGGCGCGCCTTTCGATGCGGGCACCCAGTGGCGCGCCGGCGCCCGGTTCGGGCCACGGGCGGTGCGCGAGGCCTCGACACTTTTCTCCTTCGGCCATGCCGGCGCTTATGACCATGAGGACGACGTTACCTATCTCGGCTCGGATGTGCGCATCGTCGATATGGGCGACGCAGACATCGTTCACACGGACACGACCCGCTCCCACGCGAATATCGAGACGGGCGTCCGCACGGCCCTCTCGGCCGGGGCGACGCCGGTGGTCATCGGCGGCGACCATTCGGTCAACATCCCCGCCATCGCGGCTTTCGAGGACGACGCGGCAAAGAACGGCCCCCTCCACCTGGTCCAGATCGACGCCCATCTCGATTTCGTGGATGAACGGCACGGTGTCCGCTTCGGCCATGGCAACCCGATGCGCCGCGCCGCCGAGCGGCCTTACATCTCGGGCCTCACGCAGATCGGCATCCGCAATGTCAGCTCCACAGCGCGCGAAGGCTATGAGGACGCGCGCGCCCGCGGCTCAGACATCCTCTCCGTCCGCCAGGCGCGCGCCCTAGGCCCGGCAGCCCTCGCCGCCCGCGTCCCGGCCGGCGCCCGCGTCTACCTCACCATCGATATCGACGCGTTCTGCCCCTCGATCGCCGCCGGCACCGGCACGCCCAGCCATGGCGGGTTCCTCTATTACGAGGTGCTCGAGTTCCTGCAGGCCCTCGCCAACCGGAACCCGATCGCCGGCCTGGATCTCGTTGAAGTCGCGCCCGACTACGACCCCTCGGGCTCGACCCAGATCCTGGCAGCGCAGCTCCTGATGAACCTCCTCGGCTTCATCGCCCATGCCCGCGGCCCGAAAGCAGCGGCACACGGCGCCTAAGCCACGCGCAACGAAACCGTCAGAAAGATCGAGGATGGGGACGACGAAACACGCCCGTCCACATCGTCCCCAACCCAACGCTAGCGCCACGCGCGCTGGCCCAACAGACCGCCAATCCTTTGAAGTGTCGCCGAATGCTGCGCGATCCTGCGCAAAGCTGCGCCCCCGGGGGTGCGCCTGGCTGGACACGGCCCTGTGGTGCAGTTCGGACGGCGTCAGCCGTTGCCCCTCATCCCCGGACTCGGCCCATGATCCAGGGAAGGAAACTGCCTCCGATCAACCTGGACTGGCGGATCAAGTCCGGCAATGACGGGACCCAATGGTTTGGCCGAGACACTCGATGCCGTCATTGCCGGGCTCGACCCGGCAATCCATTTTTCCTGCAGGCGTTTCAATTCATTCAATGCTCTGGACCCCCGGGTCGAGCCCGGGGATGACGTCGATGGATGCGTTGCGTTCTGTTCGAACCGCTCGTGTTTGGGTCGGACCAGGACGACCGCGCCATGCTCACGGGTGGCGGTCGCCCTCGTGCGCGCGGCGGAGGATGATCTTGGGCTGTGCACGCTTCTGTCGGGGCCGGATATCCTCCTCCCGCAGCACGGCCAGCACCCCGGTCTCCCGCGCCAAGTGGTAGAGGCGGTACTCCGGCAGCACATGGAAGGTGTCGAGCGGCGCGCTCCGCTGTGCCACGCTCTCAGGCGTCGCGGCCGCCCGCGGTCCGAAGGCATAGCGCACATTCTCCTCGAGCAGACGATCGCGATAGGTGGCCAGTGCCTCGCAAGCCTCCAGCATCATACCGGTATGCTCCGATGAGTCGTGCTCCCGCGCCTGCTCCTCGAAGAACGTGCAGTCCACTGCATGCCCCGATGCGGGAACTAGAAAAATCGTTGCAGACAAGAACGCTACCAATCCACTCTTACGCAAAACAGCAACATGCTGCTGAAACATCTCAGACCCTCCAACACGACACCCACCCCGTCAACGCCACCCATAGGACGCAACGATCATGGCAGGGCGACGGCGGAAGCATGGCGCGAGCGGCAACGGCGCCGCCAAAGCGCCTTGCTGTGGCTCGGCCAGGTCGGGCAGGTCGGGCAGGTCGGGCAGCTCAGCCGGCTTCTGCGGCGCGACGTCTCGCGCATCTCGTACGGCGCCTTGTTTCTCGGCGCCGGGGTGACGGGATCATGTCAGTCGGCGCCGGCCGGGCGGCTACCTTCGGACGCATCCTCGGCTGGCCGGAAACCCGTGGCGACCACATAGATCTCGGTCGAGTCCTTCCGGCTCGCCGGCGGCTTCACATGGGAAACTTTGGTGAAACGGCTCTTCAACTGCTTCAGCAGATCGCCCTCCGTCCCGCCCTGCAGCACCTTGGCGACGAAGGTCCCGCCCTCGCTGAGTACGTCGAAGGCGAAGACTGCCGCGGCCTCGGCAAGCGCCATGATCTTCAGGTGATCCGTCGCCTTGTGGCCCGAGGCGGGGGCGGCCATGTCCGAAAGCACCGCATCCGCCCGACCATCGAGCGCCGAGCGCACGGCTTCCTCGGCTCCGTCCTCCAAGAAATCGCGCAGCAGGATCGTCGCACCCGGGATCGGCTCCACCTCCTGCAGATCGACGCCGAGGACGAAGCCCTGCGGCCGGTCCGGCCGCGAGGAAAGTGCGTTCACCCGCTCGACCGCGACCTGGCACCAACCGCCCGGTGCGCAGCCGAGATCGACGATCCGCGCCCCGGGCACCAGGATCCCCAGCTTGTCGTCGAGCTCCGCCAGCTTGTAAGCCGCGCGCCCGCGGAACCCCTCGGCCCGCGCACGATGCACGTAAGGGTCGTTCAACTGCCGCTCGAGCCAGCGCGTCGAGGAGAGCTTGCGCCCCCGTGCCGTCTTCACCTTGGCCTTGAGTTCCCGCTGCCCGCGTCCCGAAGCGCCAGCGACCGGGCCCCTTCCAGAGGAAGCCCCACCGGCAGCGCCACTCCCGCTGCGCCGGCCCCGACCACCACCATGACCACCACCATGGCCACTGCCGCGTCCCTTGCCCCCACGCGCCCCCGGCATCGGCCCGTCAATCCTCCCGATGGGCGAGGCGGCGTTGATGGAGAAGGCCGTAGAGCATGCCTTCGCGCAGGCCCCGGTCGGCGATCCGGAACGCGCCAGAGGGCCAAAGCCGCATCACCGCCATCATGATCGCAGCGCCCGCCAGCACGAGATCGGCGCGCCCATGCCCGATGCCGGCGCAGCCTGCGCGCCCGTCGCGACCCAGGGTCAAAAGCCGCGCCGTAATCGCCTCCGCCGCGTCGCGCGGCAGCCACAGCCCGTCGACCTGGCCGCGATCATAGACGCGCAGACCGAGATGGAGCGCGCCGTACGTCGTCGCCGTCCCCGAGACGCCGATGATCTGCAGCGGCCCGCCCAGTTTGCCGGCCGCACACGGCAAGAGCGGCCGAAACCCGGAGAGCGCCTCGCGAAACGCCGCCCCCATGGCCTCGAACCGTGCCGCATCGTCCGTCCATCCGGCAAAGCGGTCGCGCAAGGTGGAGACGCCGAGCGGGACCGAGACCCAGTCGCAGACATGGGCCGCCGCCGCCCGCGCATGCTCGCAATCCCGTCCGGGCTGCAACGGCGCCAAGGCCCGCACGAGCGCCCGCCTGCGCGAGGCCGGCGCATGACTGAGATCGACCCAGATCAGCTCCGTCGAGCCCCCGCCGATATCGACCACGAGCAGTTGCTCGGCCTGCGGATCGACGAGGGGCGCGCATCCGGCCACCGCCAGCCGCGCCTCCTCTTCGGCCGAGATCACCCGCATCGAGAGCCCGGTCTCCTGCAGCACCCGCCGCACGAAGGCCCGCCCGTTCACGGCCCGCCGGCAGGCCTCGGTCGCCACGATCCGCGACGCCGCCACGCGCCGCTGGCGGAGCTTCGAGGCGCAAATCCGAAGCGCTTTGATCGCGCGATCCTGGGCGGAGCGCGACAGGCTGCCCGTGCGCTCGATATCCTCGCCGAGCCGCACGGGCCGGCTGAACGCATCGATGACCGTGAAGCCTGGGTCTGAGAGCGGCCCGTCGGCCTCGGCGCAATCGGCCGCCGCCTTGGCGATCAGCAGACGGCAGTTGTTGGTGCCGAGGTCGAGTGCTGCGAGCAGCCCATCGGCTGCGCTGGGGAGCGAGGGCCGCGCCACTGCGTCACCCCGTGGGCCACCCCGTGCGCCGCCCTGCGGGCCGCCCTGTACACCACCCTGTACACCACCCTGGCTGCGACCGACGGTGGCGGCACCGCGGCTGTAGCCCTCGGGTGATATCGCTCCGCTGCCCGATGCCTTGTCCATGCCATTTCCAGTTCGTT
>JBCDFC010000229.1:0-8096 GCA_039178805.1 Pseudomonadota bacterium | reverse complement strand
GAACGAGAAAGGGATCGAGCCGCATGTGCCGGTGATCGACAAGTCCGGCCGAGACGATGGTTCGTTCGCCCGTGCGGACTTTACCTTCGAGGCGCTGGCAAAAGCTCCTTGCCGGCAGGGCATAGGTAGCGGTCCTTGCGCGCCTCGAAGGTAAAGTCCGCACGGGCGAACGAACCATCGTCTCGGCCGGACTTGTCGATCACCGGCACATGCGGCTCGATCCCTTTCTCGTTCACCAGCCAGCCGAGCGTCTCGGCATTGCCGTAAGTGCCGTCGCCGACGAAGCGCTCGGGGTAGAGGCCCGTCCGCGCCTCAGTCCGGTCGAGCATGTCGAGCGCTGCGCTAACCTCGGCCTGGCGGATCGGCGCTGTAGTTTCCACGTCGACGATGACCGCATTGTCCAGATCCACCAGGTAGTTCGTGGAGTAGGCGAAGATCGAATAGGTCTTCTTGGCGCCGGTGAAGCGGGCTGCGGGGTCGACCGGCGAGAGCACCTTCGGTTTGACTGGGGTTGCCTCGCCGAACGCCTCATCGTCGAGCGTCTCGAAGTACTCTTCGACCGCCCGGGTCACCCGCTCAGGCGCCCAGTCCGCGGCATCGACCTTGTTCAGCCGCTTTGCGTCCGCCTGCACGATGGAAGCATCGACACCGAAGGCCTCGCCGCCGACCACGCCCTCGGCGATGCAGCGCGCCAGCACGCTCTCGAAAACATACCGGAACAGATCGCTGTCGCGGAAGCGCCCGTGGCGGTTCTTGGAGAAGGACGAATGATCAGGCACGGGATCGGTCAGATCCAGGCGGCAGAACCAGCGGAAGGCGAGATTGACATGGACCTCCTCACAAAGCCGCCGCTCCGACCGCACACCGAAGCAATAGCCCACCAGCAGCATCCGGATCATCAACTCCGGATCGATCGAGGGCCGGCCGATCGCGCTGTAGTACGGAGCGAGGAAACTCCGGATCTCCGAGAGGTCCAGAAACCGATCGATCTTCTGCACCAGATGATCCTCGGGCACGTGATCCTCGATCGAGAACCCGTAGAACAGCGACCCCTGCGCCACTTGCCGCGGTCCCATCATCGCCCGATCCTCCCTCTTCTTCAGAGGAGTGAATCAGGCAGCCACGACGACTTCAACGCAGATTTTTTCAACAGCATTCGCCATCCTTTCAGGGCGCGTCCGGCTTCGCCGGAACAGGCTGTCGTGAACCGAGCCCGCGCGCGGTCTCGGCCCTGCGGGCATCCATCCTTCGCGCGTTGATCGAGCGGCCAAGGGGCCGCGCTTTTCCTATCAAGTCTTAGGGCCGCGCCCTCGGCGCGCTCCGGCAAAAACAGATCGAAGAGATGATTGCGTTGTCGGCTCCCCCCGCCCCGCAAGCGGGTCGGGTGCCCCCCAACAACGCAATCATCTTTCGCCAGTTTTTCCTCCGCTTGCACACCCGCTTCTCGGCGAAGGCCAAGGGTTGCAGGCGCAACCCCTGCCCCGATTGGGACAAAGAAGAAAGGAAAAGCCATGCATACCAATGATATAATCCACGGCGATGCCGCCAAGCTGTTGAACGACGTGCCCGCAGGATCGCTCGATCTGGTCGTCACCGATCCCCCCTATCTCGTGAACTATCGGGACAGAAGCGGGCGAGGGCTCAAGAACGACGACAACCCGGATGGCGTGCTGCCCGTCTTCGCCCCGATGGCCCGCGCGATGAAGCAGGACAGCTATGCGGTTTGTTTCGCGGGCTGGTCGGCGTTGCCGCAGGTCTCGGCGGCATGGGACGCAGCGGGCCTGAGGATCGTCTCGCAGATCGTCTGGGCCAAGCGCTATGCCTCCCGGCGGGGACACACGGAGTATCGCCATGAGACCGCGTATGTGCTGGCGAATGGCAACCCGCGGAAGCCCGCTGATCCGCTGCCAAGCGTCATGGATTGGGTCTATTCCGGCAATCGTCGGCATCCGACAGAGAAGGCGGTCGAGGTCATCGCGCCTCTGATCCGCTCGTTCTCCAAGCCCGGTGATCTCGTCTGCGATCCCTTCTCCGGCTCCGGCTCCACCTCCGTCGCGGCAGCGCTCGCCGGGCGGCGCTATCTCGGGTTCGATCTTGATGCTCAGCATGTGGCAACGGCCCGGGCGCGGCTCGCTGGCGTGGCACGGTATAAGGAGCAGGGCAGGGGGAGGGCGGCCGCATGACCGACACCGCCGCCCAACTCGGCTTCGATGCGCTCTTGACCGATGCCGACACCGAGAACCGTAACCGCGTGTTCGCGCGGGAAACGGCGCATCTCCCGGCCACGCTCGATGAAGCAGTCCCCTGCTTTCGTGGCCTGATTGAGAAGAACCACGCCGCCATGCTGGCTGCCGATGAAGACGAGACACGCCGTTTGCACGACGAGGCACGGCGGCTGGCAAGCAAGGTCAATGGCGGCCATCCCGGCATTCTGGCCGATGAGCAGGCGCCGGGCTCCGTCCTCGCTCGCGAAACCGCGGCCAAGCCCGGCACGGTACCGCTCTGGGGTCAGACGGGCGATTTCGTCGTCGAACTCGCAGGCATGGCGGTGCGCGTCGAGATGGAAGGGCTGTTCGGCATCGGTTCAGGGTGGAGCTTCTGGCCGGGCTTTTCGGCCCATGCCGTCGATCTCGACAAGCCGTTCCTGAGCGAGACGGGGTATCGGAGCTTTCTGGGCATCCATGCCGATCCGCGCCCCGGCATGACGCCCGACACCTTCGCGGTGTGGGTCGTCGAGGCGTATGTGGCGCGTGAGCTAGGCGGCGCGTTGGTGCCGATCGCCGAGCGGTACAAACGCTGAGCGACGGAAACGCCCCGGAGAAATCCGCCCGGCCTTCGGCCGGGCGACCGCCTTGCGGCCGGGCAGGTAACAGGCCGCAGAACATTGTCGCCTCTGCCCCATCGACGGCCCAGATCGCCGTGGCGGTTCGCGCCCAAAGGTTCGGTGCCGATGTTGTCGCGCCCAGTCCGGCCGATCATCGCTTCTCACGAAGAGGCGCAGGGCGTCGCGATGCCGGGTCATCGCAACATAGGCGAGATGTCGGTCCATGGAGCGTGAAGCCAGCACATAGGCATGATCCACGGTCGCGCCCTGCGATTTGTGGATGGTGACCGCGAAGCCGTGGTCGAAATGGCGGTAGTGGCGCGGATCGACGCTGATTTGGCACGATGGCGCGCCATCGAGGCGCACGACCAGCCTTGAGGTCTCCACGCGTTCGACCGTCCCGAGCGTGCCGTTCTTGACGCCAAGCTCCCTGTCATTGCGGTTGAAGACGATCCGGTCGCCGGGTGCGAAGGCGCGCGGTCCGGTCTCAGTCTCGAACAGCACCTCCGGAGTAAGTTCTTCGGGAGGCCGCAATGCGGCCCGGATCGCTTGGTTGAGGGCATGCACGTCCTTGCGCCGATGAGCGAAGGCGAGGCGCGTCGTCTCGGCACCGTTCGCCGCCACGTCCATCGCATAGCTTTCCACCAGCGCCTCCACCGCGTCCTCGCCGTCGATCACCGCGTTCTGCCTTGCGTAGACCTCCGTGGCCTCAGCGACGCGGCCCGCGGCGAGGGCACGCGAGGCCGCCCTTTGCCAATCTTCGCGCTGGCGATGGATCTCTGTGAGCGAGGCTGCGCCGTGGTCGGCGATTAGCGTTCGGAAAGGAGTGCCGGCATCGATCGGTTGGAGCTGATCGGGATCACCAACGAGGACGAGCTTCGCGCCGATCGCCTCGATCTTCTCGGCGATCCGGGCAAGCTGACGCGTGCCGATCATCCCGGCCTCGTCGATCACCAGCACGTCGCCCTGCGCGATGGGCTCGTATCCGTTCTCCCAACTTGCTTCGAGCGAGGCCAGGGTGCGGCTCTGGATACCGGACGCGCTTTCGAGCCCATCGGCAGCTTTGCCGGAAAGGGCTGCGCCATGGACGGTGACACCCTGACGCGTACAGGCATTCATCGCCGTCGCGAGCATGGTGCTCTTCCCGGCGCCAGCGAGGCCCACAACGCAGGCGAAGCGGCTGTCACCGAGAATGTGGGCGAGTGCATCACGCTGTTCCTCGCTCAAGCGTCCGCCGAAGGCCCGCTGCATCTGCGCATCTTGAGCGCGGGTCGCGCTCTCGATGTGACTGCGCGAGACGCGAAAACCGCCCGTCGCGCCGAGGGAGGCGGCGCTCCTTTGCATTCGTTCTGCTGCCGCTTGGTAGTCTCGCGTCGTGTAGGTGGGCGGCGAGTCTTCACCTACCCGGGCCAGGTCAGGCGCCTTCATCGCCCGATCGGCGGCATCCTTGAGGGCGAAGGGGTCGTCGATCCGCTTGGCCAAGGCGCGCAGCACCTGCGTTCTACTGAAGCTGGCCTCCGTCTTGGAGAGATGCGCCAGGATCAGGGCCGGGTTGGCCAACAGCTGATCGCGTGTGAGATCGAGGCCGTCGGCTGGCGCGATGAAGCGCTGCCGCCCGTCAACACTGACCTCTTCATTGAAGTCCTGGCGGAGACCCTCGCGGCGTAGGTCGCGCCGAAGCGCACGGCGTTCCGCCAAGTGCCGCTGGACGAGCTCATGTTGCTCATCGCGGTCCCGTCGCAGTGAGCGCCGCGCCTGCACGTCGCAGTGTTGGAGATGCTGCCGGTACTGCCCGGTCATCCGGAGGAACGCGGCCCGAAACCCATTCGGCAGGGACCGGCGCCGCGCCTTCACCTCGTCGATCCGCCGGGCTTCTTGCGCCGCGATCAGCGCGCCGCGTTCTTGCCGTTGTCGCCTAACCAGCTCTTCGCGCCGGTGCTCGAGAGCAGGATCAGGATGCTGCTTCCGTGGCTGGCGTAGCTCATGCGCCTCTGCGAGGACCTCATCAAGTGACGGTAGCGCCTCTTCGGGGCCGAGCTTTGCCCGCAGCGCTTTTGGTTTGACCCCGCACCATCGTGAGAGCGACCAGACCTTGCCGTCCGCATCGACAGCGACGAAGCCGCGGCGCTCGCCGCGCGCCAGCCGATATCCCTGTTCTTCGAGAGCGGCAGCGAAGGCGGCGCGGGAGTCGGAGCCTTCCCAGCACTGCCTGAACATGGCCTTGAGCGCCTTGGGATCGCGCTTCAGCCGTTTGGCCTGACCCGCCTCTTGCCGACTGTAGTTCGTCGGATCCCGTTCCGCCGCATCACGAAACCCTTGGGGCATCTCCCAGTCGTGATCCCGATAGAGCTCCCGCGAGACATCGCCGAGCTTGCGCTTGAAGTGGGGCAGGGCGACCGCGCGCATGCTCGCCGCATCGATCCGTGACCAGACGCAGTGGGCATGGCGGCGCCCGTTCTTCTCATGAAAGACGATGGCGCGTGGCTGATCAGTCAGGCCCAGCTTGGCCTCGGCGGCGGCAATGGCCGCCTCGAAGCTCGCAACCGACACATCGGCCTGCGGCGGCGGGTTCAGCGATAGAGAGAAGAGATACTTCTGGCATTGCGTCGCCCCGCTGATCGCCTCGGCCTCTTGAAAAGCGCCTAGGAGATCGTCGGCCAGGAATCCCTCGATTGCATGGACGGTAACATGGTCGTTGTCCCGCGGATTGAGCAGGTGATGCGCAAGCTCCGCACCATAGCCACGGGTGTTCCCCTCCAAGATCATGGGTGGCGTCCGAGGGCGGCGATCAGAAGCTCACGGATCGAGCGGAGATGCGCGTTCGCCTCGGCGATCTGCGCTTTCTCCTCGTCGCCGACGATGAGGACCCCGATATTGGCGTGATAGGCCAGCTGGTTGAGATTGCTGGCGATCCGAGACTGGCCGAGCAAAGCGAGCGCCTGAGCTGCGGCGTGCCTATCCGAAACGACAGGTTGCGCCCGGCGCTTCCGACGCTTCGTCTCCACCGCGAAGATGCGGGACCGGACATAGGCGCTGAGCGTCATGCCCGCGGCCAGCTTCTCCAATGTCTTGCGCTCTTCCTCCGTGAGGCGAAGGGTCAGCGGAGACCGAGGGCTACGCTTCCGAGGCTTAGGCTGCGCGGACTGCTGGAAGGTCTTGCTGAGAGTGTAGTCCTCGCGCTCGTTGCCTGACCTCATGGCGACGGCTCCGCGCCCTCCAAGGCATCGACACCGGGAGCGTGATCGGCCTGTCCTGGTGGTTCCACGTCTTCACGCTCTTGTTGTGGGTACCGCCACGCGGAGACGTCATAAGCATTGAACAGGAGATGAAGATCGTCGGCTTCGGCCAAGAACGCGCTGAAGTCGGCGGGAGGAATAGACGAAGTCGAGCCCCCGCAACCACTTTTACGACACTCAAAGCCGAACCGGACGCTTCGCCCGAAACCTCGGGTGATCTCAACAGCTTATCCCCTTCCAGGCTCATCGACAGGATCCCCGCCAGCGAACCATGCAGGCTCGCCGTCAGGGTGATCCGCCCGTCGGGCAGCGTATGCGGCGTGAGCTCGATATAGTCGATCAGCGCGCGCAACGCGTCGACCGCCTCCGCGTTCTCGCTCTCGCCCGTGAGCATCGCGCGCAGCCGGTGGATCTGGCTCCGATAGTACGCGCTCATGTTCGGGTGTAGGTGCACCTGGGCGCTGTCGCCATCTCCGTCTGCGAGTTGCGCTTCCAGATCCTCCTTCCGCGTCTCGAGCGCGGCGATCTTGTCCTTCAGTCGTGCGCCCGGCACGCCGTCGAGGATGGCCTCGATCAGCTTGTCGAGATCGCGCTCGACCCGCTCAAGCTCTGCTTTGGCGGCGTCTCGGCCGGCGTTCTGCTCAGCGGCAAGGCGGTTCATATGGTCCGTGTAGGCGCGGCAGAAGACCTCTGTGAGCGCCGGGGTCATCAGGTGTCGCTCGAGGCCTTCGAGCACCATCTCCTCGAGCTCGGCCCGGGCGATGCTGGTGCGGTTGGAACAGGTGCCCTTGTTCCGCGCTGTCGCACAGCCGATGCGGGTCTTGTTGAAGTTGATGACGCCGCCACCGCAGACCCCGCAGCGCATCAGCCCTGAGAACAGGTATCGGGGGCGCCGGCGATCCCAGTAGCCCGGATCATTGTCGGCGTGCTTGCTCGCGCGCATCGTGCCCTGGCGGTCCTTCACCTTCTCCCAAAGCGCGTCGTCGATCAGGCGCAGTTCGGGGACCTCCTGGATGATCCAGGCGCTTTCCGGATTGAGCCGCGAGACGCGTTTGCCGGTATCCGGATCCTTCACGTAGGTCAGCCGGTTCCAGACGAGGCGGCCCACGTAAAGTTCGTTGTTCAGGATGCCGGTTCCCCGTTGCCGGTTGCCGTGGATGGTGCTCGGGCCCCAGCCCTTGCCCGAGGGGCCGCGGACCCCTTCGGCGTTGAGCGCATGCGCAATCGCACGCGGTGAGCGGCCCGCTGCATACTCCTCGAAGATCCGGTGGATGATGCGGGCCTCGGCCTTGTTGATCCTGCGATCGCCGCGGAGCGGCGTGCCGTCGGCCGCGACCTGGCGCACCACGTCGTAGCCATAGGCGTTGCCGCCGCCGGACTTGCCGGCCTCGACACGGCCGCGGAGACCGCGGCGGGTCTTGGCCGCGAGATCCTGCAGGAAGAGCGCGTTCATCGTGCCCTTGAGGCCCACATGGAGGTTGGTGACCTCGCCCTCCGCGAGCGTGACGATCCGGACGCCCGCGAAGCCCATGCGCTTATGGAAGCCAGCAATATCCTCCTGGTCGCGGCTGAGCCGATCCATGGCTTCCGCGATGATCGTGTTGAAGCGGCCCCGCGTTGCATCGGCCATGAGGGCCTGGATGCCGGGGCGGCGCAGGCTCGCGCCGGAGCTGCCGTGATCCGTGTAGCGCTGATGGACGTTCAGCCCCTGCGCTGCGGCCCATTCCGCGCAGAGCCGGATCTGGTCTTCGATCGAGGCTTCGCGCTGCAGATCCGTCGAATAGCGCGCATAGATCGCAACTGTTGCCATGGGGACCTCACTCGAGACGCGATGAGGACTGGGCCGACTGGGTGCCCGCCGTTCCATCTTCGTTCACAAGCCTAGCCCTGAAATCGGCTTCGGCCAAGCATCGCGCGAAGGCCGCCACGAGGCCTTCGAGGAGCGCGTCCGGATCCGCGCGCTCTTCCGGACGCCGCGGTGCCGAGGATGAGGATGGCTTCGGGGTCATAGCGGTGACCTTGCCATCGTGGCGCAG
>JBCDFC010000228.1:0-8172 GCA_039178805.1 Pseudomonadota bacterium | reverse complement strand
CCGCGACGTTCGGCGGTCCCGGCAGCTTCGCTTGGTGCCCCGCTTGGGGGCCCGCCGCCGGTCGCCCGCTCGGGCGTGGCCGTGATCAGGCGGCGATAGGCATCTAGATCCTCCTCGAAGGGCGTCACACGGCCGTCCTTCACGAGCCAGAGCCGGTCGGCGACGAGTTCGACCAAATGCGGGTCGTGTGTGATGAGGATGACGGCGCCGTTGTAGGCGTTGAGCGCCTCGACCAGCGCCTCGCGGCTTTCCATGTCGAGATGGTTCGTCGGCTCGTCCAGGATCAGGAGATGCGGCGCGTCGAGCACTGCGAGGCATAGCAACAGCCGCGCTTTCTGCCCCCCAGAAAGGGCCGAGACCTTGGTCTCCGCGATCTCGGCGCCGATCCCGGCCTGGGCAAGGCGACTGCGGAGCTTGGCGGGCAGCTCGTCCGGCAGCGCGCGGCGCATATGGTCGAGCGGCGTCTCCCCTAGCACCAGCTCCTCGGCCTGATGCTGCGCGAAGAACCCGATGCGGAGCTTGCCGCTCGCCTCCCGCCGCCCGGCCTGGGGCTGGAGCGTGCCCGCGATGAACTTCGCCAGCGTCGACTTACCCTGACCATTGGCGCCGAGGAGTGCGATGCGGTCGTCCTGGTCGAGGCGGAAGGTCACGCGCGAGAGCACCGGGGCCGCGTCGTAGCCAAGGCTCACGCCCTCGGCCTTCAGCACTGGGGGCGCGAGCTCCTCGGGCTCGGGAAACCGGATCGGGGCGACGGCGGAATCGGCCTCGACCGCGATGGGCTGCATGCGCTCCAGCATCTTGATGCGCGACTGCGCTTGGCGGGCCTTCGACGCTTTGTATCGGAAACGGTCGACGAAGCTTTGCAGATGCGCGGCCCTTGCGGCCTGCTTCTTCGCGCCGGCGGCTTGCAGCGCCATCTTCTCCCGCCGCATCCGGTCGAAATCGTCGAAATTGCCGGTGTAGAGCGTGAGCCGCCGGTCATGCAGATGCAGGATATGGCTCGGCACCCGGTTCAAAAGCCCGCGATCATGGCTGATCAGCATGAGGCTGTGCGGGTAACGGGCAAGGTAAGCCTCAAGCCAGACCGTACCCTCCAGATCGAGATAGTTCGTCGGCTCATCGAGAAGCAGCAGATCCGGCGCCGAGAACAGCACCGCGGCAAGCGCGACGCGCATGCGCCACCCGCCCGAGAACTCCGCCGTCGGCCGCGCCTGATCCGGCGCGTCGAAGCCGAGGCCCGAGAGGATGCTCGCCGCCCGTGCCTCGGCCGAGTGCGCCCCGATATCCGAGAGCCGCGCCTGGATCTCGGCGATGCGCGTGGGATCTTCGGCCGTTTCCGCCTCGGCGAGGAGGTGCGCGCGTTCTTCATCGGCCTCCAGCACCGTCTCGATCAGGGAACGGGCGTCGCCCGGCGCCTCTTGCGCGACGCCGCCAAGGCGCGCGCGAACGGGCAGGGTGACTTCGCCCTGATCGGGGCCAAGCTCCCCCCGGATCAGGCGAAAGAGTGTTGTCTTGCCCGTCCCGTTGCGCCCCACGAGGCCGATGCGCGCCTTTTCGGGCAGCCGCGCGCTCGCGTCCTCCAACAGGGGGCGTCCGGCCATCGCAAAACTGAGGCGGTCGATCACGAGCATGGGCGACGGGCTAGCAAAGGCCCCAAGCTCGAACAAGCACTTGCATAAGCTGCCGCTCATAAGACTGTGCGAAGCCTCACAAACCCTTTCGTTTCGGAGAACTATGACAGGCTGACGAATGAGGCCCACCGTACTAGGCTCGCAGATCGAACGAGCCCGGATCGACGCGCTACCGGGCCTTGGAGGAAATGAAATGGTTCCGGCAGTTTGCCGAGTCTTGTTGATCTTCTGCGTGGCCTTTGTCACGGCCTGCTCCGTCGCCCCTCAACTTCCGGATCTTGGACGGCTCTACCAGACCAGCGTCGAGATACCGGCGGTGCAGCGCCGGCCGGTGATCGCGGTGCCGGGGTTGCTCGGCTCGCGGCTGGTGCATCAACCCACGGGAAAGCTCGCCTGGGGCGCCACGGGCCTCAGCCTCGATCCCGACGATCCGCAGAACGCGCGTATTCTGTCCCTGCCAATCGGCGCGGATGATGAGACGCTGGAAGATCTGATCGACGAGGTGCGCCCGGACGGGATTTTCCACGGGGCAGATGCCTCACGCTTCTTCGTTCCGGTCGAGATCGACGTCTATCGCGGGCTGCTCGATACGCTGGTCACGGGTGGCTACGACTACAAACTCAGCCGCGAGGAGGAACTGGCGCGGGAGTTCAACGCCGGCAGCTTCGAGTTCCCCTATGACTGGCGCCGCGACATTGTCGAGGCCGCTCGGATCCTGGACGATTTCATCACACGCAAGGCCGAACAGGTGCGCCGTGTGCGGGCCGAGCGCTACGGCGCCGTCCCGAAGGAGGTGAAGTTCGACATCGTCGCGCATTCCATGGGCACGCTCGTCGTGCGCTACTACCTCATGTATGGCGGGCAGGACCTTCCGGCCGATGGCTCCTTGCCGGAACTGACATGGGAGGGTGCGAAGAACGTCGATTATGTCGTTCTGGTGGCGCCACCGTTCCGCGGCTCTGTCACCGCTTTCGAGAACCTCGTTAACGGCAAGAGCTTCAGCCCGATCACGGCGGATTATCCGCCCGCGTTGTTCGGCACGTTTCCGGCGATCTACCAGCTCATGCCGCGGGCGGATGAGGGGCGGGTTCTACAGGCGGACGGGCGCATCGTCACTGAGCTTTACGACCCTGATTTCTGGGAAGAAAAGGGCTGGGGCTTGGCATCGCCGGACGCGATCGAGACGCTCCGTGTGCTGATCCCCGATGCCGAGAGCGACCAGGAGCGGATGGCGCGCGCGCGGGTGCATCTCGGCAAGTTGCTGTCTCGTGCCGAGCAGTTTCACCGCGCCATCGACCGGCAGGCCACTCCGCCGGCGGATCTCGACCTGTTCCTCGTGGTCGGCGGCGGCTTCGAAACACCCGCCGGCGCGACGCTCGCGCCCGACGGGGATGTGGAGATCGACCGGTTCGCCGAGGGTGACGGCGTCGTGTTGCGGTCCTCCGCCATCCCGCAACGCTTCGATCCCGGGCACGATGCGGCGGAGCTCTATCGCTCCGTACTGCTCCTGCCCGAGGAACATGTGGATATCGTCGGCAGCCCCGTTTTCGGCGACAATCTCCTCTACTGGCTACTGCAATGGCGCGCGCCGCCGGAGGTGGAGACACTGCAGCCGAGCGTTGTGGAGCAAGACCAAAGGGTGCTTTCGGCGCGGGAGCACGCTCGGATGCGCCGCGTGGTGGAGGTGCCCTAAAGAGGAAGAACGGCTGCGCTATTGTAGCAACAAAATCACATCTTAACAATGGTTTAGTGAGACAATCTAAACTGCCAAATTCGCTTCTCGCGCATGCTCTGACCGGCCCACAACGAGGGTCTTCAATCGGTCGCGTCGTCCTCTGGAAGCGCGGGCTCGCGCCGGCGGATCATGACCATCGTGTCATAGGTCATGACCGCCTCGCCGGTCTGGTTCACCACCGTATGGCCGAAAGTCACGAGGCCGCGGTCGGGCTTTGAGCGGGACGGCCTCGTTGAGATCACCTCCACGCGTACCGTGAGCGTGTCGCCCGGGCGCACGGGCGCGAGCCAGCGGACGGTGTCCATGCCGGGGCTGCCCATCCCCGCCTCGCCCCAGCTTCGCACTTTCAGCACCAGGCCGAAGGCCGTGAGCAGCGTCTGAAACCCCGAGGCGATGAGCCCGCCATAGGGCGAGGCTTTCGCAGCCTCGGGATCGGTGTGGAAATACTGCCAGTCATACTCGTTTGCGAAGCGCAGGATGTCTTCTTCGGAAAGACTGCGGCTGCCGGTCTCCCAAGTCTCACCGACGTCGAAATCCTCGAAGAACCTCATGCACCCTCGCGCTGGTAAAACGCCAGATCGAGCGGCGGCGCCGTGCCGGTCAGCCGGGTAAGCAGAGCATGCGCCTGGCCCCGATGATGCGTCTGATGGTTGAAAACATGCGCCAAGGCCTGATCGCGCCGCTGGGTCACGGGCTCAGGGATCGTGATCGGCGTGTAGGTGAATTCCTGTTCCAGGTCAGCGGGTTGCAGATCATCGATAAAGCGCTCGATGTCGCCGTCCAAGACCCGACGCGCGGCGGTCAGCTCCGCGAAATCCTCATGCAGGACATGGTCCAGCCCGAAGGGCGGCACGGGCTGGGCGCGCAGGCGCGCGAGCCAGACCAGATCCGCCACCATGAGGTGGTTCAGCGTGCCGTGGAGCGAGCCGAAGAAGGCCCCGAGATCGGTGGTGATGTCGTCGGGCGGCAGGGCGCCGACGGCTTCGTAGAGCCTTCGGTTTGCCCAACTGTTGTACCGCGCAAACATCTGGAAATGCGCTTTCATGGCCCCTCCATCGGTGCTAAGGCGCGCCCGCAATCCCGAGGCGCGGCCGATCCGCCGCCCCTTCTCCGTGCCAGACCACAGGAGTTTTCCATGGCCGTGACCCGCACCTTCTCGATCATCAAGCCCGACGCAACCAAGCGCAACCTAACCGGTGCCATCAATGCAAAGCTGGAGGCGGCGGGCCTGCGCATCGTGGCGCAGAAGCGCATTCATATGACGAAGGAACAGGCGGGCACGTTCTACGCGGTACACAAGGAGCGTCCGTTCTATGACGAACTCTGCACCTTCATGTGCTCGGAACCCGTCGTGGTGCAAGTGCTCGAGGGCGAGGATGCGGTGGCGAAGAACCGCGAAGTGATGGGCGCGACCAACCCGGCTGAGGCCGCGGAAGGTACGATCCGCAAGGAATTCGCCCTCTCGATCGGCGAGAACTCGGTCCACGGCTCGGACTCGGACGAGAACGCGGCGATCGAGATGGCCTATTTCTTCGCTGGGACCGAGGTCGTCGGCTGAGGCCGCACGTTTCAGTGGGCAACTAAGTCACTCTGACAGTTGTGTGAAATGGGCTGGTGACGCAGGCGTCATCCGCCCATTTTCGGCGCAGATCATTCGGTCCGAGGAGGATGCGATGTCAGTGCCGAGAACGCTCATCTTGTCGATCGCTTTGCTGAGTGCGGGCCCGGTCGGGCTCGCCCTTGCTGCTGAGCCCGTCCCGTTCCGCCCGGACGAGGCGATCCTCGCTTGCCATGCGCGGGGTTTGGCTGCGATCGAGGCCGAGGAGGGCGTCGGTGCCCGGGCCGAAAGCCGTTTCACCACCGAGCAAATGCCTGGTCATATGTGGCATGTGACGGGCAAGTTCCTCGCCGATTTCGGCGGCGAGACACGGCGCGTTGGCGTCGACTGCGATGTCTCTTCGTCCGGCGTCGAGGTCTTCACTATGGAGATCGGCGGCTGAGACGGTTGGGGTCCAAGCACTCCGGTCAGCGCCGCGCCCACCCACGACAGTGTAGAGTGAGTCGCGCGAACGAACCGCTAACAACCGCGACTGAGCCACCCGGCCTGTTGCGTCAGAGCGCGCAGCAGCGTTCTTCGAATGTTAAAGGTTTGCGCAGTAGCCTGACGTGGGAGGGCGCGGAGCCCTCCTGGCTCCAGCGCGGCTTTCTCGTCCCGTTTTTGGTCTTCCGAGTGGCGCCTAGCCGATGGCGGTCGTCCTGGTTGCAGGCGACCGGTGACGACCGAGGCCGGCTCCAACAGGCGACCTGGTGACCGTTTGCGACGACTTGGTGACGTTGTTGCTCATAAGCGCCCGAACGGGTGTGTCGGGTCAGCGGCGGAGGCCCAGGCGGTTGAGTTCCGCCTCGATGGCTGGGCTGGTGCCCTCCTCGTCAGCCGAGCCGGCGGCGCCATGCCCGCTCCCGGAGCGGAGTGCGTCATAGCGGGTGCGGAGGGCTGTCTTCTCCTCGGGCGTGTAGTCGTTCCATGGGCGCCCCATCAGGCCGAGGACGACGGCCGTGAAGGCGAGGAAGTGCGGACGGTTTCCGGCGGCGATGAGCCTCGCATAGGCCTCATCGGCGCCCATTGCGCGGAGCTGACCTGCCGTCGTTATGCCGGCCTCCTCAAAGGCCTCGCGCATTCGCGGGCCGATATTGCGAATGGCCGTGACCGGCGCGTCATCGCCTGTTGCGCCTTTAGGCATCGCGGTCGAGGAGGGCGATGGGCGCCGTGCGAAGGCGGTCGCGATCGGCGATGAAGGCGGCGAGGACACGCGGGTAGAGACAGTGTTCGAGCCTCAGAATGCGTCCTTTGAGCGTCTCAAGATCCTCGTTCGGCCGCGTCGCGGTTGCCGCCTGTCCCAGGATGTGGCCGCCGTCCAGTTCCTCGGACACCTCATGCACCGTGCAGCCCAGGATGGCGCAGCCCGCCGCGCGAGCCCGGGCATGAGTGTCGAGCCCGCGAAAGGCCGGAAGGAGCGAGGGGTGGATGTTCAGCATGCGCCCTTCGAAGGGCTCGAGCATTACGGGTGTCATGATCCGCATGAAGCCTGCGCAAGCGACGATGTCGCAGCCGGCATCCTCGAGTACTGCGCGGATCTCCGCGTCGAAGGCTTCGCGCCTGCCGCGGAAGGCACGGTGATCGGTGGCGTGGGTCGCAACGCCTCGGGCCGCGGCCTTGGAGAGGGCCGGTGCTTCTGGGTCGTTCGAGACGACGATCGCGGGCTCCGCGGGAATGCGGCCTTCGGCCATGGCGTCGAGGAGGGCCTCCATATTGGAGCCGCGACCCGAGACCAGGATGCCGATCCGGGCTGTCATGCGAGCGTGCCCAGGTATTCGACGACCGGCGCGCCCTCGATCTCGGTGACATGGCCGAGGCGGAGCACCGTCTCTCCCGCCACGGTGAGCGACGCGATCTGATCCTCGGCAGCGTCCGCCTCGACGATCAGCACCATGCCGATGCCGCAGTTATAGGTGCGAAGCGCTTCGGCCTCTGCGAGCCCCGCCACGCCGACCAGCCAGCGGAAGACCGGTGGGAGCGGCACGGCGGAGAGGTCGATTTGTGCAGCAGTGCCAGGTGCGAGGACGCGGGGCAGGTTCTCGCTAAGCCCGCCGCCGGTGATGTGGCAGGCGCCGCGAAGCCCGCCGCGGGCGAGCGCGTCTAGGACGGGCCGCACATAGAGCCGGGTGGGACGGAGCAGCGTCGCACCAAGGTTCGATCCCGTGCCGGCCGGATCGTCGAAGGGACAGGGCGCCGACCAGTCGAGGCCCGCGAGACCCACCGTGCGGCGCACGAGCGAGTAGCCGTTGGAGTGGACGCCGTCGCTCGCAAGGCCGAGGATCACGTCGCCTGGCACGCTCGGTCGTGGCAGCATTCGCCCACGCTCGACCGCGCCGACGGCAAAGCCTGCAAGATCGAAGTCGCCGGGTGCGTACATGCCCGGCATCTCGGCCGTCTCACCACCGAGAAGCGCCGTGTTGCAGGCGGCGCAGGCCCGCGCGATGCCGTTCACGACGCGGGCAGCTTCGTCGACCGTGAGTTTTCCGGTGGCGAAATAATCGAGGAAGAAGAGCGGCTCGGCGCCCTGGCAAACGAGGTCGTTGACGCACATGGCGACGAGATCCTGGCCGATGCCGTCGAGCGCGCCCGTGTCGATGGCGATGCGGAGCTTGGTGCCGACCCCGTCGGTCGCGGCGACCAGTACGGGATCGTCGAAACCGGCGGCTTTGAGGTCGAAAAGACCCCCGAAACCGCCGAGCTCTGCCATGACGCCGGGGCGCTTGGTTGCAGCGGCGGCCGGTTTGATTCGCTCGACCAGGGCGTTGCCCGCGTCGATATCGACGCCTGCCTCGGCATAGCTCAGACGGTTCGGTCGCTCTGTCATGGCGCGCGCCCTTGTGCTTCCCGCGCCGAGGCTTAACGGAGCGGGCAGCGCCAGGAAAGCGCGCGGCTGAGCGCTTCGACAGGACGGGCGCGGCAGGTTGGGCGCGGCGGCACTCTCCATGCGCGCGAAACGGCTGCCGCACGTTGACCCCCGCCGGGCCCTGGCGGTAGGGCTCGGCTTGCGTGGGCCTGTAGCTCAATTGGTCAGAGCAGACCGCTCATAACGGTTTGGTTGGGGGTTCAAGTCCCTCCGGGCCTACGCGAGAGCCGAGGGCGCCTCAGGCGATGGCGAACTTCTTGATGATCATCTCAATTTGCAGCTCGTTGAAGGGCTTAACGATCCAACCCGAGGCGCCTGCTTCGCGCCCCTCCTTCATCTTGTCGGG
>JBCDFC010000227.1:0-8262 GCA_039178805.1 Pseudomonadota bacterium | reverse complement strand
TACAGGCCGTATGTGAGCGCATAAGCCGAGTGCCCCAAGCCACCATCGCCAAGCTCGAGGGCTTCGCCCGCGGCGGCGGGCACGAGTTAGCCCTTGCGCTCGACATGCGCTTCGCCGCCCGAGGCAAGTTCAAGTTCATGCAGATGGAGGTTGGAATGGGCATCCTGCCTTGCGGCGGAGGCGCCTCTCGCATGGCACGCCAGACCGGCCTCGGCCGCGCGCTTGAGATCATCCTGAGCGCACGGGACTTTGACGCCGACGAAGCGGAGGCCATGGGCACGATCAATAAGGCGCTCAACCCCGATGAGATCGGCCCCTATGTCGACGCACTCGCTCAGCGCATTGCCCGTTTCCCGGCCGACTCCATCAATGCCTGCAAGCAGATGGTCTACGAGTCGATCGACCAGCCCATCGCCGAGGCCCTGAAGGCCGAGGCCTACTGGCTCTACCAAGCCACCAGCCGTACACCAGCGATCAAGCGCTTCACGATCGCTGATGAACAGGGCCTGGAGCATGATATCGAGAACCAGCGCAACTGGAACGACCTAGTGATGAACGTGCAGGATATCGTCGACTGATCAACGAAGGGTGGTGCCTGGCGTCCTGCGCGGGTGGTGCCGAGTGGTTGGCGCTCCCTGAACGAACGGAATGCGGTGGTCCGTCGAGGTGCCGCCGCGTTTCGACGATGGTCCTGCTCTTGGGTGGCCCGGGCTTGGCGGGCCGCCGTGCACCGAACCGCGCACTGCATGCGACGGTTCTGCACTGAACGGATCAACCGCATTTGTACCTTGTAGCTCGATGCAGGGTCGCCCTTGCCTGCACTAACCACACAGCCCCGGTAGCCGATGCCGACCCACATCCGTCGGGGCAACGCCACCCGCTCGAAGCATCTCACCCCGATTTAGCGCTGCGGCCGCGTCACCAAGCAGGCGATGGCACCAACCATCCAGACCAACGGCCTCTCAAGGGGCTACGACCAAGATCGGCCGCTCCATCATCGTGTACGACATCCGAAGACCTGTCGCGCTGCCACGGACCGAGATGACCTGGCACCGAGAACACACATTTAGCACTGCACGGCGACAGTGCTGATCGACCATCATCACCGGACAACGAGCCTCCACAAACAAAGTCAGACCCAACAAAATGCTTGAACGAAGTCCCCAGCTGACGAAGGCAACCTCCGTCTGGACGTTGGTCGTCGGTCGCTGGTGCGCAGTTGGGTGACCCAGAAGGCCGTTCGTGCCGTCCGCAACATCGCTTCTCGGGTTGGTTCCTGCGTATCGCGAGGAGCGTGTGGGCGCCCATTCCTTCGGCGTTTTGCCAATTCGAGCTGATTGGGCTATTCGACCTACGACCGCGGATATGGCCGCGGCTAGGAGTGATCATGTGACGGGCACGCGCATCGACTTTCGCTGGCACTGACCGGTTCGACCGGTCGGCGCCTGTTATGATGCGCTTTGTCGATCGCCGATGGCAGGCCGACACGACTCCGAGAACTCCGATGACCCAGTCCACCACCCCTGCGCTGGTGAAGTACCCGCGCACGCGCCATGTCGAGGGATCGCGCCGACAAGCCGGCGATGACGCCACCGACCATCCCCTCTCGGCCTTCGCCGGCCAGCCGGTCGTGGCGACCGAGAAGCTCGATGGCGCGAACTCTGCCGTGTCGTTTACGACCGACGGTCGGCTACTCTTGCAGAGCCGCGGTCACTACCTGACGGGCGGGCCGCGCGAGCGGCATTTCGCGCTCTTCAAGACCTGGGCGAACGTGCATGCGCCGGCACTCTTTGCTGCGCTCGGGTCGCGCTTCGTCATGTACGGCGAATGGCTCTACGCCAAGCACACGGTCTTCTACGACCAGCTGCCGCACTACTTTGTTGAGTTTGATCTGCTTGATCGCGAAGCCGGAGCCTTCCTCTCCACTGCGGCGCGTCGGGAGATGCTGTATGGCCTTCCCGTCGTCCCAGCGCCCCGGCTCCACAACGGGCCCGTCTCGCGCCCGGCTGATCTAGACCGGCTGGTTGGGCCCTCACTCTACAAGTCCGCCGCATGGCGTAACGCCCTCGCACGGGCGGCGGAGGCCTCGGGCAGCCGGCCCGATCATGTCGCCCGCCAGACCGAGGACAGCGACCTCGCCGAGGGTGTCTACCTCAAGCATGAGGCCGGCGGGCGCGTGATCGAGCGCGCGAAATACGTGCGCGCTGACTTCGTCCAGGCGATCGCAACGGCCGACGATCACTGGCAGAGCCGACCGATCCTGCCGAACGCGTTGGCCCCGGGCATCGACATTCTGGCGCCCGAGACAGGCGTGGAAGGGGCCTATGATGACCCGGACGCGTGACCGGCTGCGCCGGGACGGGCCGTCCTTCGTTGATCTCGAGGCCCTTGTCCCAGCCGCGCCCGACTGGCGCATCGACTGGCGCGCCGTTTGGTCGCTTTGGCCCGAGCTCGCCGTGCTCGACACCTGTCCGCAGGACCCCCGCCACCACGTCGAGGGCGATGTCGGCACCCACACGCGCATGGTCGTCGAGGCGCTTGTGGCGGATGCCGAATGGCAGGCTCTCCCGGCTGAAGCGCGGGGGCGGCTGTTCTGGACAGCCGTCCTCCACGACGTTGGCAAACCTGCGACCACGCGCGAGGAGGATGGTCGGATCACCTCCCGCGGCCATTCGCGGCGCGGGGCTGCCATCGCCCGGCGGCTCCTTTGGGAGGCGCATGCGCCCTTTGCCTGGCGTGAGGCGCTCTGCGGGTTGATCACCTGCCATCAGCTACCCTTCTGGCTGATCGAGCGCGAGGACAGCGAGCGGCGCGCGATCGAAGCGTCCTGGATGGTTCGTCCAGATCACCTATGCCTGCATGCGCTTGCCGATGCCCGCGGGCGGATCGCGCTGGACCGTGAGAGCCTCATCGACAATGTCGCACTCGCCCACCTGGCCTTCGAGGAAGCGGGCTGTCTCGCCGGCCCGTTTCCCTTCGCCCACGACGAGAGCCGGGTCGCGTTCTTCGAGCGTGAGGACCGCGACCCACGCCACGCCGCGCATGAGGATCATCCCTACACAGTCACGGTGATGGCTGGCCTCCCAGGCTCCGGGAAGGACCACTGGATCTCCCGGCATCGCCCCGACCTGCCGGTAGTGAGCCTCGACACCCTCCGAGCCGAGCTCGGCGCATCGCCCACCGGCAACCAAGGCGCAGTCGTGCAGGCCGCACGCGAACGGGCAAGGCAGCATCTACGTGCAGGCCGGGACTTCGTCTGGAACGCCACCAATGTGACGCAGCAGATGCGCGGCCGCGTCCTCGGCCTGCTGCGTGCCTACGGCGCGCGCATCCATATCGTCTATCTCGAAGTCCCGCCCGACCGCCTGCTCGCCCAAAACGCTGACCGCGAGGCGATGGTGCCAGCGAAGGCGATCCTTAGCCTGGTGGACAAGCTAGAACCCCCAACGCCGATGGAGGCGCATCTCATCACTCATGTGCTGACCTGACCCGCGCCCAGCCCCACTCACGGCCCAAGGACGAAGCAACTTGTCTCATTGGTTTCATAGTTCATCCGCTGAGAGGGCCGTGTGGCCTGACGATTGAGGTCTTTTCGATCGTCAGACAGGAGGTTCCTATGGAAGAGGAGAGAATCACGCCGCTGCGTGAGCGGATGGTGAGCCATCGATAGCCGCTACCGGTCTGAGGCCGATGGCAAACGGACATGCGCATCAGGGGTGTGGGCGAGCAGTCGCAGAAAGCGCATATCTGGGCGATCAAGGACGTCGCTGCGTTCCAGAAGCGCGCGCCCGACACCGCGACGCCGGACGACCTGCGCGCCTACCAGCCCGATGTTACCGACGCCGGGGTCACGCCGTCGACCTTCAACGCCCGGATCTTGGGGTTCAGCATCTCCGGGACTCTCGCAGCGCCACTGGCACGACGGTTCCCTCCAACCTTTCGGCATGAGTTGCGGGCGCGAGGAGAGTGAGTGGGAAGAGAAAACGATCCAGTGGGGGCGGTTGAGGGAGGGTGAGCCGGGGTGGGTGTTTGCGCTGCGCTGCTATTGCGCCGGACGCTTGCAAGCAAGTTGAGCATCGCTGCTGCGAGTTTCTTGAGGTTCATTGCGACGGCGGTGAGCAGAGCCTGGATGATGATGTTGGCGAGGCCCCGTCGGATTGCTCGGTCGCGGCCATGGATGGACTTGGCCGTGCCGTGCGCGCCTTTCGCGCGCCATCGGTGGCGGGTGTGGAGCGTGCGTTCGCGCTCCCCCCCAGCGCTGTCGCTTGCGGCGGGCGCGCAGCGTGGCCGGGTGATTTTTTGACGATGTGCACGCGCGGGGTCCGCGCCGCCCGCGGCAGGCATTAGGCGCGGAGCGGACAGGCGTCACAGTCGCGCCGCTCGGCGGGATAGACTTGGCCAGCCTTCGTGGCGTTGCACGGGCGCAGAACCTTACGGGCGGGGCAGCGGACGATGTCGTGGCGGGCGTCACATTTGAATCGCTCGACAGGGAAGGGCCGGGAAGCCAGCGGCGTCGCGCCGGCGGATCGGCGTGCGATGTGGGATGCCCAGCAGAAAACCCGCAAGCATCAGCCGCACGGCGATGTCGGGGTCGATTCTGGGCCTGCCTTTATCTGCACAGTAGAGCGCCGCGACCTCGTCGCGGAGCCAACTGAGATCGAGACCGCGATCCACCCAGACAAAACGTGATCGTCCGGGATCAGCTCCCGTAGCCACCCGGTCACGAACAGCTCAAGCTGACGCCGCTCCTTCCGTCCCAGCATGACGCCATCCAATCCTACGAAGCAGCATTGAACCCGTCGTCCATGGCTTCTTCAAAAGCACCCACTGGGTCGTCTTCTCCACGGTCGAATTCGAGCCCGTGATCGAACGCTCGCAGATCGAGACGCTGGCGACCGGCGCCTGGGTGTGCGGCAAGGAGACGGTTCTGCTGCAAGGGCCGCCGGGTGTGCGCAAGACGCACCTCGCCGTGAGCCTCGGGGTGCGCACCGTCCAGTTCGGCTTCTCCGCCCAGTACTACCGCTTCGACGAGTTGGTGACGGCGCTCGAAACGGTGGCGCGTTTGCGGCTCACTCTTCCGCCTTATCACCTACGGCTACGACCGCGGCGCGATCATGATCACCACGAATAAGAGCGTGAGGGACTGGACGGAGCTGCTCGCCGGTGACGAAGTGCCAGCGGCCGCCATCCTCGATCGGCTGCTCCACAGTTCGAACGTCCTCAACATCAAGGGCCGCTCATACCGGCTCAGGGACCTCTAGGGCATCCTGACGAAGGAAAGCGCTTGAACCAGACCACCGCAGGCCGGGCCGCGCTACTATGAATGGGGTCTCTGTGCGGCCCGGCCTGCTCAGCGCCTCACAACGATCGCCGCGAGCAAGCCGAAGCTGAGCACGGCGTGGCTCCTTGTATGACTCCAACCGTTAAACCCGGTGTCGCCTCAACCCGTAAATCCGGATCTCGCTCGGTAGCTGTTGGGGTTTGATACGCACCGGCCCGCTGGACCGGCGCCGGGGGCTGCGTTAGGAGGGCGCGTCTTCGGATCAAGGTCACCCAGATGAGTTCTTCCCCATCAAGCCCTGCTGCCTCGCGTAGCGCAGGCCCCCTGCGCGGCACGGCCGATGTGCCGGGTGACAAATCCGTTAGCCACCGGGCTCTGATCCTCGGTGCGCTCGCTGTTGGCGAGACAACGATCGATGGGCTGCTGGAGGGCGAAGACGTCCTGCGGACCGCCGATGCGATGCGGGCTTTCGGTGCGACGGTGGAGCGGACGGGCGAGGGTACATGGTCCGTCCACGGTGTCGGCACCGGCGGGTTTATGGAGCCCGAAGACGTGATCGATTGCGGCAATGCCGGTACGGGCGTGCGGCTCCTTATGGGCGCTATGGCGACCTGCCCCATCGCTGCGACCTTCACGGGCGATGCCTCGCTCCGCCGCCGCCCCATGGGCCGCATTCTCATCCCTTTGGCGGCGTTCGGTACGACCGCGATGGGGCGCGATGGCGGGCTTCTGCCCCTCACTTTGAAGGGTGCGGCGGAGCCTGTGCCCGTCACCTATCGCCTGCCTGTGCCGAGCGCGCAGGTGAAGTCCGCGGTGCTCCTCGCAGGCCTGAACGCCCCCGGCCAGACCGTGGTGATCGAGCACGAGGCGACGCGGGATCATACCGAGCGGATGCTGCAAGCCTTCGGCGCCGAGATCGCGGTTGAGGACAGCGAGGAGGGTCGCGCCATCCACCTGACGGGCGAGCCGGAACTCCGTCCCTGCCATGTCGCCGTCCCGCGCGACCCGTCCTCGGCCGCCTTCCCGATTGCCGCGGCCCTGATCGCAACCGGATCGGAGGTGCTGGTGCCCGGCATTTGCCTGAACCCCACCCGCGCAGGGTTCTACGAAACACTTGCTGAAATGGGCGCGGATCTGACCCATGAAAATCCGCGCGACGCGTCAGGCGAACCGGTGGCCGATCTCCGCGCTCGCCATTCTGGTGGGCTCAAAGGCATCGAGGTGCCGCCGGAACGCGCGCCCAGCATGATCGACGAATACCCTGTACTGGCATGCCTCGCAGCCTTCGCCACGGGCGACACCGTCATGCGCGGGATAGGAGAGCTGCGCGTGAAGGAGAGCGACCGCATCGCTGCCGTCGTCGCCGGCCTCCGCGCGAACGGGGTCGACGTGACCGAACATGAGGACGGCATGACAGTTCACGGCCGGGGCGCCGAAGGCGTTTCGGGCGGCGGGACGGTCGAGACGCATCTCGACCACCGCATCGCCATGAGCTTCCTCTGCCTCGGCCTCGGCACCAAAAACCCCGTTACGGTCGACGACACCGGACCCATCGCCACCAGCTTCCCAGGCTTCGTGCCGCTCCTCGACGGTCTCGGCGCCGTCATCACTCGGAAGAACGCATGACTGAGACGTCGAGGGTAACTTCGATAGGATGCCAAATTGATGCCGTCCGAACATATGACCTTGCGTCCGATGACTATGTGGTCGAGTTCCACATTCCCGACGGCACCGTCATCGCGGTGCTTCGGAATGAGGATACGATTGAGGCAGAGACTGCCGATGGTCGTGGTCTTCGGATCGTTCTCTCGGGCGTCGAATTGCCACTAGACTGCTTTCGTCGAGCACTGAACGAAGCAATGCCTTGGCTGAACGGTGGTGCACCCGAGAACGCTGATGCCACAAAGCACAAGGAGACCGACTAATGGCTGTAACCGGCCGATGCGCATGCGGTGACGTGCGGCTCACCTTGCACGCTCCGCTCCGTCCCGTGATCGGCTGCCATTGTCGGAGCTGCCGGCGTCAGTCTGGCCATATCGTTGCTGCGACAGCGCTGCCAAGGACGGCGCTCGAGATCGAGGGGGCCGACAAGATCAAATGGTGGGAGGCGACGCCCGGCCATCGTCGCGGCTTCTGCACGACTTGCGGCTCGCTGCTGCTGTGGGAGCGGGAAGGGAGCGGCATGATCTCTGTCATGGCCGGCTGTCTTGATGCGCCGACGGGTCTTCGCATCGCCGCCCATATTTTCGCCGCGGAAGCCGGCGATTACTACGACATTGTGGACGATGTCCCGGTTTATGCCGGCGACATACCGGGAGTGCAGGACAGACCGAATGCCGGCCGACGCGAAACCTGCGATGGCTGAAGGTGAGGGCCCGCCTAGTGCGATGGGTGCCTTTACCGTTGCCATCGACGGCCCTGCCGGTGCGGGGAAGGGTACGGTCGCGCATTCGCTCGCCGAACGCTACGGCTTTGCGCATCTCGATACGGGTCTCCTCTACCGCGCGGTCGGCAAGCTGGCGATGGACACGGGCCGGGGCGTGATCGACGAAGGGGCGGCCGAGCTCATCGCGCGGGATCTCCGCGCCGAACATCTCGGCATCGACGGGCTCCGGAGTGCGCTGGCCGCACGGGCGGCGAGCCGCGTCGCCAAATTTCCGGGCGTCCGCAAGGCCCTCATCGCCTATCAGCGCAGCTTCGCCCGCAGGCCCGGCGGCGCCGTTCTGGACGGGCGCGACATCGGCACGGTCATCTGCCCCGAAGCCGAGGTGAAGCTCTATCTCGTCGCCACACCCGAGGCGCGTGCCGAGCGGCGGTATCGGGAGCTTGAGGAGGCGGGCGCCGACACCAGCCTCGGTCGCGTCGGCATTCCCGTCGGCAATGTCATCAGCAGCGAGTACTTCCGTGCCTGGCAGACGGCAGACCTTGCCTTCGGCCGGTACGAGAAGAACGCCGCTCTCAACTTCTGGCCTGCCGAGGAC
>JBCDFC010000226.1:0-8287 GCA_039178805.1 Pseudomonadota bacterium | reverse complement strand
CGCCCTCATCCTCAAGACCATCGGCCTCCTCCCGAACCGCGCCTATGTCTGGCTCGTCCGCAAGGCCCTCGGCTGGGACAAGATTGACCCCTAACCCCCCTCAGCCTACCGACAGCCCACAGGCGCCATCCCTCTCTACGCCCACCGCTTGCCCGAGGATCGGGGCGGGTCAAGGATGGCACCGCCACCGGCGGAGCCGGCGCCAAAGGCGTCCTTGGCGCGCCCCGATCCTCGACCATTCTGGAGACAGAGCCCCAAGGGCTCCTCCCCAGCCCCCAAATCCAGTCCACGCCCCACGGACCGACCCGCAGAACGAAGCTTCAACTCAACCCACCGCGGCTTGAACAGCGGCCACAGGCGCTGTTCAAGCGCAAACCGTATCGCAGGCACCGTCCGCGATGCCGCTTTCTCAGTCTCTTCAGGCTGCGCCGAGCGCGTTCAGGCGGTCGCGGCCGAGTTCGAAGCGCCAGATGAGGGCGACGGCCAGGAGTTTGAGGAGGATGGGCGCGCCGGCGTAGAGGAGCGCGAGAGCGAGGAGGGCGCTCTCGTCATTCGGCCCCCCCGCCATGAAGCCGGCGAAATCGAGCGCGAGGTAAGCGAGACCCGAGGCCACCGCCAGGGAGGCTTTCGTGGCGACTTGCCAAAGCGCGAAGAAGATCCCGGCCCGCTCCGCGCCCGTTTCGGCCCGGTCCGCCGCGACCACATCCGCCTGGATCGCCGGCGGCAGCACAAGATCCGCGCCGAACGCCAGCCCGGTCAGCACCGTGATCACGCCAAAGGCGATCACGTCGCCCTCGCCGAGGAAGAGTGCAGCCGCGAAGATCGCGCAGGCATAGAGCATCGCATAGCCCCAGAGCCGGTGCTTCTCGACCCGGCCAGCCGCCCAATACCAGAACGGAATGCCGAGAACCGCCGTCAAGAAGTACAACAGAAAGAGCAGTCCGGCCGCGTCCTCAGCCCCCAAACGGGCCTCGACGAAGAAGATGAAGAGCGACGCGGGCAAGGCATTCGCCGCGCCATTCGCAAGCCAGGCACCGATCAATCGTCGGAAATGCCGGTTCGCGCCGAGCGCACTCAGCAGCGCTCGAAATCCCGGCGCCTCACCCGCGGCGCGCGCGACACCTGCCGGGCGTTCCGGATCGGGCACCCGCCAGGCCGACAGCGCAACCGCGAGCGGCAGGCCGATCGCCACGCCAACGGCGACGTAGGCCAGGCCGCCCGCCCCCTCGCCGCCTGCCACGTACAAGACCGTCGAGAGCACCGTTCCCGCCAAGACCAGCGCCTCGCGCCATGCCGTCACGGCGGTGCGCGCGCGATAATCTTGCGCGACTTCCGCCCCCCAGGCGGCATAAGGCGTCTGCGCCATGGACCAACCGAGCGTCACGACCGTGAGCCACAGCACAGCATGGCCGAGACCAGCATCCTCCGGCGGGACGAAGGCCTGCCAGACGCCCAGCGCGATCACCGGCACCGAGGCTGCCAGCCACACCCGCCTACGGCCGAACCGGCCCGGCGTCCGGTCCGAAAGCCATCCCACCACAGGGTCCGAGAACGCATCGAAGAGCCTGATCGCGATCCAGGCCGCCCCCAGCGCAGCGAGGCCTACCCCCCGCTCCTCGGCGTAGAAGGGCGTCACATAGGTAAAAAGCGGCAGGTAAAGCGCGGCCAGAAATAGGGCTGGCGCGGCATAGGCTGCGAGGAGGGAAACTGGCATGAAAGCTCCGCGGCAAGACTGCGTGGGAATTTAGCCCACGCTTAAGGGCAGACCAGCCTCAAGCCCTCCAGCGCCGCCCTAACCGTATTCGTCGCCCGGATCGCTTTTGTTCCGGCGCATGCGCACGATCGTCCAGTGCAAGAGCTCGGAGAAGACGCCCAGCACCGAGGTTGCCGTGATCGTGAGAATCAAGAGCGGCACGTTCACCACGACTTCGAAGAGCGGCTTTACCTCGGAACTCGTCACGCGCATGAACCCGGCGAAGTCCTTCACATAGCCCTCATCGACGGCGACGCCCAGGATCCACGCCATGTAGAGAACGCCGGAGAGGCCGACCGAGAGGAGCCCTGCCCAGACGCCGTTCGCGACGGCGACGACGACGCCCCAGCCCTGGCGTGTCGCAAGGTTTACGAACCCAACGATAGCGGCGGCAACCGGCCCGATCGTGCCCATTGGGGGCAGTTCGGCAAGCAAAGGATCGGCCTCTGGGCGCGACATCACCCAGTTGACCGCCCATGCCATCAGGATGGCGCAGATGATCCTGAAGATCAGCATCCTGGGCCTTTTTGCCCCCCCTTCACCATCAGACGTGCCACCCTACCCACTTGGCAATCCGTCTTAGGATGTACTCGTTACCCACTGCGAGAGAAAGTAATTTGCGTGACGTCGGTCGTTCCTGCAAGGAAGCATGCCGCACATGATGCCAAGTAGAGGTTCCACATGCGGTGGAAACGGTCATCAAATCCAAGCTCTCGAACCTCGTCCCAGCGCTCGTTGAAGCGTTCCCGCCACAGCCTCAAGGTTTGCGAATAACTCTCACCGAATTCCGTCGACCCCCCCACAGATAGACCCACACGCTGTGCCTCAGCCCTCAGAGCCGATGGGCTTGGCAGCATACCACCCGGAAAGATGTACTTCTGAATGAAGTCCGTCCCCTTCCGATAACTCTCGAACAGCTTGTCGGCAATCGTGATCACCTGCAGCGCTGCGTGTCCCTCCGGCCGCAACCGATCGCGCAGCGTGCCGAAGAAGAGCGGCCAGTAGCGTTCACCGACCGCTTCGAACATCTCGATGGAGGCGACGCCGTCATACCGGCCACGCTCCTCGCGATAGTCGCGGATCACGATCTCCGCTCGCTCCGCCAGGCCTGCCGCCTGCAGCCGTGCCTGGGCGAAGTCATGCTGCTCGCGACTTAGCGTAAGACCTGTGACCCGGGCGCCACGTTCCCGGATCGCGTATTCGGCGAACCCGCCCCAGCCGCAACCGATCTCGAGGATATGGTCGTCCGGCTTCACGCCGATCCGATCGCAGATCGCCGCGTATTTGTTCGCCTGGGCCGCCGCCAGTTCCTCTCCCTGCCCTGAGAACAAGGCGGAGGAGTAAGTCATCGTTTCGTCCAGCCAGAGCCCGTAGAACGAGTTGCCGAGATCGTAGTGATGGCTGATGTTCCGCTTCGATCCACTCTTGCTGTTGCTGCGCAGAAGATGGCGCGCCCGCTCGTAAAGACGCAGGAACACAGCACCGGGAAAGCCGCGACCCAGACCATCATTGTTGAGCATGATGAGATCGAAGAGCGACTGCAGATCGGGCGTGGTCCACCCGCCTTCGACATACATCTCGCAGAACCCCATCTCGCCTTGGCGCACCATCCGGGCGAAGAAGTCGGGATCCTTGACGATAATCTGTGCCGTCGGGCCGGGGCGCGAGCCTTCGGCCGGATACATCCGCCCATCGGGCAGGATGATCTCGAGACGCCCGCGCTCGATCCTTTTTAGGATGACGTAGAAGGCCTCAAACCAGCGCGGGGTGCTTCTCACATTGTCGGCGCGCGCGTCCGCCATACCACTCCCCTCAAGTCTCGTTGGGAATTTTGTAAGCGCTTTGCGCGGCGCGGGGCCAGAGCTAATGCGCACGCGAAGGTTCTGCCGATGCCGGTCTGTTGCTCTCTTCCGGATAGGGTCCGCGATAGCGGTGAAAGCGTGCGCCTTTAAGCCACAATTTCAGGGCCTGCCAATGGATTGCGACCATAACCTTCAGCGTCATCAGCGGGTGCATTGCCCACAGGCGAAGCATGGATCGATCGCTAAGCGCGACGCGCTGTCCCGTCTGCGTGGCGATCAGCCACTCCCCCTCATCGTCATGCTGTCGGATGCCGATGGAGAGGCGCTGTGCAGGCTGCCGGATCGTGAACTTGTAGGTCTGCGTCATCGCGATGAAGGGCGAGACGAAAAAGCCCTTGTCATGGCTGTGCCGCACGACGCCCTTCGCATCAGCCTCGGCGCCGAGCACATAGGGGTGTTGGTCGCCGAAGGTGTTCTTGACCTCGTAGATCACGCTCTCCAGGCGCCCGTCGGCATCCTCGCAGAAATAGACCGAGAGCGGGTTGAAGACGTAGCCGAGGATGCGCGGGAAGCTAAGGAGCATGATGCGTGCGGGCCTCGGCCGCCCAGCGCGGGCAAGCTGCCCCTCGGCCCAGGCGCGCAGGTCCGAGCCGTCGCGCGCCCCGTGATCCCGGCGGTGAAAAGCGAGCAGCCCGAAACGATCGAGCGAGAGGAGCCGCAGCCGGCTGCAGGTTTCCTCAAGCCGATCGAGATCGAGAAGAAGCGTGAAGACGCGGTAGCGGAACTGATGCACGAAGGGGCGAAGCCGCTTGTGCATGACATGGCCCTGGTAGAGGCAACCGCCCCGCTCCTCGGTCCCTTGATCTTCCACGACGTCGCGCATCTCGCTCCTATTCCGCGGCCACGGGCTCAGCACGTTCGATCGGCGACGCCTTGCCACGCGCCCAAACCGGCCTTCCGCCCAGCGCCTCGGCCACTCGAAGACCTGCGGTCAGGCCGTCCTCATGAAAACCGTAACCGAGCCAGGCGCCCGCGAACCAGACCCCGCCGCGCCCCTGAACGCGTTCGAGCGCGGACTGCGCATCGAAAGCACCGGCATCGAACAAAGGATGCGCCCAAGACTTCTCGGCATGAACGAGCGCCGGATCCGGCTCTCGCCCCGGATTGAGGCTCACGACAAGGAGATGTTCCTCAGGGATGCCCTGCAGCCGGTTCATCCAATAGCTGACGGCGGCGGGACGCTTGGCGTCCACATCCGCACCCTCGGACAGGAAGTTCCAGCTCGACCAGACCTTGCGCCGGCGCGGCAGCAGGCTTGGATCGCTATGCAGAACCGCCCGGTTGGTGGAGGTGCGGAACCGATCGAGCGTTGCCTCAACCTCTTGATCGAGCGCATCGCTGCCGCCCGCGCGAAGGAGCGCCAATGCCTGAGGACCGTGACATGCCAGGATCAGCGCATCCGCCTCCACCACGCCGCCATCGGCAAACCGCAAAGCAGCCGGCCGGCCGAGTGCGGCAGGTCGTGCCGCCACGACGCGCCGCCCTGTGACCGCCCGTTCCCCGAGCAGCGCCCCGACCCGGCGCACATATTCGCGGCTGCCACCATCCACGGTGCGCCAACGCTGTGCCGGCGCGAGACCCGTCATCAAGTCGTGATTGACGAAGAAGGCCACGAAATTCTCGGCCGGAAAATCGAGCACATCATGCGTGCGCGTCGACCAGATCGCCCCACCCATCGGCAACAGAAACCGGTCGCGGAACCACGTCGAGAAACGCTGCTCGTCAAGCCATTCGCCCAAGGTCAGGCCCTGTAACCGTCCCTCGGCAAGTGCGTCTGGCGCGATCCGCAGAAACCGTTGGATCTCGCGCAGGCCTGCAATGTGGCGCGGGTCGAAGATCCGGCTCCGCTGCGCAAAAAGCTTGTCGAGGCTTTCGCAGGCATATTCGTGCCGTCCGCCCTTCAGCGAAAAGCCGAAGGACATGTCCGACCATTTCGAGGGCACGCCCAGATGCTCGAACATCCCACACAGGTTCGGATAGTTCCGCTCATTGAAGACGATAAAGCCGAGATCCACCGGCACCCGCGTCTCGCCAAAACACGCTTCAACCGTGTGCGCATGACCGCCCAGCCGCTCTTCCGCCTCGAAAAGCGTCACATCATGCGTGCCTTCCAGTGCCAGCGCCGCCCCCATACCGGAGATGCCGCCACCCACGATCGCAATCTTCATGAAACTCGGTGCCCCTTCATCAGTGCCGATCGACCCGTCATTCAGGCCGCCCGGTTGCGATACGCCTCAAGGGCGCGCTCGCGGCCTTCCTTGTGGCCCACGACTGGCGCCGGGTATGGCGCGGAGGGGTCGAGGGCCCATGCCCGAGGCACTGCATCAAAAAAAGCCATCGCGTCTTCATGTGGCTCTCTGCGTCCCTCGGCAAGGAAGCGGTCCCGATAGGTTGCATTTTTGTCGAACTTGTCTGCCTGGGTGATGGGATTGAAGACGCGGAAATAGGGCGTCGCGTCCGGCCCGGACCCCGCAGACCATTGCCAGCCCATGGCGTTTGCCGCGATGTCCCAGTCCACCAGGCAGTCGCGAAACCAGGCCTCGCCGATGCGCCAATCGGTCATCAGATGCTTGGTCAGGAGGCTCGCCGTCAGCATCCGCATGCGGTTGTGCATCCGGCCCGTGACGTACATCTCCCGCATACCCGCATCGACCATCTCGTAGCCGGTCATGCCCCGCCGCCAGGCCTCCGCATCCTCGTTGTCGCCGCGCCAGGGGAAGGTGTCCCACTCCTCGCGCCAGTTCCCGGTCACGAGGCGCGGCGTGTGGTAGAGCAGGTGGTAGGAGAACTCGCGCCAGACGAGCTCCTGCAGAAAAACCTCGACACTCGCCGCCGCCTTGCCCGACAGCCGCTCCATCGCGGCCCGGCCCGCCCACCAGGCCGTGCGCGGCGACAGCTCGCCATAGGTGAAGTTCTCGGAGAGGTTCGAGGTGCCGGGCAGATCCGGCCGGTCACGATCCGCCGCATAGGTTGCCGCCGCGCCCTCGATAAAGGTTTCGAGCCGCGCCTCCGCCGCCGCCTCACCAAGATTGATAAAGCGCTCCACGACCGGCGCGCCGCGGCGCATACCCTGCCCAAGCTGCCAGTCCTTGAGATCGTCAGAGGCGGGCCAGGCATCCGGCGGCGAAAGATCGGCCGGCTTCGGCAGCGCACTGCCCGGATCGATGTCGCGAACACCGCGCCAGAACGGGGTGTAGACCTTGTAGAACCCGCCCGTCTTCGTCTCGACGGTCCAGGGCTCGAACAGCAGCGACGCGTTGACTGAGTTTGCCTCGATCCCGTCCGCTTTCAGCGCCGCCTTGACCGCCGTGTCCCGTGCGATCCCATCCGGGTCGTAGACACGGGCCCACACAACCGCTTTCGCCCCGGTCTCCGCGATCAGCGCGCGCAGCGCCGTCAGCGCATCGCCGCGCCGCAGGATGAGGCGCGAGCCCTTGCCCGCCAGCGTCTCGGCAAAAGTCTCGAGCCCCAGACCCAGCCGCCATTTGGGCGCAGTGCCATAGCTCTCCTCGACCAGCGGATCGAGGATGAAGACCGGGATAATCGGCCCCCCGTGCGCCAGGGCCGCATGCCAGCCAGCATGGTCGCCTAGCCGCAGATCGCGCCTCAACCACAGGATCGTCGGGCCGCTTTCGGTGCTCATTCGCGTGTCCAGTTTCTCATTGCGACGCGGCAGATGGTCCATCCGGCGCCTACGGCAACGCCGGTTTAAGGATCAGCGCAGATTAATTGTCGCAGTGAGTAAGACGGAGTGCAGCGTTGACCATCATTCCTTTCGACCCCAAGCGCCGGCCCGCGCGCCGCGACGATCATCCGGCCGAGATCGAGCGCGCCAATGAGCGCATCGCCATGCTCGAGCGGACGCTTATGAACACGCTCAGAGAAAACGCGCGGAATTGGGCGCGGGCTGAGCGGGCGGAGGCCATGCTGGCCGAGCTTGAGCGGCGCGATGGCCGCGTTCCCATCTCCATCGCACGCAGCGACGAGGATCCGCGGCCAAGCGCCTGATCAACGCCACCCCTCGATCCGAAGCAGCGGATCGGGTGAGCGCAGGACAAAGGCGTCGCGGATCATCGCAATCGCGCGGCGCTGGCCAGGATAGGGCAGCAACGCGTCTGCCTCCTCGAACGACGCCCAGCGGAAGGCGCTGTGCTCGTCGTTCAGCACTACCTGCGCATGCGCCGCGACCATCGCCACGAAGACCGGAAAGATGCAGATGCAGTCGTTCTCGTAGTCGTAGAACTGCTCGCAGAAATCCGCCGAGTAGTAGGTCTCGGGCACAAGCGAGGCTTCCTCGCGCAGCTCACGCAGACCCGCCTGCCAGGCCTTCTCCCCGGCCTCGATCCCGCCCGCGACCTGCGACCACCCGATGGTCGCCGAGGTGCGATAGAGGATCAGCACCTGCCACACTTCGCCCACTCGGCGCAGCACATGGACCGCGACCGCGTGCGCCTTGATCTCAACCGACATCGCTTGCCCCCACGCCGCCAGCCCGCACAATAGGACGATGGCGCCCGGTCGAGCCAGCGCCGACGGCGCAGAGGAGACGGCATGGCGGAGGACACAGCACCGGCGATCGGGCTCGGCGATGACAGCCTCGCCGAGGCAACCGCGCTCGGCAGCGCGCCACTGCCGAAAAGCCTCACGCAAAGCCTCAACACCGCCGATATCG
>JBCDFC010000225.1:0-8336 GCA_039178805.1 Pseudomonadota bacterium | reverse complement strand
GTGGCGATCCCGATCTTCCTCATGTTCCGGCAATTGGGGCTGAGCGACACGCATCTCGGGATGATCCTGCTCTACACCGCCGTGAACCTGTCCCTGTCGGTCTGGCTTCTGAAAGGGTTCATCGACGAGATCCCGGTCGAGTACGAGGAAGCGGCGCTCATCGACGGCTACACGCGGTTCCAGGCCTTCTACAAAGTGGTGCTGCCTCAGGCTGCGACCGGCATCGCCTCGACCGCGATCTTCTGCCTGATCTTTGCCTGGAACGAGTATGCCTTCGCGGTCCTTCTGACCTCCGGCAGTGCGCAGACGGCGCCGCCCTTTATCCCCACGATCATCGGGGTCGGTGGCAAGGACTGGCCTGCAGTCGCTGCCGGGGCGACGATCTTCCTCGTGCCCGTGATGGTCTTCACGATCCTGCTGCGCAAACACCTGCTGCGGGGGATTACATTCGGGGCGGTGCGCAAATGAGCGGGTTTCTGAACGGCTTGATGCGCCTTCGTCGCGATCCTTGGGAAATGGTGGCCTCGGTCCTGATCGCGCTCGGCGTCGTGATGCTGATGCAGCCCTTCCTCCTGATCGCCTTCACCTACTCATTTATCGTGACGCTGGTGGGCACGGTCATGTTCGTCATCGTCAGCCATTTTCCGGAGGGCGACTGATGCTGGAGCAGATCTGCCCGATCCTGCCGTCCCGCGACTTCGATCAGACCGAGGCGTTCTACACGCTTCTGGGCTTCGAGCGCTGGTACCGCGATGACGGCTACATGCTGCTGAACCGCGACCGGGTCGAGGTGCATTTCTTTCATAAGCCCGATCACTTGCCCGAGGCGAGCGATCACGGCGCCTATGTCCGCCCGGCCGATGTCGACGCGTTCTCGGACCAGGTGGTCAAGCTCGGCCTGCCCTCGGATGCCGGTTTCCCGCGGTTCGCGCCGGTCGAGGATAAGCCTTGGGGCATGCGGGAGGCTGCGCTTTGGGATCCGGACGGCAATCTTTTCCGGATCGGGCAGGAGATCGCGACCCGTGGCTGAAATCTTGATCCGCAATCTTCGCAAGGAGTTCGGGGACTTCACGGCCGTGCAGTCCTCGAGCTTCAAGATCGCCGATGGGGAGTTCTTCATGCTCCTCGGCCCTTCGGGCTGTGGCAAGACCACGACCCTGCGGATGATCGCGGGGTTGGAACTGCCGACATCGGGCGAGGTCTTTATCGACGGTGAGGAGGTCGGGCAGAAGCCGGCGAGCAAGCGGGATATCGCCTTCGTCTTCCAGATGTTCGCGCTCTACCCGCATATGAATGTCGGGCGGAACATCAGCTACCCGCTGCTGAGCCAGGGCATGTCGCGGACCGAGGCCAAGAAGAAGGTGGCGGAGGTCGCGCGCCTCTTGGGGATCGAGCACATCCTGAACAAACCCGTGGGCGGGCTCTCAGGCGGCGACCGGCAGCGTGTCGCCCTGGGCCGGGCTATCGTGCGCCAACCGAAGGCGTTCCTGATGGACGAGCCGCTCGGCGCGCTCGATGCGGAGTTTCGGGAGCGGATGGCCGAGGAGCTGCGTGCGCTCCATGACCGGATGGGCGCTACGACCGTCTATGTCACCCATGATCAGCTCGAAGCGATGCAGATGGGCGACAAGATCGTCGTGATGAACCATGGCGTGGTCGAGCAGTTCGGCGACCCGCAGGACATCTACGACTGGCCCGCGACGATGTTCGTGGCGGATTTCCTCGGCTCGCCGCCGATGAACTTTCTCAGGCTCGAGGGCATGGTGGGGATCGGCACCCGTTCGGTCAGTCTCAACGACGCGGCAGTGCCCATGCCTGAGCTGCGCGAGGGGCTTGCCGGTCCTCTCGCCTTGGGTGTGCGGCCCGAGCATGTGCGCCTGGACGATGCGGGGCCGGTACGGGGCGAGATCCTTGCGGCCGAGTATCTCGGCACGACCCAGATCGTGACGGTGCGCACGGGTTTCGGCGATGTGAAGGCGCGGATCGCCTCCGACATCCGCGTCGATATCGATGTCACCACGGGCCTCAGCTTCGATGAACGCACGTTGACGCTGTTCGATGCCGAGAAGGGCAACGCACTCCTCTCCGCCGCGAATGAGGGGGTGCTCGGCCATGGCTGAGGTCGCGCTCCAAGACGTCTCCCGCCACTACGGCGATGTCACGGCGCTGAACGGGGTCTCGCTCACCGTGCCCGATGGCGGGTTCGTGGTACTGCTGGGGCCGACGGGGGCGGGCAAGACGACGACGCTGCGCCTCGTCTCGGGGCTCGAGCAGCCCGACAGCGGTGAGATCTATATCGACGGCCGCCCCACGAACGGCCTTACGCCCGCGCAGCGCAACGTCGCCATGGTCTTCCAGCAATACTCGCTCTACCCGCATCTGACCGTGCGCGAGAACCTGGAGTTCCCGCTGAAATCCCCGATGCTGCAGACCCCGCGCGCGGAGATCGAGCGCAAGGTTCAGGCGGTCGCCGAAGTCCTGCGCATCGCCCATAAGCTCGACAACAAATCGACTGCGCTCTCAGGGGGCGAGATGCAGCGCGTCTCCATAGGGCGGGCGCTGGTGCGTGAGCCCTCGGTCTATCTCATGGACGAGCCGCTCTCCTCACTCGATGCGAAGCTCCGGGCGGATCTGCGGGTCGAGCTCAAATCGATCCAGGCGCATTCCGGTGCCACGCTCCTCTATGTCACGCATGACCAGATCGAGGCGATGACGATGGCGACCCATGTGGGCGTGTTGGAGGAGGGTCGGTTGATCCAGTTCGGGCCGCCCCGCGAGATCTATGCCGATCCGGTCAGCATCTACGCCGCGGGCCGCCTCGGCCAGCCGCGCATCAACATCCTGCCCGCCGATCTCTTCGGCCATGCGCCCGAAGGGGCCGCATCGATCGGTCTGCGCCCCGAGCAGATCGCCCAAGGTGCAGGCCAGGACAGCCTGGTGAGCCGGATCGAGCATCTGGGCGACCAGACGCGGCTGCATCTCAAGTTCCGCAACCACGACATCGTCACCGTCACCGACGCCCATACCAGCCTCAAGGCCGGGGACATCGTCGCAATAGAACCAAGAACCCCGTTCTTCTTCGACGCCAATGGCGACCGGGTCCGGGGATAAGGGAGGAAGCCATGACGCTGTTCGTCAACAAGAAGGAAGACATCGTCCAAGAGGCCATCGACGGCGTGGTCGCGACCTCGGGGGGGATGCTGCAGCGGTTGGACGGCTATCCGCATATTCGCGTCGTCACGCGCACCGACTGGGACAAATCCAAGGTGGCGCTCGTCTCTGGCGGCGGATCGGGGCACGAGCCGGCGCATGTGGGCTTTGTCGGGCAGGGCATGCTGACGGCGGCGGTCTGCGGGGATGTCTTCGCCTCGCCCTCAGTCGACGCGGTGCTGGCGGGTATCCTGGCCGTGACGGGCGAGGCCGGGTGCCTGCTGATCGTGAAGAACTACACGGGCGACCGATTGAATTTCGGCCTGGCAGCGGAGCGTGCCCGCACCTTCGGGCTCAAGGTCAACACGGTCTTCGTCGATGACGATGTCGCGCTGCCGGATCTGCCGCAGGCGCGGGGCGTGGCCGGTACGCTCTTCGTGCACAAGATCGCAGGTGCGCTGGCCGAGCGGGGCGCGAGCCTCGATGAGGTGACGGCGGCGGCGGCGCGCGTCATCGAGGGCACCAAGTCCATCGGCATGTCGCTCGACACCTGCACCGTTCCGGGCGCGCCCAAGGAGGATCGCATCCCCTTCGGCAAGGCCGAACTCGGTCTCGGCATCCATGGCGAGGCCGGCGTTCAGCAGGTCGATTTCGAGGACGCGAAAACCGCCATGGACATGGTGATGGAGAAGCTCGCCGGTGTGACGACACCGGGCGCGGAGTATGTGGCGCTTCTCAACAATCTCGGTGGTGCGTCGGTGCTGGAGATGTCGGTGCTCGCGCATGAGCTGGTGAACACAGCACTCGGCGGGCAGATCAAGCATATCGTTGGCCCGGCGGCGATGATGACTTCGCTTGAGATGCGCGGCTTCTCCGTCTCCCTCTACCCGGCAGGGGCGGAAGAGATCGCTTGCCTGCAAGCACCAACGCCCCTGCCGGCCTGGCCCGGGTTGAAGGCGGTTTCGTCCGTCAGGGTGGTGGATCTGCCCGATGGGTTGAAGCCGATCCGGCCCTTGGCGTCGGATCATGTGGAGACGCGGGCCTTCCTCACGCGGTGCTGCGAGATCATGATCTCGGCCGAGGCGGACCTGAACGCCCTGGACGCGAAATCGGGCGATGGCGATACGGGCTCAACGCTTGCGGGCGCATCCCGGGCGTTGATCAGCGCGATGGACCGGCTGCCTCTGGCGGATCAGACACAGCTTTATCGGGCCATTGGCCAAGAGCTGAGCGAGACGATGGGCGGCTCCTCCGGTGTGCTGCTCGCGATCTTCTTCGCAGCGGCAGGCGATGCTGCGTCGAGCGGGCAGACCATGCGGGAGGCGCTGCAGACCGGCCTCACCCGGATGCAGGAGATCGGCGGTGCTCAGCGCGGCGATCGGACGATGATCGACGCGCTCGAGCCCGCCTTGGAGGCATTGGGCGAGGGCCTTCGTGCCGCCGCAGACGCCGCTCGCGCAGGCGCCAATCGCACGGCCGAGATCACGCGCGCGAACGCGGGCAGGGCGATGTACATCAACGCCGAACAGTTGCGCGGCCATGTTGATCCGGGTGCCGAAGCGGTCGCCCGCCTCTTCGAACATCTGAGCGCCTAGAGCGCCTTCTGCCCTACCGGGTCATGCCATGCTCGGATCGGGTGCGGGTATGACGGGCTGTTTAGGGCTGGCCTATGGCGCAGCGCCTGCAACCCGGCCGAGGACGACGGCCGAGAGGAGCCCATTGCCCGAGAGGTAGCCCGCGTCGCCCCCGCCCGAGACCCCGCAGGCCGCGCCGCCCACGGCGAAAAGGTTCGGGAAGGACTGCCCATCCTCGCCAACCACGCGAGCTGCGGCGTCGGTCATCAGGCCACCCTGGGTATGGAAAAGGGCGCCCTTCACCCGCACGCCCAAATACGGCGGATTGAGCGGGCGGTCGGGGAACCTGCGACCGAAGGCGTCCGTGCCGCCTGAGGGAATGGTGGCCAGCGTTTCGGCCAGCGCCGCGCTGGGAAGGCCGAGTGATCGCGCCAGCGCCTCAGCCGTGTCGCCCTTGCGGATCGCGCCTTGTTCCTCCGCCGCCCGAAAATCCGCGAACTGACGGGCGATGGTGGCGATGCGGTCGTCGAAGATGGTGAAAGCTTCGGCGCCGGGTTGGGCGAGGACCGCGCGGGCGGCCTCCGAGTAGCCTTGGGACTCGTCCCAGAACCGCCGGCCGTTGCGGTTCACCTGCACGCCGCCCTCGGTTATCGTCGCCCAGGTGATGAGGATACCCTCAGGATGGGCGACATTCCCGTGGCCCTGATAGGCGCCGAGATGGCGGGTGGCGGCGCCAAGCGCCTGGCCCCAAGTGACGGCCTCGCCGCGATTGCCGTCATGCCCGAACCAAAGCGCCTCGGCGATCTCGGGCATGTTGGCTGCCACCATCGCGCGGTTCCCGCCGAAGCCGTTGCAGGCGAGGATAAGCCGGCTGCAGCCTATCCGCTCTTCGCTGCCATCGGGGCGGGAGAGGGTGACGCCCTCGATGCGGCGCCTGTCGGTATAGAGCGTGTGGACCGTTGCCTCGCAGAGGATATCGATCCCGGTTTCCTCGGCGGCGGTGCGCAGACGGTCGATCAGCTCTGCGCCCGCGCGCGAGGGTAGGCCGTGCATGCGGCGCCGCGAGTGGCCTGGATAGTCGAAATCGTCCACCAGGCTGAAGGGCAGACCATGCCGCTCGCTCAGCCATTCGATGGCAGGAGCGGCCCCTTGAGCGAGGCGGTCGACCAGATCCTGATCGTTCTCGCCCTTCGCCTTGGCCTGGATGTCTGCTGCGAACCGCCGCCAATCGTCATCGATCCCGGCCGCTGCCTGAAACCGCGTGCCGGCGGCGGGGATCAGCCCGGCCGAGAGGGCGGTCGAGCCTGCCGGCACCGCATCCCGCTCGAGCACCAGAACCTCGCGCCCCGCATCCTGCGCTGCGAGTGCTGCGGTCAGCCCGGCCGCACCGGCACCGATCACGAGTGTCTCGACCGCGACAGGAAAGCCCTCGGAGGGTGCGGGCCGAACCTCCGCCATCAGCGGTCTTCGCCGCCTTGGTAGCGGCGGCCGCGGGCCAGCATCTCGGCCGTGCCGATCACCTCGTTCAACCCGCCGAAGTCGAACATCCGGTCGGCGAAGGGGCGGTTGGAGCCGTGCTCCGCAAGGCTCCGATAATAGTCCTGCGCGGCATGGGCGAGGGCGCGGACGATCCCGCCTGGGAAGATCACGATGGAGAAGCCGAGCGCTTCGAGATCCGCCGCGGTATTGATCGGCGTCGCCCCCCCTTCGACCATGTTCGCGAGGAGCGGCACGCGGGTCGAGAATGTGCGGGCGATGTGGGCGAGTTCCTCCGCATCGCGTGGCGCCTCGACGAAGAGCGCATCCGCCCCGGCCTCGAGATAGGCGCCGGCCCGGTCGATGGCGGCGGCAAAACCTTCGACGGCGATGGCATCCGTGCGCGCGACGATCAGCGTTGCGGCATTCGCGCGCGCATCGGCCATCGCGCGGATCTTGCCCGCCATCTCGGCCGCCGGGATCAGCGATTTGTCCGCGAGATGGCCGCAGCGCTTGGGGTAGCCTTGATCCTCGATCTGCAGGGCACTCGCCCCCGCACGCTCATAGCTCCGCATCGTGCGCTGGGCGTTGAGCGCGTTGCCGAAGCCCGTATCCGCGTCGATGATCACCGGCAGGTCCACGCGGTCGCGGATCAGGGCCATCGTTTCCGCCATCTCGGTCATCGCGGTGAGACCAATATCCGGGCGGCCGAGGCGGGTATAGGCAACGGCGGCGCCCGATAGGTAGAGCGCCTCGAACCCGGCCTCGGCGGCGAGCGCTGCCGTGAGCCCGTCATAGACGCCGGGGGCGACCAGGATCCGCTCCTGCGCGAGCCGCGCTTTGAGGCTCATGACCCGCTCTCTATCAGGGCGTTTGCCTCGGCGCAGGTCATCGCACGCGTGACGCTGCCGAGCGAGGTGAGCGTTGCCGCGTGCACCGCCGCGTCGAAGGCGGCAGAGCCGTCCGACAGCAGCACCGTGGGGATGTCGCGCAGATGGGCATCGCGCACGGTGCTGGCGACGCCGCCGTTCGTTACGATCCCCCCGATGATGAGCGACCGGATGCCGAGGGCGCGGAGAATGTATTCTAGGCGGGTCTGGTAGAAGGCCGAGTAGGCCACCTTCTCCACTGTGTAGTCTGCGGGTGCCAGGGCATCGACCAGGGCGTGACCGAAGCCGCCGGGTGCAAAATCGCCCCGGCCGAGGAAGGGGCGGAGTTTCTTCAGATGCGGCGCGATCAGCGGCTCACCACCGGGGCCGGGGATGAGGGTGAACTGGGCTGAGATATAGGTGCCGCCCTTGGCCCGTAGCGCCGCTCCGACCGGGGCGATGCGGGCAGGGAGGGCTGCGATGGCGTCCGCGCGTTGCCCGGCGCGGCCATAGGCGCCCTCGGGGTGAAGGAAATCGTTTTGGAGATCGATCGTCAGGAGCGCTGTCTTGGCCGGTGCAAACGTCTCGATCATGGCGCGCTGCCCTCCCCGGCGATGATGACGTTGCCGTACTGGTCCACCCGGCCTTCCAGCCCCGGTTCGATCAGGATGGTGGTGTCTGGCTGGATCAGGATCGCGGGGCCGGGGATGCGGGCGCCGACGGGGAGCTCCAGGCGGCGGTAGAGCGCTGTCTCAACCCAGGTGTCGCCGAAATGCACAAGCCTGCTGCCGACCTGCGCGGCCTCGATGCTGCCGCCCTCCGCCGGGGCGAGGGTCGCGAGGTCGAATTTCGGGCGGCGGCCGATCACCGCGCTTCGAAGGTTGAGGATGCGCCGGACCCCGCCCTCGAGCAGGCGGCCGTATTGCGCCCCGTATGCGGCATCGAAAGCGGCCGCGATGGCGTCCCGGGTGGGTGGCTGAACCACGCCCGCCGCGATCGAGACGGAGAGCGGCACCGACAGCGTATGGGTCTGACCGACATAGGCCATGTCGAGCGTGAACGCTGCATCGCGCCGCTCGAAAGCCGTGCGGGCGGCGTCGAGGAGCCGATTGCCGTCGTCGAAATGGCGCTGCATGAGGGTGCCGAGGGCCGCCTCGTCCAGCGCGTCCGCCAGGCCGTTGATCGTCTGCACGAAGTCCTGGCGCATATCGGCGATGACGCAGCCCATGGCCGAGGTTACGCCCGGGTAGCGGGGCACGATGGCGCG
>JBCDFC010000224.1:0-8349 GCA_039178805.1 Pseudomonadota bacterium | reverse complement strand
GCCGTCGATGAGCGCCGCTTCCTCGTACTCCACCGGGATCTCGTCGATGAACCCTTTCAGCAGCCAGACCGACAGAGACAGGTTCACAGCGGTATAGAGCAGGATCATGCCGAGATGCGTGTCGCTCAGCCCCAATTGCCGGAACATGAGGAAGATCGGGATCGCCACGGCAATCGGCGGCATCATCCGCGTCGAGAGGATGAAGAACAGCAGATCGTCCTTCAGCGGCACCCGAAACCGGCTGAACGCATAGGCCGCGGCAGTGCCGAGGATCATGCAAAGAAACGTCGATCCGAACCCGATGATCACCGAGTTCAAGAACCGCTCACCATAGCGGGACGGCCCGGCGATCACTTGCCCCTGATCGCGCACGATCTCTTCGTACCAGGTCTCTGGCTCGGGCAGTTCCGCCGCGTCCGCCTCGTTGATCCGGGTCCGCGTGGTGAAGAGGTTCACATACCCCTCCAGCGTCGGCTGGAACACGACCTTGGGCGGATAGGCAATCGAGTCCGAGGGCGATTTGAACCCCGTCGCGATGATCCAAAGAAGCGGCAGCAGCGTGATGATGGCGTAGAGCACAACCATCGCACCCGCGAACCACTTCGTCGCCCGCGAAGGCTCGGTGACGGAAAAGCTCATCGCTCCTTCACCTTGTTCAGCGCCTTTACGTAGATGGAGGCGAGGCCGAAGACCGTGACGAAGAGGATGACGGCGTAGGCGGAGGAGTAGCCCGTCCGCCATTTCTCAAACGCCTCGCGCTTGAGGTCGATCGAGGTCAGCGTCGTGATGTTGCCCGGCCCCCCGCCCGTGAGCTGCACCACCAGATCAAACATCTTAAAATTCTCGATGCCGCGGAAGAGCACTGCCAGCATCAGGAACGGCAGCACCATCGGCACGGTGATTGTCCAGAACTGTCGCCACTGGCTCGCGCGGTCGCATTCCGCCGCCTCGTAGATCGAATCCGGTATCGACCTAAGCCCTGCCAGGCAGATCAGCATCACGAAGGGCGTCCACATCCAGGTGTCCGCGATGATGATCGCCCAGGGTGCGAGATGCACGTCCCCGATCATCGAGAAGCTGGCCGGATCGGCGCCGGTGAAGAACGCCACGACATAGTTAAAGAGGCCGATCTGCGGCTGATAGAGGAACGTCCAGAAGTTGCCCACGACCGCAGGGCTCAACATCATCGGGAGCACGATGATCGTCGTCCAGAGATCGTTGCCCTTGAACTTCTTGTTGATGAGGTAGGCGAGCGCGAAGCCGATCAGCACTTGCAGCACAATGGTCCAGATCAGGAAATGCGCCGTCGCCTGCATCGTCTGCCAGATATCGTCATCGGTCAGAATGCGCTCGTAATTGCGCAGACCGATCCAATCGACCTCCCGGTTCGGGCGGTTCACGCGATAGTTGGTGAAGCTGAGCCGGACCGTCCAGATCAGCGGGAAGATATTCACCGCAAGCAGAAGGAGGATCGAGGGGGCTACGAAGATCCAGGCGATCGCGCGGTCCGACAGGCCGCGCAGCCGCCGGGCGACGGGCTCAGGCGTGGCGTCAGCGGCCTTTGCTATCGGCGACATCGCCATCCGATTGCGTCCTTTCGCCTTTGGGGTGCCTATTCCATATCACCGCCCAACGTCACCGCGGGGCCGCGTACGCGCAGCCGGTCTCACTCAGCCCCGGCAACGAACCAGGGCCGGCAGGCGGCCGGCCGGGGCCGACCGCCAAGCGGTCTCGTTAGAGCTTGCCTTCGTCTTCGAAGACTTCGGTCCAGTCTTCGACCAACCCGTCCAGCGCTTCCTGGGCGGTGCCGTCGCCGGCGATGACGTAGTTATGGACGCGGTCCTGCATCGAGAGCAGGAGATCCGCATAGGCGGGCTCGGCCCAGAAGTCCTTCACGATGGCCATCGAGTCGAGGAAGGTCTGCGCATAGGGCTGCGATGTCGCGAAGCCGGGATCCTCCACGACCGCGCGCAGGGCCGAGTAACCGCCGGCCTCCCACCACTTCTTCTGCACCGAAGGCTGCGCGAACCACTTGATGTACTCAAGCGCTGCGTCCTGCTTGTCGGAGTAGGAGACGACCGAGATGCCCTGCCCGCCGAGCTGCGCGAAATGGCCACCGGGGCCGGCTGGATTCGGGAAGTAGCCAGACTTGCCACCACCAACATTCGGATCCGCCTCGACGCCCGGCCAGATAAAGGCGAAGTTCATCTGCAGCGCGACCTGACCCGACTTATAGGCGTCGATATTCTCCCCCATGTACCAGTTGGAGGAGCCCGGCGGCGTCGCGGTGTCGTAGAGCTCCTTGTAAAATTCGAGGCCCGCGACCGCCCCCGGCGAATTGACGAAACCGTCCAGCTCATAGGGGCTCGCCGGGTCCCCGTACTCAAAGCCATAGTTGTAGAGCGCGTTGGTGACACCCATCGTGATGCCTTCGGACCCACGCTCGGTATAGATCGCAGCACCATAGACCGTGGTCCCGTCGATCTCCCGGCCCTGGAAGAACTGGGCGATGTCCTTCAGCTCGTCGAGCGTTTTCGGCACGTCCAGATCGCGGCCGTATTTGGCCTTGAACTCTTCCCGCAGCTCTGGCCGCTCGAACCAGTCCTTGCGATAGGTCCAGCCCACCACATCGCCGAAGGCCGGCAGCGCCCAGTAGTTCGGCGTCCCCTTCGGCCACTCCGCATAGCCCGTCACCGTCGCAGGGATGAAATCGGACATGTCGATCCCCTCCTGCTCGAAGAAATCGTTCAGCTTCACGTAGTGCCCGCTCTCCGCGGCGCCGCCGATCCACTGGCTGTCGCCGATCATCAGATCGCACAGCTTACCGCCCGAATTCAGCTCGTTCAGCATCCGGTCGGCAAAATTCGGCCAGGGCACGAACTCAAAGCTCATCGTGTGGCCCGACTCGGCCTCGAACTCCTTCGACAACTCGACGAGCGCATTCGCCGGATCCCAAGCGGCCCAGCACAGCGTCAGATCCGCGGATTGCGCAGCACCGCCCGATAGCGATGCCGTCGCCAGCGCCAGCGACGCCACCGACATTTTGAGATGGGTCTTCATGGTGAGGCTCCTCCCTGGTTCGCGCGACATCCCGCCGCGACTCGTCTTTCTGAAACTGGTACGTGAGGCACGTGCCTCATTTCAAGTAAAAAATGAGGCACGTGCCTCAATTTGATTGCATTCATAAGCGCGACAGGGGAAACAAAGGCACCCAGCGACATACGCGACCAAGGAAATCTCTTAGGAATGCGCCCGACCACGAAAGATCTTGCAAAGCATGCCGGGGTCAGTCGGGCGACCGTGGACCGCGTGCTCAACGGGCGCGCGGGCGTCCATAACAAGACGATCAGGGCAGTTAACAAAGCGATTGAAGAGCTTGGTTTCGTTCGAAATTTGTCGGCGGCGAACCTCGCAAAGCGGCGCATCTACAGATTTGCCTTCCTCCTACCCCAAAGCCGCAACGCGTTTCTCGAGACACTCATCGCGCAGATCGACGATCTGAAGTCGGCGGTGCGAGCAGACGGGATCGAGATCTCTTGCCGGCATGTGCTGGAGCGCGATCCCCATCGCGTCGTCGAGACGCTCGCAGCACTCTCGACCGAGGAACTCGACGGCATCGCGATCATGGCGCCTGAGAGCCCGCAGGTCCGCGACGCCATCCAACGCCTGATCGAGCGCGGCGTCCGGGTCGTGCGCTTTCTCTCGGGCCGGCCGGGCAAACGAGAAGCTGAGTTCGTCGGTATCGACAACCAAGCGGCGGGAGCCACGGCCGCCCGCCTGCTCGGGGGGTTCTGCCGTCGAAACTCGGGCAGGGTTCTGATCGTGGCGGAGTCCATGAACGCCTTCGACAGCGCCCAACGCAGGCTCGGCTTCGACCGAACCCTCGCCGCCCGGTTCCCGGGGCTCACGGCCCTGCCGACCTTGGAGACCCATGGCGACGCGGCGCGCGCCGACGAGATCATCCGCAACAGCTACGACAACTTCCCCGGCATCGTCGGGGTCTATGTCATGAGCTCGGACGCCGTCGTCCCGCTCGACGCCGTTTGCCGGTTCGGAGAGCCCGCGAAGCAAGTCATCGTCGCCCATGAGCGCACCCGGCTGACGCTCTCGCTCCTCGCGAACGACACGATCGACGCCCTCATCACACAGAACCCAGGCCATGTGGTGCGGAGCGCCGTGCGCCTTCTCAAAAGCCAATGCGACGGACGCCCTCCCCTTGCATCGCAGGAAGACATCCGGATCGAGATCCTGCTGAAGGAGAACGTCATCGACCGGGCAGCAACCGCCTGAGCCGGGCGGCCATGACAGCGGCGTCCGACTGGCCGTGCCCCCGCGCTCGCGAGACGTCGCCTCAAGAGATCGTGCACATCGCCGCCCGGCGGCCAGCCGATGCCCTTGCGGCGCCAAACCCAGCCCCTCACTCTGCGGACAAGCAAGTCTCAGGGAGGGACAGCCATGCGCCAAGAAAAGTTCAGCTTTGAGAATGCCGAAGGGTTAGCGCTCGCCGCCCGCCTCGACTTGCCCGATGGCCCCGTGCGCGCCCATGCGCTCTTCGCCCACTGCTTCACCTGCGGCAAGGACATCGCCGCCGCACGCCGCATCGCCCAACGCCTGACCGAACGAGGCATCGCCACGCTCCGTTTCGACTTCACTGGCCTCGGGCACAGCGAAGGGGAGTTCGGGAACACGGGCTTCAGCGCGAACGTCGCCGATCTCGTGGCCGCAGCCCGGCATATGGCGGGCCTCGACATGGGGCCCGAGATCCTGATCGGTCACTCGCTCGGCGGTGCAGCCGTCCTCGCCGCGGCGCCCTTGATCGAAAGCGTGCGCGCCGTCGCCACCATCGGCGCACCGGCGGAGCCCGCCCATGTGCTGCACAATTTTGGCGCGGACCTCGAACGCATCCGGGCCGAGGGCGCGGCGGAGGTCTCGCTCGGCGGGCGAAAGTTCAGCGTCGCGGACAGCTTCGTGCAGGATGTCGAGCAGGCCCGGCTCAACGGCACGCTCGGGCGCCTGCGCGCCGCCCTCATGGTCCTCCACGCGCCCCTCGACGCGCAAGTCGGCATCGAGAACGCGGCCGAGATCTTCAAGGGCGCGAAACATCCGAAGAGCTTCGTGAGCCTGGACGATGCGGACCATCTGCTCACCCGTTCGGCCGATGCGGAATACGCAGCCGATGTTATCGCCACTTGGGCCGCGCGCTTCGCCGGCCGCTTTCCCGAACGCACGGCGGAAGACGGTCCGGAAGACCCGGCGGTTCCGGAAGGCATCACGCGCTCGACCGAGGCGAGCCCCGACGGTTTCCTGCAGAACCTCGCACTTGGTGGGCATCGCATGCTTGCGGACGAGCCGAAGCGCCTCGGCGGGACGGGCCAGGGGCCGACACCCTACCAGTTCCTCTCGGCCGCCCTCGCCGCCTGTACCTCGATGACGATCCGCATGTACGCCCGGCGCAAGGGCCTAGCACTCACCCATGTCTCGGTCGATGTAACCCACGACAAGGAACACGTGACGGACTGCGAAGGTTGCGAGGAGAGCCCGCAGAAAATCGACGTGTTTCGTCGTAGGGTCAGCCTCTTCGGAGGCCTCGACGCCACCCAGGAGGCACGCCTCATGGAGATTGCCGATCGCTGCCCGGTGCACAGGACGCTCGAAGCTGGCGCGCGGGTCGAGACCGAGCGGGGGACGTGACACGCCCCCTCACGTTCCCACCCTCGGGCCCCCTCGCCCCTGAGCTCTACGACACGGCCCGCGCGGTCGGCAGTTGGTGGGAGGCATCGCTCCCACCCGAGCCGCCGCGCGAGGCGCTGACAGGCGACTGCGAGACCGATGTCGCGATCATCGGCGGGGGCTTCGCGGGCCTCAACGCCGCCAAGACCCTGGCGGAGGCGGGCGTCGGGGCGACGGTGCTGGACGCGGGCGCCGTGGGCTGGGGCGCCTCCGGTCGCAATGGTGGCATCTGCGGTCCCGGCGGCGACAAGCTCACGACCGCGACGCTCCTTCGCCGCTACGGCGCCGAGGGCGTTGCGGCCTACGAAGCCGCCCAGACCGAAGCCATCGAATGGGTCCGCGCTTTCGCCCTGGCCGAGGGGCTGGGTGCCTGGATGCAGGGCGATGGCGAACTCCTGCTCGCGCACTCGGGACGCCGTGCGCGCGAGCTCGCAACCCTCGCCCAAGCGGACCGGGAGCACTACGCGCCTCTGCCCCCCAGCGGCCAGGACGACATCGCCCGACATGGCGGCGTCATGGTGAAACCCGCTTTCGGCATCCATCCACTCGCCTATGTCCGCAGCCTCGCGCGCGCCACCGAACGCGCCGGCGCCACGGTGTTCGAGCGGAGCTGCGTCACCCGCTGGTCGCGCGAGGGCAGGCGCCACCGGCTTGAGACTGCAACAGGATCGCTCAGCGCGGAAAGGCTGCTCATCGCCACCAACGGCTTCACGCCGGGCGAGCTCGACCCACGCCTCTCGGGGCTCGCGATCCCCGTCATCTCGAACATCGGCGTGACGCGCCCGCTGACGGCGGAGGAACGCGCCCGCCATCCCTGGCTCGGCGAACGTCCGGCCTCGGATACGCGCAACCTCTTGAGCTACTTCCGAGTTCTGCCGGATGGGCGGTTCCTGCTCGGCGCCCGCGGCGACACCCGCGGCTCCGACGCCGGCGCCAAGCGCATGCGCGCAGCCGTCGCCGAACGCATCCGGCGCGAGCTGCCAGGCTTCGCCGAAGCCGAGATCACCCATTTCTGGCGCGGTCCGATCGCTGCCACCATGCGCCTGACCCCCGCGATTGGCTGGCTCGACCGCAAGGCACAGGTCGCCATCGCCCTCGGCTGGCATGGCAGCGGCGTCGCCCTCGCGAGCCTCGGCGGCCGCCTGGCCGCCGAGCTGCTGATGACGGGGCGCGACGACCACATCCCGCTGCCGATGCGCGGCCGCCCCCCGCGCCTGCCGCTTCCGGGTCTCACCCCGCTCTGGGTCGGCACGATGATGACCTTCTACCGCGCACTGGACGCCCTCAGCTCCCTGCCCTCGCGCAACGCCTAGTGGGCTAGCGAAGAGCCATGGCGCCGTGATTCCCGGGCTCGATCCGGCGATCCAATGCCACGAACTCCCGCTCCAGATACTCGATCCCTCGATCGGGCCGACGCATGACCGGGTGCGGCGCCGGTTCCTTCCGCTCCAGCGACGCCCTCAGACCGCCACGATGCGCGGATATCGGTTTCCCCGATTGGCAAACCGCAATATATTGCTGAAAAAGCACCAAGAGCAGGCAAACCGATGTCCGATCTTTTCGCGAGCGACCGCGCGGTCGAAGCTTATGACGCCTCCGCCATCGAGGTGCTGGAAGGGCTTGAGCCCGTCCGCAAACGCCCCGGCATGTATGTCGGCGGCACCGATGAGCGGGCGCTCCATCACTTGGTGGCCGAGGTCCTCGACAACTCCATGGACGAGGCGGTCGCAGGCCATGCCAGCCGGATCGAGATCGCGCTCGAAGCCGATGGCAGCGTCATCGTCAGCGACAATGGCCGCGGCATTCCCGTCGACCCACACCCGCGCTTCCCCAAGAAATCGGCACTGGAAGTGATCCTCACCACACTGCATGCAGGCGGCAAATTCTCGGACAAGGCGTATCAGACCTCGGGCGGCCTGCACGGGGTCGGCGTCTCGGTGGTCAACGCGCTCTCGGAATGGTGCCGGGTCGAGGTTGCACGCACCAAGCGCCTCTACGCCCAATCCTTCGCCCGCGGCCGCACCACCGGCCCGCTCGAAGAGATCGGCGCCGCCCCAAACCGCCGCGGCACCACCGTCAGCTTCAAGCCCGACCCCGAGATCTTCGGCAACCTCGCCTTCCGCCCCGCGCGGCTGCATCGCATGGCGCGCTCCAAGGCGTATCTCTTCCGCGGTGTCGAGATCCGCTGGCGCTGCGCACCTGAGCTGATCCAGGACGCCACGCCCGCCGAGGACAGCTTTCACTTCCCAGGCGGGCTCGAAGACTTCCTGATCGCCACGCTCGGCAGCGACGCCTTCTTTGGCGAACGCCCCTTCGCCGGCCGCGTCGACTTTGCCGAGAAATACGGCGCCGGCACTCCCGGATCGGTCGAATGGGCCGTCGTCTGGACGCCTGCGCGCGACCCCTCCTGCGCCAGCTACTGCAACACGATCCCCACGCCTGAGGGTGGGACGCATGAGCAGGGCTTCTGGGCCGCCCTCCTCAAGTCCCTCCGAGCCTATGGCGAACTGACCGGCGTGAAGAAGGCGAAGGACATCGCGCGCGAGGACCTCTCAGGCGCGGCCTCCGCCATGATCAGCGTCTTCCTGCGCGAGCCGGAATTCGTCGGCCAGACCAAGG
>JBCDFC010000223.1:0-8414 GCA_039178805.1 Pseudomonadota bacterium | reverse complement strand
TGCGCAGCGACGCCCGGCCCCGGCAAGTTCTTGGGCCAGGCCGTGACCATCTTCTACTGCCGTACCTCCTGCGCGATTGCGGGGGTGGTCACAGGGGCGGCAAGGGGCGCCGCGACAGATGCGGCAGCCGCGCCTGTGCCTACCGCTGTCAGAAAACGTCGTCTCTCCATGGCTGACTTTCCTCCTAACGTCGCAAGACAGCATGAATGGCACGACTTTCGCGGCACCGCGTCAAGCCTCGACGCCGTCTGCGAAGCGACGCAAGCCGAGGTTTCGGCACGAGGCAGTGCTCTCGGACTCGAAGACTCGCAGCTAGCCCGCCGACAGCCGTGTTGCAGTGCACCCTCCAAAGCCAACCGATCAGTGCTCCCGCGTCGGGGCTCCGGCCCTAGGCAGAGAGAAGCTCAGAGCGGGGCAGGGCCCCTGGATGGGCCGCGAAGAGAAAGGAAGCCTTTACAACAATCCTCAATGCCAAAGAAATTGGCCTCGCCTTGGGCGGGCGCTGGCATGGCGGGTACGGCACCGCTTCCTGCCCTGCCCATGACAACACACGGACACCGGCGCTGAGCCTCGCCGATGGCCGCGATAGTCGCTTGCTCGCGAAATGCCATGCGGGCTGTGACTTCCGTAAGACTATGGAGGTGCTCCGCGCCCGCGGCCTCGTTCCGCCACTCGAGCGGAGCTCTCGGCGTGCAGGGCGAACGAATAAGCCTTCCGCGTTCGAGGATAATGCAGCAGATGACACGGCAGAGACGCCAGCGTATCGCGAGACCGCCCTGCGGCTTTGGGGTGCGTGCTTGCCGCTCGAGGGCACGCTGGCAGCGGACTATCTCGAACGCCATTCTATCCCACTCCCGCGCTCGAGAGCCCTGCGCTTTAGGCCATCGTGCCGACACGGATTGCATGCGTGCTCGTACCCGGCGCTTGTCGCGTGTGTGGACCGCGTCGGCGAAGAACGTCCCGTCGAGATCCACCGGACCTATCTGTCGCTTCGGGCTACGAAGATCGCGCGCGAACCTGCTCGGCTCGCGCTTGGGCCGATCCGAGGCGGGGCAGTGCACCTTCTGGAAGGGCAGGGGGTACTGCTCGTTGCCGAGGGCATCGAGACGGCGCTTTCTGCCGCTGCGCTGGTTGTTCCTTCCGGTGCATCTGTTTGGGCAGCCCTGACGGCTTCGGGCATGGTGGGGCTCACGCTTCTGGCACTCCCCGGCGACCTCATTACAGCTCCGGACGATGATGCAGCGGGTCTCGCCGCCGCAGCGGCGCTCGAGGATCGCGCGAGAGCCCTTGGCTGGAGCGTCGGCCGTCGGGCGCCACCTTCGGGCTTTGGCGACTGGAACGATGTTGCGCAGTCAGGGGTATCGGCTTCGGGGCAGGGCGGGCGTTGAGAGGAAAGACAGGTCGGGTCTTTGGCGCCCCCGAACGGGGGGCGGCAAAGAAAAGGATCCTTTCCATGACCGACCACGCCACCGAGACCGCGCGAACGGGCGCCGCTGTCGAGATCAAGCTCGATCGGCTGACACTCTCCCCGTTCAACCTGCGCCGCGGCGACGATCATGCCGATATCGATGCCCTTGCGGCGAGCCTGCGCATATGCGGCCTCTTGCAGAACCTCGCAGGGATCCGCGAGAGCGAAGACAAGGTCGCCATCGTTGCAGGCGGCCGCCGGCTCCGTGCCCTGCAGTGCATCGCTGAGGGCGACGGCCTAGACCCGACCAAAGTACGCGTCCCCGTGGTGCTGGCAGCGGACGAGAACGAGGCGCGCCGCTGGGCCGGCGCCGAGAACTTCGTCCGCCGGCCGCTGCACGCCGCCGAGGAGATCCGCGCCTTCGCCCAGATGGCCGAGGCCGGTGCCGCGCCAGAGACCATCGCCAGCGCCTTCGGCGCGACGGTCCGGCATGTGAAGGGTCGCCTTCGGCTCGCGGCGCTGCCGGAGCCCATCCTCACGGCGCTGTCCGAGGACAGGATCACCCTCGACGTCGCGGTCGCCTACACGGTCACGGATGACCCGGCGCGGGCGCTCGCGGTCTTTCAGGAGATCGACAGGACCTATCTCGGCGGCTACCCGCGCGAGATCCGGCCGCGTCTGACCAGCGATGCCTGTCTCGAGGACGACAGGCTCGCGGCCTTCGTCGGGCGTGAGGCCTACGAGGCGGCAGGCGGTGCCGTGCGCGAGGATCTCTTCGGCAAGGAGGTCTATTTCGAGGACGGGGCGCTGGTCGCGCGCCTGGCGGAAGAGAAGCTCGCCGAAGTGGCGCAGGCAATGGAGGCCGAGGGCTGGGCCTGGGTGAGCCACGGGCTCGCCCCTTTCGACTACGTGGCGATCGCCGGGCGGGTGTATCCCGACACCTCGGAGATCCCGGAGGAGGATGCTGCGCGCTACGACGCGCTCTCAGAGGCGATCGAGAGCGGAGCGGCTACGGCCGAGGAGGAAGCCGAGTTCGAAACCCGCAGGCGGCCTGCGACTTCGAGATCTACACGGATGCGCAGAAGGCGGTGTCGGGCGTTCATCTGACCGTCGGCTATCGTGGTGAGCTCGATGTATCCCGCGGCATCGTACGTGAGGAGGCGCTCGACGTCGCGATCGAAGCCAGGCTCGTACCACGGGTCGAGAAACGCCGATTACCGGCCGCGGAGAGGGCAGGGGCGAAGGCCCTCTACTCGGGTGCGCTAGCGGCCGATCTCGCCGTCGTGCGGACCGCCGCGTTGCAAGCGGCGCTCCTCACCAAGCCAGCTCTGGCGCTAGATCTCCTCACCTTCGTGCTTACCGAGCGCCTCGGGGTGGGGACCGACCCCTTGGTCTCTCGACCGATCCGCCAAAGAACGCGCTGGAGGTGGACCCCGGGCTCGTCCTGCCCGAGGCCCTGATCGGCGATGAGGCGCTCCACGCGCCGCTCAGCGGGGTGGAGGCGGCCGCCGCCTTCTCGGCCCTCCGCGAGCGGCCAAAGAGGTAGAAGAACGCGATGCTGACCGCGGCGATCGCCCGCCTCGTCGGCACAAAGCTTGCGCTCGGGGAGACCAACCCGATGGCGGAGCGCCTTGGCGCGGGGGCCGGGCTCGACGTGCGCGCGGTCTGGACGCCGACCGAGGCGTTCTTCTCGCGTCTGCCGAAGGCGCGGCTCCTCGAGATCTACGATGCGATCATGCAGAAGCCCTCCGGCCGCACCCAGCTGGAGAAGCAGAAGAAGGGCGACGTCGCCCGCTGGCTGCACCTGATCTTTACGGGGGATGCGAAGGGGCCGACCCTGACCGCCGAGCAGCGCTAGCGCATGCGGGCCTGGCTACCCAACGGCATGACCCCGTTGCCCGCAGAGTCCGGTGAGGCCGAGACCACTCTCACAGACGACACGGCCGAAGAGGTCACGGTCGGCCAGCATGACGCCGAACCCGTCGCCGAGGCAGCCGAGTGATCCCCGCGGGCGCCGCTTCAGCGGCGCCCGCTTCAACAGCCTGGGGACACCACCATAACTGCCCCAGCCAAGCGAGGGACACCGAGGCGCTACCGCATCGCGCCGGCCGCCCGTGCCGAGATCGCCGCGCTCTACGGTGCACGCTTCGCAGCGAACCTGCTGATCGAGGATCGCTTTCATCCCGCAGGCCGCTTCTACTGGCCGGTCGACGACAAAGTGGGGCAGCGCCGCACGCTCTTCGACGACGAGATCGAGCAGGACCGGACGCAGGCTTGAGCAGGGTGCGTCTGCCCTATTCCCATGGCGTCGGTGCATGGCCCCGGTGGAGGCCCTGAGAGGAAAGCCCCGGGCGGGGCGGGGCGACCGATCCCGGTCGCTTCAGTGAAAGGATCAGACCGATGCCCCGCCCGACCCGCACCGCTGCCCCAGCGGCGAAACCCCGCCGCGATCTCGCCGAGGAGATCACCGACCAGATCGTCGCTAGGCTCGACGAGGGCGGTGAGCACCCGTGGTGCCAGCCCTGGAAGACCACGAAGATCGGCCTGCTGCTCCGCCACGAGGGCACCGCCTATCGCGGCATCAACGTCTTCCTCCTCGCGCTGAGCGCCATGGCGCATGGCTACGGCTCGGCCCATTGGATGACGTGTCGACAGGCTGCGGAGCTCGGCGGGCAGGTCCGCAAGGGCGAGCGCGCGACCACGGTCGCTTACTACGGTACCGTGCGCGACAGGCGCGCCGAGGATCCGGGAGATACCGCGCACGATGCCAACGGTGACGAGCGCCACTACCGCGTCCTCAAATCCTTCGCCGTCTTCAACGCCGGCCAGATCGACGGGCTCCCCGATCGGTATCGCCCTGACCCTGGCGCGCTCGACGACCGCGCGCGCCGGCCCGAGCCCGGCGACCCGCTTTCCGCGCTCGCAGAGCCGATGACCAAGGGGCCCGGTGTAGGCTACACCGAGGGCGGCGGGAGGGCCTGCTATAGCCCCGGCGAGGATCGGATCTCGGTGGCAGCCCTTGAACGCTTCGAAAGCGTCGAGACCTATCTCGCCACGTGCTTCCACGAGCACGCCCATGCGACCGAGATGCCGGCGCGCCTCGGCATCGACTACGGCGCGAAGATCTTCGGCAACGAGGCCTATGCCAAGGGTGAACTCAACGCGGAGCTGACCTCGGCCCTCCTCGGCGCCCATCTCGGCTTCGCTCTCGATGACGTCGACGACCACGCTGCCTACGTGCAGTCCTGGCTCAAGTTATCGCGAGGTCGCGATAATGCGGAGTTGCGGGGGATCGTCATTCACGACGTTCGCCTTTTCGCGCGCGTGCTCCGCATTACCGGGGCCCGCCTACAGTGCGTCGAGCCAGGCGAGGACGCTCTGGTCGCGGCGCAACGATGGCCGTGGCGTGCTCGTGGGCGGCCGCTCAACGCGGTCGAGGGCGCGGCGCTTCGTCTCCAGGTTGGCCTGGGCATAGTGGTTGGTGGTTTCGAGACTGAAATGCCCGAGCCAGCTGCGGATCACGGTAATGTCGACGCCGGCGGCGATGAGGTGCACTGCCGTGGCGTGGCGGAAGCTGTGCGGGGTCACGCGCTTTCGGGCGAGACCGGGTGCGATGCTCTCGGCAGCCTCCACATAGGCCGCAAGCTTGAACCGGACGCCTGACGCGCTGAGCGGTGCACCGTGGCGGTTGATGAAGATCGGCGCGCCAGGCGGTCTCAGTGTTCTGTCGAGTAGGGCCACCAAGAGTTTGGCGGTCTCGGGCCAAAGCGGGCTGATCCGTTCCTTGCGCCCCTTGCCGATGAGACGAACGGAGGCCGGCGCTTCGAGCCGCGCTGCCTGCGGGGTGACGTCGAGCGCCTCCTGGATGCGCGCGCCTGTGTTGTAGAGGAAGGCGAGGAAGGCATGGTCCCGCTGCCCGTCGCGGGTCGAACGGTCAGGCTGTGCGAGGATCGCTTGTACCTCCTGCGGTTCGAGATAGTCAGGCGCGCGAAGCGGCGCCTTCTTCATCGGCACCTGCAGGATCTCGGTGCATCGCGCTATCGCCGTTGGCTCGCGGCCAGCGACGAAGCCGAAGAAGCTTCGCAGTGCCGCAAGGCGGCAATTGCGAGTGCCGATCGTGTCGCCGCGATCTTCCTCGAGGTGGCGGAGGAAGGCTGCGACCTCCACTGCCGTCAGGTCGACCAGTCCAAGCCGGACGACCGGTTTGCCGTGCCGGGCAGCAACAAAGCGCAGGAAGAGGCGCCAGGTATCGCGATAGGGACGCACGGTGTGCACGGACGCGTTGCGCTGCTCGACCAGCCACTCGACGAAAAAGGCGTGGAGCAGCCGTGGGAAGGGATCGTTTCCTTTCATGGCCGTGCCTCCCCGAGAGCACTGAGGCATGGCGCGCAGTGGCTCCGGAACCGCTCGCTCGCCTCGTGCGGGAGTTCCCGCGCGATGGTGATGTAGACCAGCGTCGAGTTGATATCCCGATGCCCTAGATAGGCCGCGAGATACGAGAGCCGCTTCTGTGCATCGACGCCTTCGCGATACCAGTCCAGAACGCGGTGGACGACAAAGGTGTGGCGCAGATCGTGGATGCGCGGGCCGGTCTTGCCTCTCTCCGGTTTGATCCCGGCCCTGCGGAGAACGCCCACCAGCATGTCCGCGATGGTGGCGCGTGCGTATCCCCGGCTGCGCCCGTCATGCCAGAAGAGCGGTGCTGCCGGGTCATCCGGCAGGCCCGCCCGAACTCGCGCCACGAGAAGATCGCCGAGCGCGGCGATGGCGCTGTCCGAGAGCGGCAGTAGCCGGGACTTGAGGAATTTGGTCTCCCTGATCGCGAGCGTGCGCGCCTGCAGGTCGACATCGTCGAGCGTCAGGCGTGCGAGTTCTCCGACGCGGACGCCCGCACAGTAGAGGAGCACGAGCATGGCCTGGAGATTGACGGGCCGCGAGGGTGCGCCAGGCGAAGGATATGTCGCTGCAATGTCGAGGAGCCGCCAGATTTTGTCGACGCTGTAGATGTACGGCCGACGCCAGCCCGCCTCGACCTGCCTGATGGCCCGGCTGTCAGCGCGGCGTCGAGCCGTGCTCGGATCCCCGTGCCGTCGTGCCCGGTCGAGAATACGGGCAAGCTTCTCGCACTCGGCAAGATGGTTCGGTGTCGTACGCGCGGTGGCCCAGTTCCGAAGCATGACCTCGAGCGGCTCGGTCGAGAGATCGGTCCGACCCTGCAAGAACCTGTCGAAGCGCAGACAGATGGCGGTCTGCGTCTCGTAGCGATATCCCCTCGAGCGCATCAGCGCGATGTGCCCGCGCATGGCCTCGCCGAGAACGCTGGCGAAGGGCGCCGGGCAGCGCAACGCCTCGAGGGCCCCGTCGGGGTCGGATGCCAGGAGCGCGTCGCCGATCCGGCGGCAGCCGCGCACATGGTACGCCACGCGCAATTCGGCGAAGGGGTTCCTCGCAATCAGCGCGCGGGCGGCGAGGGTGTCGAGGAACCGGTTGACGATGCCAATGCGATGGCGAAGCGTCGAGCGCGCCCATCGAGCGTCACGCTCACGGACCCACCGCACCAGCGCTGCGCGATCGGTGATGCCGTTCTCGGAGACGACCGCCAGGAAGTTCCGGAGCGCCTGCCGGTAGTAGATTGGATTGAGCGGGCCGCGCAGGTTGAGGCCTGCGATATAGGCCTCGATGATCCGCTCGCCGTCCTCTGGCCACAAGCTCATGAGCGTGCCTCCCGGACCGGGCGTTCGAGGACGACGGCCCGGAGGTCCTCTACGGCAAGCTTCAGGTAGGGCACCGTGGAGGCGGGCGACCGATGGCCGAGCACGCCGCCGATGACCTTGCGCGGGGTCGACGCTCGCAGCAGCCTGACTGCCCGGGCGTGGCGGGAGACATGCGGTCCGCGTTTGCCGCCGGGCACGACACCGGCATCGGCGAGGCGCCGCTGCACGAGATCGTAGAGGCCCACGACACTGAGGCCCCGGGACGGCGCACGGCTCCGGATAAAGACGCATCGCGCATCGGTCTCCGGTCGGCCGCGCTGCAGATAGCGCAACACCGCTTCGCCGACGGGCTCGATCAACGGGAGTTGCGACCGCATGCCGGACTTCGAGTGCCGCACATTCTGGGTGTCTTCACGCCAGTCGATACCGTCGAGCCGGAGGCGGACGATCTCGCCAGAACGCAGGCCATAGGTCGCGAGCGTCTGCAGGATCGCATGGTCGCGCAGCCCCATTGGCGAGTCATCGCGACCGGCGGTCTCCAACACCGCGGCAATCTCTGATGGCGCCAGGATCGACGGAATGCCCTCGTAGGCGTAGAGCGGCGGCGCGATGACATGCGGCGACAGATCGGTCGCGATCAGCCGGCTGCGGTGAAGATGGCGCAGGAAGCCGCGCAGCCGCTCAGCGACACCCCTAAGCGACTTGCGGGCGAGGCCTGGCGCGCGGTGGTCCAGATAGGCGTCGACGTCGCGCGGGCTCAGCCGGGCGAAGTCGGCGTTTCCGTGCCGCTGCAGGTGCCAGGCGCAGAAGTTGCGCGCCTCCCAAATCAGCGCCGCGACCGACGCCTCTGCGAGACCACGCTCCGAACGCAGCCAGCGCTCATAGTCGCTGCAGATCTCCCAGCACAGCCGTTCTTCGGGGCTTCGGACCGGCGGCCCTGGCGGCCAAGTGCCCAGAGTGTTCCAGAGCAGCGCATGGATCGCAGATCGCGGGATCGAAGTCCAACGTGGCGACAGCGCACGGCCGCGGCGGTCGCGGAACCGACGAACGGCGTGCGCAAGCTGGACCCCCGCAAGAACCCTGAAGTGATGGGCGCGTAAGCGGGCAGCGGCAAGTTTACTGTCCTGGTTCGGGGTGGATCAGGCGCCTCTGGCGGCGGTTTTGCTGATTTCGGGCGGACTCACCCCATGGCGTGCCGGCGTTCGTGGAAGATCAGGCGGTCGAAATTGTAGGCGAGGTTGGCGAGCGTCAGTTTGGCCTCGGCGCGGGCCAGCCCGATCGTGCGGATGAAC
>JBCDFC010000222.1:0-8417 GCA_039178805.1 Pseudomonadota bacterium | reverse complement strand
GATCCAGTTCGAGACGCTTCGGCGCGATATCTTCGCCGCACTCCGTGCACGCTCCGATCGTGCCGTCGGCAATCCGGGCAAGTGCTGCGTGCGACCGTGTTCGTTCGGCCGCGCGCCGCCGGCTCTGGGCCGCCGCCATCGCCTGGACCTGCATCGCATCCATCCGGCTCAGCCGTCCCACCGACTGCTGATCGAGCTCCACGGGCTTGCGATCCTCGACCGTCGCGGCCTCCTCGGCCGCGAGCACGCCAAGCGCCTTGCGGATTGTGACTTCGAACTGGGCGATCGCCGATTGGTCCATCCTCGGAGGATAGGATGGACCGGACCCGACGCGGAAGAGCTTACTCTGCGGCCTTCGCGGTCGCTGCTGCGATCGATTTCATCAGGATCGCTTCGGCTTCGGCCTTGTCGCCCCAACCGATGACCTTCACCCATTTGCCGGCTTCAAGGTCCTTGTAGTGCTCGAAGAAGTGCTTGATCCGCTCGCGCGTCTTCTCGGGCACATCCGCGAGGTCCTTGATGCCGGCCTGGAACGGGTCGACTTTCTCCACTGGGACGGCGATCAGCTTGTCGTCCATGCCGCCATCGTCCTCCATCTTGAGAACGCCCACGGGCCGGCAGCGGATCACCACGCCGGGCGCGAGGTCGAAGTCGCAGAGGACCAGCACATCCGTCGGGTCGCCATCGTCATGCAGCGAGTTCGGAACAAAGCCGTAGTTGCACGGATAGAACATCGGCGTGTTGACGATGCGGTCGACGAAGACGGCGCCTGAGTCCTTGTCGATCTCGTACTTCACCGGTGCGCCACCGCCGGCCCCGCCGGTGATCTCAATCACGACATTGACGTCGCTCGGCGGGTTCTTGCCTGCGGGGATGGCATCGATGTTCATTGCGGCCTCCTTGGGACGGCGGATGTGTCGCGGGGCGCCTAGCATGCCGCAGCGGAGGACGGAAGGGGCTCATGTTGCGTTGCACAATTTGGGACGGGCATGTCCGGCGGTGACCGATCATGGTGGCAGTCGATCTTGGCTAACCGGCGTCGTCCATCGCGGCGAGCGTCGCGTCCCAAGCGAGCATGATCGAGGCGTGGCGGTTCTTGTAGTCGCGTGCCGGAAGGAGCGCTTCGAGCTCCGCGAAGGGTGCAGCGGGTACCGCGCCGTCCGATTTCAACATGGCGTAGAGCTGGTCGCGACCCGCGGAGATCTCATCGCGATTGAGTCCGACGACCGTCTGGCCCAACACGGCCGCCGATGATTGGCCGAGAGCGCAGGCCTTCACATCCTGAGCGAAGCCCGAGACCCGCCCCGCCGCATCGAGCGTCACGTCCACCGTAACCGTCGATCCGCAAAGCGGCGAGCGTCGTTTCGCGGTCCCCGAAGCGCCCTCCAAGCGGCCTGCATGGGGCAGGGCCGCCGCGAGCGCCAAGATACGCTCGGAATAAAGCCTCATTAGGTCGGCCTGAGCAGCGGTCATGGCCTGCCTCCTCTCGTCAAGGCGCACACATAGCGTCTAGAACCGCGCACTCAAAGGGTCAGGTTCGCGCACGCGACTGCCGCAGGTCCGGAGACGTGGGATGACGGTGACATCGGGGGGGCGTTTCGTGCAGGGCCTCGACCTTGAGACGATCGCATGGGATGCGCGCGGCCTTGCCCCTGCGATCGCGCAAGATGCGCGTTCTGGCGAAATATTGATGCTCGCCTGGATGAACGCGGAGAGCCTGGCCGAGACGTTGATGACCGGCCGCGTCACCTATTGGTCGCGGTCCCGAAACGCACTTTGGCGAAAGGGCGAGACGTCCGGCCATGTGCAGGACTTGGTCGAGCTTCGCATCGATTGCGATCGAGATTGCCTGCTGCTCGTGGTCAACCAAACGGGCCCTGCTTGCCACACCAATCGCCGCACCTGTTTCTACACGGCTCTCCGCGATGAGGCCGAGGTTGAGCTGATGGCGCCGGAGACGCCGTGAGCTGAGCGCGACGAGAGAGCGGAGCGCGCAAGGAAGAGCTCGAACGACATTCTCAAAGGGCTGGTCATCGGGGCGACCGTGTTCCTCGGCAAATTGTTCGGGATCGCAGGCCCGCGCGACGGATGTCGCGTCGGGCCGAATGGGGGCGAGCCGGTCCGGGCGTAGGGGCGGCGTCGCTCCCGCCCGCCACCCCGCTCCGCCACCCCGGCGCCCGGACCGGCTCGATACACGATGTCCCAGTGGTCCAGCACGGACGGCGCGAGCCCGTTCACGTCATCCCAGGGTTTGACGTGAAAACGAATGAATTCAAGCTGATACAGGAAAACTGGATTGCCGGGTCAAGCCCGACAATCATGGATCGAGTGTTTCGGCCAGACCACTATGGCGCTCCTGTTCAACCGGTGAGACGGGCGAGGGCGTGACGCTTTTTGCCGGCGGACAGACGCTGTGGCTCGACCAGTGCTTCGGCGCCGATCATCTCGCCCGGGTCGGCGAGGGCCCGGTCGCCAAGGCGAGCACCGCCCCCCTCGATCAGCCGTTTCGCCTCCTTGCCCGACGCAGCGAGGCCCGCGCGCACGAAGAGCTGTGCTGCTGAGACCGGCAGATCGCCGTGTCCGAGCTCAACGACCGGCAGCTCCGCCCCGGCACCGCCTTCGGCAAAGGTCTCGCGCGCCGTGGCGGCCGCGGCCTCGGCGGCCGCGCGGCCATGGGCGAGTGCCGTGGCCTCGTTGGCGAGGATCGCTTTCGCCTCGTTGATCTCGGCGCCGCCGAGGGTGCCGAGACGCTCACACTCATCGACCGGCAGTTCGGTGAAGAGTTTGAGGAACCGGCCGACATCGGCATCCGTCGTGTTCCGCCAGAATTGCCACAGATCGTAGGGCGCAAGCATGTCGGCGTTCAGCCAAACCGCACCCTTCGCAGTCTTGCCCATCTTGCGTCCGTCGGACGTGGTCAGAAGCGGCGTCACCAGGCCGAAGACCTCGACCCCTTCGATCCGGCGGGCGAGATCGACCCCGTTGACGATATTGCCCCATTGATCGGAGCCGCCCATCTGAAGCCGGCAACCGGTACGCCTGTAGAGCTCGAGGAAATCATAGGCCTGCAGCAGCATGTAGTTGAACTCGAGGAAGGTCAGCGGCTGCTCGCGCTCAAGCCTGCCCTTCACGCTCTCGAAGGTCAGCATGCGGTTGATGGTGAAATGGCGGCCGTATTCGCGCAGGAACGGGATGTAGCCGAGCCCGTCGAGCCAATCCGCGTTGTTCGCTTGGATGGCGCCGTTCGAGCCTGAGCCGTCCTGATCTTCGAACGTAATGTAGTTGATGAAGACGCGGCGGAAGGAGGCCGCGTTCGCCGCGATCGTCTCCTCGGTCATGAGCTGACGGCTTTCGTCCTTGCCCGATGGGTCGCCGATCCGCGATGTCCCGCCACCCATCAGAGCTATGGGACGGTGGCCGGTCTTCTGCAGCCAGCGCAGCATCATGATGTTGACGAGATGGCCGATATGCGCCGAGGGCCCGGTTGGGTCGTAGCCGACATAGGCGCTCACGGTCTCCTTGCGCAGAAGCTCGTCGAGGCCTTCGAGATCGGTGCAGTCCTGGATGAAGCCTCGGGCTTCAAGGACGTGCAGGAACTCGGATTTCGGCGTGAAGCTCATCTCTCGTCTCCGGGATCCCAGCGGCGCAAAACGCCGAGCGCACCCTTGCGCATCGGCCTGGCCGGGCGCGAGGTATAGCGGCGAGGGCAGGAACGGGAAAGGGAGCGATGGAGAAGGGTTCGGAGGCGCGCTGGGTGCTGGGGCTCATGTCCGGGACGTCGCTCGACGGGGTCGATGCGGCGCTGATCCGGACGGATGGCGAGACGGTCACAGCCTTTGGCGAGAGCGCGTTCATGGCGTATGCGCGGGAGGATCTCGCTGCGATCCAGGCGGTGATGGCCGATCCGGAGGTTCATCATGGCGCGACCCCTGGGTCCGCTAAGGCATGCGTGCTCGAGGAGGCGGAACGCGATGTCACGCGTCTCCATGCCAGGGCAGCGGCGGATCTGTTGACGCGCAGCGCGTTGCGGTCTGGCGCGGAGATCCAGGAAGACGTTCTGATCGCGTTTCCCGGGCAGACGGTCCTGCACGCGCCAGAGCGTGGGCTGACCTGGCAACTGGCCCAGGGCGAGGCGCTTGCGGCAGCGCTCGGCCGGCCCGTCGTTTGGGATTTTCGGAGCGACGATGTCGCTGCGGGCGGGCAGGGGGCGCCGCTGGTGCCGTTCTTTCATCATGCGCTTGCCCGCAGTTTCGCGTCAGATGAGGGGCCGATTGCGTTCCTCAATATCGGCGGGGTTGCGAATGTTACCTGGGTCGACCCATCCCTTCGGGACCCGGCAGCCGAGGGCGCGTTGGTGGCCTTCGATACCGGGCCCGGCAATGCGCTCATCAACGACTGGATGGCGGCAGAGACGGGCGCGGCTGCGGATATCGACGGCGCTGCGGCGGCCGCAGGCTTGGAGGCCGCGAGAGCCCGCGGGCTCTCGGTCTTCTCGACGAATTTCGTCGAGGGTTACCAGCGCCGTCCTGGGCCGAAGTCGTTGGATCGAAACGCCTTCGATGCGCTTCCCGCTCGGCTCGAAGGCTGGAGTACAGAGGCAGGGGCCGCGGCCCTGACCCTCTTCACGGTCGACTGTGTGGCGGCCGCGGTGCCGCATCTTCCGAGCCCGCCGAGCCGCTGGCTGATCTGTGGTGGCGGCCGGCATAACGCGACGATGATGCGCTGCCTCGAGGAGGCATTTGCCGTGCCCGTCGCCCCTGTCGAGGCGGTCGGGCTCGATGGCGATATGCTGGAGGCCCAGGCCTTCGGCCATCTCACCATGCGCCGCCTACGCGGCCTCGCCACCTCCTCACCGCACACAACAGGGGCGTTGCACGCTGTCAGCGGCGGGCGCTTGGCGTTGCCGGCTTCTGGGGAAGGCCGCTCACTCCGTGCGATCGGCAGGTGATCGGTTCGAGGCTCCCGCTCGACGCCTTTGCTCTGATCATTGCCGGGTCGAGCCGGGCAGTGACGTTGGTCTTCTGTAGGGACGATTGCGCGGCGCTACCTGCCGCCTTCGATCATGCGGGCGTGGACGTAGCCTTTCACGATATCGATCATCTCCTCGAGACCGCTCTCGAAAAAGTGGTTCGCGTCGGGGACAGTCGTGTGGGTGATCGTGATGCCCTTCTGGCTGCGAAGCTTCTCGACCAGCTTCTTCTCGATCTCTGGTGGCGGCACGATACGGTCTGACTCGCCATTGATGATCAGCCCGCTCGAGGGGCAGGGGGCGAGGAAGCTGAAATCGTACATATTCGCCGGCGGCGCGACCGAGACGAAGCCGGTGATCTCGGGCCGCCGCATTAAGAGCTGCATGCCGATCCAGGCACCGAAGCTGAAGCCTGCGACCCAGCAGGCGCGCGCATTGCCGTTTAGCGACTGCAGATAGTCCAGCGCCGATGCGGCGTCGGAAAGCTCGCCGATCCCCTGATCGAACTCACCCTGGCTGCGCCCCACGCCACGAAAGTTGAAGCGCATCACGGTGAAGCCGAGATCGCGGAAAGCGTAGTGAAGCGCGTAAGTTACCGGGTTGTTCATCGTTCCCCCATATTGCGGATGGGGGTGCAGGATGAGCGCGATGGGCGAGTCGCGCCCCGGCTCGGCGTGATAGCGGCCTTCGAGACGGCCTTCCGGGCCGGGGAAGATCACCTCGGGCATTTTCTCTCCCGTGTGTAGGGCCCGGGATCGCCAGAGCGGCGGCCGGGTTTGCTTGACTCGATTCGTTGGCGTTCTTAGAAGCACTCTAAATCGCCAGACCGACCTGCCTTTGGCTGGATACAGCAAACAGGCTTACTTCATGCGCCAGTGGTGCATATGTATCCATCTCAGGCAGGGTGGAAGGGCCCTAGAGCGGCGAAGGGCCGGCGTCAACCGGCTGGTGCAGGCAGTAACGCCTGCAAGCGCCCAAGCGAGGCGAGGAGGCCGCCATGAAGCTCAGCACGAGAGGTCGCTACGCGGTCACCGCGCTGGCCGACATTGCGCTGAATGGTCGGCACGCTGCGGTACCGCTTGCCGATATCGCGGAGCGACAGGGAATTTCGGTCGCTTATCTCGAGCAGCTCTTCGGAAAGCTGCGGAAGGCTGGACTCGTGACCTCGGTCCGTGGACCGGGCGGCGGCTATCACTTGGCGCGGAATGCGGCTGAGATCCGGGTTGCCGATGTGATGTCGGCCGTCGATGAGCGCCTCAATGCCATGGGCTGCGACGGAAAATGGGAAGAAGGGCTCGGCTGCGGGAAATCGCGCGAGGCGTGCCTCACCCATTCTCTTTGGGAGCAACTCTCTGCCCACGTTCATGTCTTCCTCTCCAAAGTCAGCATCGCAGACGTCGTGAACGACAAGATGATCCCCTGTCCTGCGGTGCCCGACTTCGAGAGCGCGGAGAGCAGCGACACCGTGCCCGAGGGCGCGCGCCACTGATCATGGGCCCTGCGGCTGGCGAGGTTGCCTCTGCCGGGCTGGGTGACCCCCTAAGGCCAGCGAACCGCCAGCCTGCCGCGACCGGCCAGACCCAGCCCGGTCCCGAAGGCTCTGCACCGTTCTTGGAGGCGGCCTAATGATCGGGCTCGACGGCCGACGCGTTTATCTCGACTGGAACGCCACGGCGCCGCTGCGCGTGGAGGCCCGCGCCGCTATGCTCGAAGCCATGGACATCGTGGGCAACCCCTCCAGCGTCCACAGCGAGGGCCGTGCGGCGAAGAAGATCATTGAGCGCGCGCGGTCGCAAGTTGCCGAGCTTCTATCTGCTGATCCCGCAGAGATAGCCTTTACGAGCGGTGCCACCGAAGCTGCTGCAACGATATTGCTTGGTGACGATGAGTATACGGCTGCGGAGATCGAGCATCCCTGCATCCTCGACCACCTCGTCGATAGCAGTCCGAGTCGGATGACTGACTTTCACGCCTTTGTCGACGTGGCTCACAGCGGTCGCGTGCAGGTAACGCCAAAGGGGCGCGCTTGGTTGGAGCACAGGCACGAACGGGTCCTCTGCCTTCAAGCTGCAAACAGCGAGACTGGCGTGCGTCAAGCTGCCTCCGACTCGAATGTGCAAGGGATGCGTGTGCTGTGCGATGCAGTCCAGGCGGTTGGAAAGGTCATGCTCGATGACCTCGTGACGGGTGCTGAGCTCGCGCTGGTTTCAGGACACAAGCTTGGCGCTGCAAAGGGGGTCGGTGCGCTGATCCAGAGAAAGCCCGTTCCGGTTGAAGCGTTGCTTAAGGGCGGCGGCCAGGAGCAGGGCCGTCGGTCCGGGACTGAGAACGTGATCGGGATCGCGGGGTTCGGGGCTGCGGCGGCGGCGGCGAAGCGGGATCTTGAGGCGGGGTTGTGGGACGACGTCGAAAAACTTAGAAACATTCTAGAAGATGGTCTTGAAGCGGTGGCGCGCGACCTCATCATATTTGGGCGTGAAGTGCCGCGGTTGTCCAATACCTCGTGCTTCGCCGTGCCGGGCTGGAAAGGCGAGACACAGGTGATGAGCCTGGATCTCGCCGGTTTCGCTGTAAGCGCCGGCAGCGCCTGTTCGAGCGGGAAGGTGCGCGAGAGCCGGGTGCTGAGAGCGATGGGATACGACGCGCTCACCGCTTCGAGCGCGATCAGGGTCAGCCTCGGGCCCACGACGACGGAGGCGGAGATCCGGGCATTTCTCGATGCCTGGACGCGACTGTACCGAAAGCGCGCCGAACGGGCCGCTTGAGACAAGGAGACGGGCGATGACCGCACTCGATGTCGATGTGAAGGACGGGGTCGATCAGGAGACGATCGATACGGTCCGGGCGATGGGCGCCTACAAATACGGCTGGTCCACCGATGTCGACATGGAGTTTGCGCCGAAAGGGCTGAACGAGGACATCGTTCGCCTGATCTCGGCCAAAAAGGGCGAGCCAGAGTGGATGCTGGACTGGCGGCTCGAATCGTTTCGCCGCTGGCTGACACAGCCCGAGCCGGACTGGGCGATGCTCAACATCGCGCCGATTGACTATCAGGATCAGTACTACTACGCGCAGCCGGCGAGCTTTTCGGAGAAGCCGAAGAGCCTGGACGAGGTCGATCCGGAACTCCTGCGGACCTACGAGAAGCTGGGGATCCCGCTCCGCGAGCAGATGATCCTGGCGGGCGTCGAGGGCGCTGAGGGCGCGCCGATCGAAGGGCGCAAGGTCGCCGTCGACGCGGTTTTCGACTCGGTCTCGGTGGGCACGACCTTCAAGGACGAGCTCGCAAAGCACGGCGTCATCTTCTGTTCGATTTCCGAGGCGCTGCGCGAGCACCCGGAGCTGGTGCGCAAGTATCTCGGCACGGTGATCCCGAACAGCGACAACAAGTTCGCGACCCTGAATGCGGCCGTGTTCTCGGATGGAAGCTTCGTCTACATCCCGCCGG
>JBCDFC010000221.1:0-8418 GCA_039178805.1 Pseudomonadota bacterium | reverse complement strand
TGATTTCATGGGGCAGGCTCCCTGTTTGCAAACACCGCCACAGGTTTGGCCCTGCCGTCAGAATTGTCCAGAGCGAGGGCGGGAATGACATGTGCGAATGCGTGCAAAGCTCGCGTAGATGCACAGCAAAAGGGCCGACGCGGAGGCCGGCCCTTCCGATGCAGTGGCGATCTCGCTGGCTTTAGAAGAAGCCCATCGGGTTCTCGTCATAGCTCACCAAGAGGTTCTTGGTGTTGCGGTAGTGATCGAGCATCATCTTGTGGTTCTCACGCCCGATGCCGGACTGCTTGTACCCACCGAAGGCCGCATGGGCCGGGTAGAGATGGTAGCAGTTGGTCCAGACGCGACCCGCCTTGATCGCCCGACCGAAGCGGTAGCAGCGGTTCGCGTCGCGCGACCAGATACCGGCGCCGAGGCCGTAGAGCGTGTCATTGGCGATCGAGAGCGCCTCATCCTCGTCCTTGAAGGTCGTGACCGAGACGACGGGGCCGAAGATCTCCTCCTGGAACACGCGCATCTTGTTGTGCCCGCGCAGGATCGTCGGGTTGATGTAGTAGCCGCCGGCAAGATCGCCCGGCATGCTCCGCTCATCCCCCCCGATCAACGTCTCGGCACCTTCCTGACGGCCGATGTCGAAATAGCTGAGGATCTTCTCCTTCTGCTCCGACGAGGCCTGCGCACCCATCATCGTGTTGCCCTCGCGCGGGTCGCCGAGGTCGATGGCCTGCGTACGGGCGAGGCAGCGCTCCATGAACCGATCATAGATCGACTCGTGGATGAGCGCTCGCGACGGGCAAGTGCAGACCTCGCCCTGGTTAAGCGCGAACATCACGAAGCCTTCGATCGCCTTGTCGAGGAACGCGTCGTCCTCGTCGGCCACGTCCTTGAAGAAGATGTTGGGTGACTTGCCGCCAAGCTCGAGCGTGACCGGAATGATGTTCTCGGTCGCGTACTGCATAATCATGCGGCCGGTGGTCGTCTCGCCAGTGAAGGCGACCTTCGCGATCCGGTCCGACTGCGCCAGCGGCTTACCGGCCTCAAGCCCGAAGCCGTTCACGACGTTGAGGACGCCCGCGGGCAGGATATCGGCGATCAGGTCGCAGAAGACCATGACGGTAGCCGGCGTCTGCTCGGCCGGCTTCAGGACGATGCAGTTCCCAGCGGCGAGGGCGGGCGCGAGCTTCCACACAGCCATCAAGAGCGGGAAGTTCCAGGGGATGATCTGGCCGACGACGCCCAGCGGCTCATGGAAGTGATAGGCGACCGTGTCGTTGTCGATCTCGCCCATCGAGCCTTCCTGGGCGCGGATGACGCTGGCGAAGTAGCGGAAATGGTCGATGGCGAGCGGGAGGTCGGCGGCGCGCGTCTCGCGGATCGCCTTACCATTGTCCCAGCACTCACAGATCGCGAGAAGCTCGAGATTGTCCTCCAGCACCTGGGCGATGCGCATCAGGATGTTGGAACGCTCCGTAACACTGGTCGTGCCCCACGCATCCTTGGCGGCATGGGCTGCGTCGAGCGCTGCCTCGATATCGCTCGCATCAGAACGCGCGATTTCGCCGATGGACTGCCCCGTCAGCGGGCTGACGTTCTGGAAATACTGACCGGCCTTCGGGGCGACGAAGCGGCCGCCGATGAAGTTGTCATAGCGCGCGGCGAAAGGAGAGACATGGGTCCCCCCGTCGAGGCGTGTCATCGTGTTCATCGTTTCCTCCTTCTTGGGTGCCGGCCTTACGATCCGGCGGTTAACGGCGACACGTCCGCGCCCTCTCTACGCAGCGTTCAGGGACTGGTCGCCATATCTTCTTCGGCCACATCTTGTTTGGACTGGCGCGCGGTGCGCCCGCGCCAACGGTCGAGTATCGGAATGCCGGCGTCGTCGAGCGCCGCTTCGCTCGCCGGCTGATGCGCCGGCCCGGCCGATGCGACGGGCACTGGCAAAGGCGTCACGCCCGCTGCCGGCCCGTTGAGGCGTTCGCGCAGCATCGCGGCAAGCTCAGGCTTGAGACCGCCGCCATGGGGCGCCGCCAGATCGTGCATGTGGAGTAGTCGGGTAAGACAGTCGCTCATGGCATGCTCGCAGACTTGGAGTGCCGCGGCTGCACGATGGACATGTGGCTAGGCAGAGATGGGAACCTGGCCCAACCTGCGGAAGTTCGCAATCATAAACTGATCAAAAAACTCGGCTATCGGCTGCGCCCATGTCGCAGCGGTCTTGTCGCAGTACCCGTGTCGCAGCGCCTATGTAGCAGCGATGGGCAAGGGCCGGCATAGCCCGGGCCGGCCCTTGTCTTCTTGGGGTTATTCCCAGCCGCCAACGGACTTCACTTCGAGGAAGTCTTCGAGGCCCCAGACCCCGCCCTCGCGCCCATTGCCGGACTGGCGGTAGCCGCCGAAGGGTGCGCCGGGGCCGCGGGATTTGCCATTGATCTCGACCATGCCCGTCCGGAAGGACCGTGCCGCCCGCCGCGCCTTCTCCAGATCCTGGGTCTGCACGTAGTTCGTGAGCCCATAGGCCGTGTCGTTGGCAAGCTCCAGCGCCTCGTCCTCTGCGTCGAAGGCCGAGATCGCAAGGACCGGTCCAAAGATCTCTTCGCGCCAGATCGTCATATCGGGCGTGACATCGGCAAAGACCGTCGGGCGAACGAAGTAGCCGCGGTTGAGCCCGTCTGGACGGCCGACGCCGCCTGCGACCAGCCGTGCGCCCTCGTCGATGCCCTTCTGGATGAGGCCCTGGATCTTTTCCCATTGCGCTTCGGAGACAACGGGGCCGATCTGACGGCCATCGACACCGGCGGGCGCCACCTCGGTCTCGGTCGCGACTTTCGCCGCGGTCTCGACCGCCTCGTCATATTTGGACCGCTCGACCAGCATGCGGGTCGGCGCGTTACAGGACTGTCCGGAGTTGTTGAAGCAGTGGCGGGCGCCGCGGGTCACGGCCTTCTCATCCGCATCGGCGTAGATCACGTTCGCGCCTTTCCCGCCAAGCTCCAGCGTCACGCGCTTGATCGTATCCGCTGCGGCCTTGGTGATGGCCCGGCCGGCGCGGGTCGAACCCGTGAAGCTCACCATATCCACATCCGGATGCACCGAAAGCTGCGAGCCGACGCCCGGCCCGTCTCCGTTCACCAGGTTGAAGGCACCGGCGGGCAGGCCGGCCGCATCGACCATCTCTGCGAAGAGATAGGAGGAAAGCGGCGCCACCTCGGACGGCTTCAGCACCACGGTGCAGCCGGCGGCGAGCGCGGGCGCGACTTTCAGCACCACCTGGTTCATCGGCCAGTTCCAGGGCGTGATCAGCCCGCAGACGCCGATCGGCTCCTTCAGGATCCGGCTGCCGGGCGCGTGCTCACCCAGCATGTACTCGAACTCGAACTCCTTGAGCGTCTTGATCGCGTTCTGGAGGTGCCCGTAGCCCGCGGCAGCCTGTGCGGCCCGCGCGAGCGCGATGGGCGCGCCCATCTCCTCGCTGATCGCCTGTGCCATATCTTCGATCCGCGCCTCATAGGCGGCGAGTAGACGCTCAAGCGCGGCCGCCCGCTCCTCGCGCGGGGCGTGCGACCAGGCGGGGAACGCTGCCTTGGCAGCGGCGACCGCCGCGTCGGTATCGGCTTGACCGCCAAGGCTGATCGTAGCGAAAGCCTCCTCGGTCGACGGGTTCAGAACATCGAAGTCGCGGCCTTCCAGCGGCGCCGTCCAGGCTCCGTTGATGTAGAACTTGCGTGCGTCGCGCATGCCAGTCTCCGTTCATCAGATGGGTGAGGGCCCCCAGCGAAACGGGGTCGCCCCGGATAGGCGCAGCGTGCGACTCATGCCCCGCCTGCCGTCTCTGTTTGTGGAGATAGGCAGCCCTCCCATCCGCTGTCCAGCGGTCGAGCGACAGGTTTCGGTCGCGTCCCGACGACCCTGCTTCAACGCCGCATCTGTGCAGGCCGTCCACTTCGGTGTATGCGCAGCGCCGAAAACCGATCGATGGGAGAGATCGATGATCACCCGCCGTCAGTTCCTTGGCACCTCGGCCATCGGTGCGAGCCTCGGCATCGGCGGGATGGCTGCCCCCCTCTTGGCCGCGGTGCCCGAGCTGCGGATCCAGCCGGCACGCTACCCGCTTCTCGACGGCATGACCGAAGGCCTCGTCAGCCTCTCGCCCGACGCGCCGCCCCCGGTGCTGCGCACGGCTCAGGGCGCGCGCTACGAGGTCGATGTGACCAACACGCTGCCGGACTATACTGCCATGCATTGGCACGGCATTCGACTGCCGAACGAGATGGATGGCGTGCCCTATCTCACGCAATTCCCGATCGGGCAGGGAGAGACCTTCCGCTACGCCTACGCGTCCGAGGATGCCGGGACCTTTTGGTATCATCCCCATTGCATGACGATGGATCAGATGGCGCTGGGCCTCACTGGGATCCTGATCGTCGATGAGGCGGAGGATCCGGGCTTCGACAGCGAGGTCGCGCTGAACCTCCGTGACTTCCGGCTCGACGGCAACGGTCAGCCGCGGGAGCAGCAATGGACGGCACGAGGTGCGGCGCGAGCGGGCAGCTTCGGCTCGCTGATGACGGCCAATTGGGAAGTCGAGCCGCGCTACGCGGCACCCGCCGGGGGCTTGCTGCGTCTTCGCCTGGCAGCGACTGACCCGACCAGGATCTATCGCATCTTCCTGCGTCCGGTGGAGGCGGGGGGCGACGCCGTCGAGGGCCGCGTGATCGCGATGGATGGTCACCCGCTCCGCGAAGCCCTGCCATGGCCGACAGAGGACGCGCCGCTCTTCCTAGCGCCCGGTCAACGCGCGGACCTCGCCATAAAGATGCCGGCGGAGGAGGGGCGCGAATTCCTCGTGATGACCGACCGACCGGGCCAGCCACGGGTCCTAGCGCGCCTTGTGGCAGAGGGCGCGGATGCGGGGCGAGACCTTGCCGAGATCGCCCCCCTCCCCGCTAACCCGGTCGCTGAGCCGGATCTCGACAACGCCCTTCTCGAGGAGTTCGTGTTCGGTTGGTCGCCGGAGGACCTTGTGCCGAACAACGGGCTCTGCGGGACGCTCGGCTACACTTTCTGGTCGATCAATCGGAAGCCATGGCCGGGGGATGCCGAGACGACGACGGGCCCGCTCGCGACGCTAAAGCTTGGCCAGAGCTATGTGCTGCGCCTTCGCAACGAAAGCCCGAACGACCATCCGATCCATCTTCACGGGCTCGTCTTCCGCCCGATCCGGTCCAACCGGCGTGAGATCCCAAGCAACTGGACCGACACGGCACTGCTGCTGAGCGGGGAGGCGATGGATATCGCGCTCGTCGCCGACAACCCAGGCGACTGGGCATTCCACTGCCATATCATCGAGCATCAGAAGACTGGCCTCGCAGGATATCTCCGCGTGGCGTGAGACAGCCGGGAGCGTCTCGCCGAGGTGCGGGGTGACGGGGTCATGCCCGGGCATGACACCCAGCCGGTTGGATTGCCGGGTCGGGCCCGGCAATGACGTCGCTCTCAGGCGGTTTGGCTTCGCTCTGCCCTACGCGGCAGCGCCACCGACCACGCCCTTGATCTCCAGGAAGTCGTGGATGGCCCAGGCACCGTACTCCCGGCCATTGCCCGACTGCTTGTAGCCGCCGAAGGGCGCGTGAGCGTGCCAGTCCGCCCCGTTGATCGTCACGGTGCCGACACGCAGCCGGTTCGCCACCCGCACCGCCGCCTCATGCGAGCCAGCCTGCACATAGCCCGCAAGGCCATAGACGGTGTCGTTGGCGATCCGGACCGCTTCCGTTTCGTCCTTGTAGCCGATGATCGAGAGCACTGGGCCGAAGATCTCCTCCCGCGCGACCCGCATCTCGGGCGTGACATTGCCGAAGACCGTGGGACGCACGAAGTAGCCGCGATTGAGGCCTTCCGGCCGGCCCGGGCCGCCGGCGGCGACCGTGGCGCCCTCGGCGATCCCGACCTCGATCAGATGCTGCACCCGGTCATACTGGATCTGGCTGACGAGCGGACCCATGACCGTCGCCTCGTCCATCGGATCGCCGATCTTGGTCTCGTCGGCGAGCTTGGCGGCGAGCTGCATCGCCTCCGCCATCCGATCCTCGGGGACGAGCATCCGGCTCGGCGCGTCGCAGGACTGACCCGTGTTGTCGATCATCGCCTGCATGCCGCCCGTGACGGCCGTCTCGAAATCCGCATCCGGTAGGATCACGTTCGGGGACTTGCCGCCCAGCTCCTGCATCACGCGCTTCACCGTCGGAGCCGAGCTGCGCGCCACTTCGACGCCGGCGCGGGTCGATCCGGTGAAGGACATGGCATCCACATCCGGGTGCTGCGCGAGCGCCTGGCCAACGGTCGGACCATCGCCGTTCACCATATTGAAGACACCGGGCGGCAGGCCCGCGGCATGCACAGCCTCGGCGAACAACAACCCCGAAAGCGGTGCGATCTCGCTCGGCTTCAAAACCATCGTGCAGCCGGCGGCAATCGCGGGGGCGACCTTGCAGACGATCTGGTTCATCGGCCAGTTCCACGGCGTGATCATGCCGGCCACGCCCACGGGCTCGTGCCGGACCACGACATGGTCGATGACCTTCTCGAACTCAAAGCTCTCCAAGGCCTCGATCGTGGCCTCGAGATGAGCTTGCCCGATGAAGACCTGGTTCTCGCGCGAGAAGACGATGGGCGCGCCCATCTCGATCGACATGGCCTGGGCCAGATCCTCGAACCGCTTGTTGTACTCCGACAGGATCGCGCGCAGCAGATCCAGACGCTCACCCTTGGTGCTCTCCTGGAAGGTCTCAAAGGCCTTGCGCGCCGCAGCGACCGCCGCATCGACATCCTCGGCCCCGCCGAGCGCGAGTTCCGTCACCGCCTCTTCCGTCGCCGGATTGATGACCGGGATCGTCTGGCTCGAGCGCGGTGCCACCCATGCGCCATCGATGTAGAATTGTCCTGCGTGCTCCATTTGCTGGTGCCTTTCCCTTAGTGGTGTTGTCGTGATGGCCGCAGTGACGGGGCTGGTCGCGAGGTCGCGCTGGCGGTCAAGCGGTCGGGACGCGTTGCTTCGATGTCTTGCCGATCCCCGGGTTGAAGCTGTTGGTCGGATCGAGCTCTTTGTAGAAGTTGGCGAGCGTCGGTTTCGCTTCGTACAGGTGCCCGACATTGTGCTCCGCCGGATACTCTGCGTTGCGCTCGTCTAGCAGTGCCAACATCTTATGCTTGATCGCTTTTGGATCAGCGCCTTTGCGCACGACATAATCTTGATGAAAGACGTAGCAGAAGAAGTGACCATAGTAGAGCTTCGATATGACGTCTTTTTCGATTTCTTCGGGCAGCGTCTCCAGCCAATTCTCGTCATTGCGCGCCAGGGCGATATCCAAGGCGATGATGTCTTCGACTTTACTCGCGTTCACCGCACGGTACCGCACGGCAGCGCCGGCCGCAGCAAAACGATGAAGCATCGCTTTCTTCGCCTCAGCCTCGGTGCATGCGAACCAAGCATCACTGCCGAGCACGTCCGTGAGTATTGCCTCCGAAGCTTCGGCGGCACCAGTGTTCACCTTCAAGATCAAGTGATGTTCATAGCGCTCGCGCCATTCGAGCATCCGCTTGGGCAACGGCTCAGGAATCAGATAGCTGAGCGCCTGCATGACGCGGTCAACCAGATTACTCGGCAGGAACGGCACCTTGTTTAGGCGAGCGTCCATCGCGTCCTTCATTGCAAAGAACATCGGCAGGCGATCCGTCCCGAACCAGTGGATCATCATCAGCGTGTCTTTGCTGTACTTTCGCGCGAGATCGAACAGCGTTTGGTGCACGTACTCCCCACAAATCGGGAGTTCGTCGCATTCGGTCAGCATGCGCCGGCGGAGGACCGTCAGATCCTTGGGATCGTTCGTGCCGATGTAGTAGACGCGCTCTCCGGTGATGGCTGGATAAGTATCGAGACGAACCGCAAACACGACCAACCGACCTGCGGAGCCAGACGCCTCGAACAGCCGATCCGGATCAGCGTTGTAACGCGAAGGCGTCGACGCCGTGACATCGCGAACCTTGGCGGCGTACCCCTCGTCCGACGCGCGCCCCACGCCCTCGCTGATATCCGCTTCGGTAAAGTCGCCGTTCTCAAGCCTGCCCAAGATGTCCTCGGGCGTCTCTCCCAAGTCGATCCCAAGATGGTTGACGAGCCGCAGGACGCCATCGCTCCCCACCTGCGCATAGAGTGCCAGTTCAGTGTAGGCCGGGCCGCGCTGGGTCAACGAACCGCCGGAGTTGTTGCACACGCCGCCCACAATGGACGCGCCGATATTCGACGAGCCGATGACGGAGTGTGGCTCTCTGCCAAGTGGTTTCAGCAGTTTCTCAAGCTTGAAGAGCGTGCTGCCTGGATGGCTGACGATCTGCTGGCCGTTCTTCAACACATGGATCTTGTCG
>JBCDFC010000220.1:0-8447 GCA_039178805.1 Pseudomonadota bacterium | reverse complement strand
GATGACCGGAGAGGTGACGCTGCGCGGCAATGTGCTGCCGATCGGGGGCCTCAAAGAGAAGCTGTTGGCAGCACTGAGGGGCGGCATCACGACGGTGCTGATCCCGAAAGAGAACGTGAAGGATCTGCCGGAAATCCCTGACAATGTTAAGGAAGGGTTGGATCTGATCCCGGTGGATAGCGTCTCCGAAGTGCTGAAAGTGGCGCTGGTGTCGGAGCCTGAGGCGATCGAGTGGGACGAGGATTGCTTCGAGGCAAACGACCCCACGCCCGCTGCGGCCGAGGACGAGGGCAGTCAGGCCTTCGCGCACTGAACGGGCCTAGTGGACTGACCGAGACAACTGGTTGCGTCATTGCCGGATTTGTTCCGGCAATGCAGACTTCTCTAAGGTACTGGAATTTCGCGGCTTTTTTGGATCCCCGGGTCAAGCCCGGGGATGACGGGTGCGCGTTCGCTCCATTCCGGTCGGACCGCTAGGTCACTGTCTTACCTAACGTGTTCACGTCAGGCTCGGGCTTGACCCGAGCATCGACGGCCGGTGGCGCTCGATTGCTGGGTCAGGCCCGGCAATGACGCTGTTCTCGTGAGAACGTTAGATCGAAGGGCGCTCTAGCGGCTGCGCCCGCCGGACCCGTCTCCGAGGAGGCGGGTTTTTTTGGGCGCCGGTAGAACCCTTTCCGGTCGGACCGGCACTTACTATGCGTGACTGGCCGGTTGGCGGTCAGCCTGGGCAGTGACGGTCATCACGGCTTTTGGCGCCCTCGCTGAGCGATCCTGAAGGTCTGTTCACACTGGCTGTGCCTGCTGCGCTACGCGCGAAGGTCCCTCCGCGGGCGTGGTGGCACAGCCGACAGACGTCCCAGTGCGCGTTGCGTGACGTGCTTTGAGACTGCTGTGGGATGCTGTGTTGGGCCGTGTGTGGAGCCGTATGTGGGAGCGGCGCGTGCCGAAAGGCTGGCACAGCAGGTGGGTGGGGCCCCCGCCAGTCAGTCCCCCGGGGGGGTGGACAGGCGGGCGGGGGCGTCACGCTTACTCCGCCGCGATCTTGTCGGCGGTCTTGGTCTCGAAATCGCTCGCCTCGTGACGCTCGTGGAGCTGCTCGGAAAGCTCCCCTGAGAGGCGGTTGACCATGCGGCCGCGCTGTACCGCCGGGCGCTCCAGGATCTTCTCGGCCCAGGCGAGCACATGCTTGTAGCTCGCGACATCCAGGAACTCGCCCGCGCTGTAGAGGCGGCCCAGGGCGAGATTGCCGTACCAGGGCCAGATCGCGATGTCGGCGATGGAGTAGGCGTCGCCGGCGATGAAAGGTTTGGTGGCAAGCTCCCGGTCGAGCACGTCCATCTGACGCTTCGCCTCCATCGCGAACCGGTCGATGGGGTACTGCATCTTGAAGGGGGCGTAGGCGTAGAAATGGCCGAAGCCACCGCCGAGATAGGGGGCCGAGCCCATCTGCCAGAAGAGCCAGTTCAACGTCTCGGTCCGTTCCGGGCCCGAGGCGGGGAGGAAGGCGCCGAACTTCTCGGCAAGGTGCAAGAGGATGCTGCCGCTTTCGAAGACGCGCACAGGCTCGAGGCCCGAGCGGTCGACGAGGGTGGGGATCTTGGAGTTCGGGTTCGAGGCGACGAAGTCTGAGCCGAACTGATCGCCATTGCCGATGCGGATGAGCCAGGCGTCGTATTCGGCGCCCGTATGGCCGAGGGCGAGGAGCTCCTCGAGCATGACCGTGACCTTGACCCCGTTCGGCGTGCCGAGGGAGTAGAGCTGAAGCGGGTGGCGGCCGACGGGCAGTTCATGCTCGTGCTGGGCGCCGGCGGTCGGGCGGTTGATGTTGGACCAGGTGCCGCCCTGTTCGGCTTCGGACCAGACCTTGGGCGGCTCGTATCCTTCGGGCTGATTCGGAAGGGTTTGTTCGGTATCGCTCATGGATTTCTTCCCGCGCTGAATGGGTGTGGCCTGCACGTATGTCGCGGGCGCGCGGTGTCACCTCCCCCAGGCTACAACTTGGCGGGGTTGGTCGGTCCGGCGTTGACGGAACGGGGCGCGGGGCCCTAGATGCCGAGCGGCTAGGCGGGCGGTTAGCTCAGTTGGTAGAGCGCCTCGTTTACACCGAGGATGTCGGGAGTTCGAGCCTCTCACCGCCCACCACCCGGCCCATTGTTCGGCCCACGACCCGGCCCAATACTAGGGCGGCCAGTGGGGCGGCCAGTGGGCCGCAGCGGCCATGGGAGCGAGATGCATGGACGGCGGATTGCCCGAGACCGGAAGCAGCGGGGCCGGAGAAACACCTCTCGATCGCTATTTCGCAGCCCTTGACGGCATCGAAGGCTGGCTGTCGCCGACGGCGGCGTGGATCATGGCCGGGCTGATCGACTGGCAGGGCGCGAAGGGTGTGCCGGGCGGCATTGCAGAGATCGGCATCCATCACGGCAAGTCCTTTCTGCCGCTCGCGATGGCGACGCGGGACGGCGACGCGCTCCATGCGATCGACTGCTTCGACGACCAATCGGTGAACATCGATCAATCGGGGCGGGGCGACCGGCGGATCTTTGAGCAGCATCTGAGCGAATGGCTGCCGGGGCGCGCTGTCACGGTGCATGAAGTCGACAGCCTCACCATCCGCGGGCGCGAGGCGGCGCTGGGGCTTGAAGGGTTGCGGTTTTTCTCCGTCGACGGAAGCCACACGCGGGCTGCGACCTTGAACGATCTACAGGTGGCGGATGCGGCGCTCGGGCCCGATGGGTTGTGCGCGCTCGACGATATGCTGAACGCCTGCTTCACGGGCGTGATCTCGGGGCTTTTCGACTACATGACGCCCGATGCCGGGCTGGTGCCTGTCGCGCTCGTGCCGAACAAGCTTTTGCTGGCGCGGCCTCTGGTGCGGGATGCGGTGCAGGCGCAGCTGAGAGAGCGGCACGCGGCGTTGCTCTTGAAGAGCGATCTCGAGCTTGGCGACTATCGCATCGACCTCTTCGTCGAGCATGAGGGGCTGGTGCCGTCGGGTGTGCCGATGGCGCCGCGGCCGCGCTTCTGGCAGCGCCTCTTCGGCCGTGGTTGAGCCGCGGTTGACCGGCGTTCGGACAGCATGATGGTGGGGAGCATGATGGTGGGGGGCATTGCGGTTCCCGCCCATGGTGGCGGCTGCGGTTCATGAGCGATGACCGTCGCGAGAACCGCGCCGCTGCTGCCGTTTCCGTCCTTGGCGCATGCTTTCTGGTGCTGTTCTTGGGCGCCATTCTGGGGTTCGCGATCGCGCATCGGCAGGCTTGGCCCTATCAGCAGCTCGTCGATGGTTGGCGGACCGTGAAGGTCGCGATCAGGGAGGGCGAGGATTATAGCCTCCTGCGCTTCCGCAAGGCGCCCGCCGCAGGCGCCTCGCGGGAGCTGTTCACCGTTCGCGATCCGTCGGCGATTGCCGGGGGATACTACGCCTTTCTGGGTTTCGAGGCGGAGATCGGCGGATATACCGTCCGGCTCTTCGATGCCGAGGGAGGGCTGATCAACAGGGTCGACGTGACGCCCGCGGCGCTCGGTCTCGACGACAACGGGTTTCCGGACCCGCATGGCTTCCAGATGCTCCGCGACGGCTCGGCGATCCTGGCCTTCGACCGGGCGGAGCTGCTGGTGCGGGTGAACCGCTGCGGCGAGACGGTTTGGGCGCGGGAAGAGGCGTTCCATCACTCGGTCGAGCTGACGCCTCGTGACAGTTTCTGGACCTGGCGGGGCGTGCCCAGCGCCTATGGGGTCTATCAGTATATGGAAGAGATCGCGGTCGAGAACGGGGAGACACTGCGGAGTATCCCGCTTGAGGATGTGCTGCGCGCGGAAGGGGAGCTTGCCGCCTTCTTCAACATCCATCCGGAGCGCCCCTTTCCGGTGCCGCCGCCGAGCCCGAAGAGCGATGGCATCGGCGATCTTTTCCATCCGAACGATGTGGAGGAGTTGACGGCGGCGTTGGCGCCGGCCTTTCCGATGTTCGAGATCGGAGATCTGGTCGTAAGCTTGAAGACGACCGATATGATCGCCGTGATCGACCCGGAGCTGCGCCGCGTGAAGTGGTTTCAGCGCGGGCCTTGGACCAAGCAGCATGACCCGGACTTCATGCCTGATGGCCGGATCGCGGTCTTCGACAACAATTTCGGGGCCGGCCCGTCCCAGATCGTGCTGATCGATCCCGCGACGGGGGCTGTCGAGACGCATCTGGCAGGGCCGAGGGTGGGGGATGGCAGGTTCTCCTTCGCCACGGGCACCCAGGGAAAGCACTCGGTCCTCTCCAACGGCAATTTCCTCGTTGTCTCTCCGCATCAGGGGCTTGCTGCGGAAGTGACGCTGGAGGGCGATGTGCTGATGGAGTTCAACAACATCTTCAGGGCTGGCGGGCGCTTTAACGGGCACTTGCCGAATGCGCGGCAGATGCCGGACGACTATTTCACCGAGGCGCCTTTTTGCGAGGGCGCAGCGCCGGGATAGGGCATGCTTGGCGCGGGTTTTCCGGTTGCTTGACTTCGCCGCGGCACTCCACCTAGGCACATCGCAGCCGGAAAGGGGTGTCCCGATCGCGCGGCGATTGCGTCGGCGGATGCCGGACCGAACAGGCTGGGGTCTTCAGGATGAGTGAGAACCGGGGCGCTGCGATTGTCTCGATCATGGCGGCGGTCTTTCTGGTGCTCGTCGCGGTCTTCGCCGGTGGCATGGCCGTCGCCCATTACAAGCTCTGGCCCTATGAGGAGTTGGTCCATGGCTGGCGGCTGACGAAGTCGTTGGTGAAGGGGGAGCTCGACTACCGCTTCGGCCGCTTCGTCTCGATCCCTGAGCCTGGACGGCCGCGGGAGATGTTCACGGTCCATGACCGCGAGGCCATCGCCGGTGGCTACTATGTCATGCTGGGCTTCGAGCTTGAGGAGCAGGGATACACAGCGCGGCTCTTCGATGACGAAGGCCAGCTCATCAATCGCGTGCCCGTCTCGCCCGCTGTGCTCGGGCTCGCCGATGACAGGGGTTTTCCCGATCCCCATGGCTTAAAGATGCTGCCGGACGGCTCGGTCCTCACGAATTTCGACAAGGCGCCGACGATGGGGCGTATCGATCGCTGTGGCGAGAGGGTCTGGATGCGGGAAGGGGCCTATCACCATTCCATCGAGCTCACTGGGCGGGGCAGCTTCTGGACCTGGCTTGGCGATCCGAGCGCCTATGGCATGCATCAGTTCATGGTCGAGCTTTCCTGGGAAACCGGGGAGACGCTGCGGACCGTGCCGATCGAAGATGTCGTTCGCGCGGAGGGGGAGGCTGCCGCCTTCTTCAATGTCGATGCGGAGGCGGCGTTCCCGCAGCCACCCGAGGATGCGATCAGCGACGGTAGGGGCGATGTCTTCCACCCGAACGATGTGGAGGAGCTGCGCCCGGAGATGGCCGCGGCCTTCCCGATGTTCGAGGCAGGTGATTTGGTGATCAGTCTGAAGTCGAGCGACATGATCGCGGTGCTCGATCCGGTGGCGCGGCGCATCAAGTGGTCTCAACGGGGGCCTTGGACCAAGCAGCATGATCCTGACTTCTTGCCCGATGGCCGGATCTCGGTCTTCGACAACAACCGGCATATGGGCACGTCGCGGGTGGTGATCGTGGATCCGAAGGATGGCTCCATCGAGACAGTGTTGGCCGGGCCCGCGGCGGGCGACGGCAGCTTGTCCTTCTACACGGAGGCGCAGGGCAAGCATGAGCGGCTGCCGAACGGCAACTATCTGATCGTCTCGACCGGTCAGGGCTTTGCCGCGGAGGTCGATCCTTCGGGTGCGGTGGTGCTCGAGTTTCAGAACGTGATGGCGGGGCATCCGACGCGGAACGCCCATCTGCCGAATGCGCAGTGGTTGCCCGAGGACTACTTCACGTCGTCACCGGTCTGCCCGTGATGCGGCGAGGCCGCATTCAGGACAGTGGTGCGATGGCGCTTGACGGGTTCGGGGGCGGCGTTCTACACCCCGCGCACGTCAGGCGACCGGGCCTGCGGGCGAGCGGTTGTAGCTCAGTTGGTTAGAGTACCGGCCTGTCACGCCGGGGGTCGCGGGTTCGAGCCCCGTCAACCGCGCCAGCCTGATCCGGACGCTGCGGCCATGCGGTTGTAGCTCAGTTGGTTAGAGTACCGGCCTGTCACGCCGGGGGTCGCGGGTTCGAGCCCCGTCAACCGCGCCAGTCGCCGCAGCAGATTTCGACTGGAGCCCCGAATGCCCGAGAACCGATCCCAGGTGACATTGTCGCTTGTGGCTGCCTTCTTTCTTGTCGGGATGGTGGGATTTTCGCTCGGGGCCGTCGTTGTCGTCTTGAAGGTTTGGCCGTTCTCCGACTTGCGCGAGATTTACTATGTAAGCCGCGCATTGTGGGAAACGGGGGATGTCGATGCCCATCGGTTTCGTCGCAGGGCGCCGGCCAATCGACCGCGAGACGAGTTCACGGTTCATCTGCCCGAGAGCCAGCTGGACGGCTATTATGCGTTCACGGGGTATGATCGGGCTGCTGGAACCTACACCGTTCGCCTCTTCGACCAAGACGGCACGCTCATCAACCGGATCGCTGCCACGCCGGCGGATTTCGGCGTGTCGCCGCAACCGAACTTTCCCGATCCCCATGGGGTCGTGATGCTTCCCGATGGATCTGTCGTTCTGGTCTTTGACCGGGCCGATATGATCGTGCGGCTCGACCGCTGCGGCGCACCGGTTTGGTCGCGGGACGACGCGTACCATCACTTGGCGTCGCGGACAGGGCGGGGGACGATCCTGGTTTGGCGCGGGGTGCCTAACGCCTATGGCACGCACCAGTTCATCGAGGAGCTTTCCGAGGAGACGGGTGAGACGCTTCGGGTGATCTCGATTGAGGATGTGATGAAGGTGGCGGGTCCCGATGCCGCGTTCTTCAATACCGATCCAGAAGCGCCGTTCCCCGATCCGACCAAGATCGGCTTTCCCGACAGGCCGCCGATCGATCGCTATCATCCCAACGATGTCGAGGAGCTTTCACAGCGCGATGCTGCCGCGTTTCCGATGTTCGATGCCGGTGATCTGCTCGTCAGCCTGAAGAGCGTCAACATGGTGGCGGTGATCGATCCGCTTTCGCTGGAGCTCAAATGGTTTCAGCGTGGGCCTTGGTCGAAGCAGCATGATCCGGATTACCTGCCCGATGGGCGGATCTCGGTCTATGACAACAACACCGGTTTCGGGACGTCGCGCATCGTGATCATCGATCCCGTGACGGGCGAGGTGGAGACGCGCTTTGCCGGGCCGGAGGCGGGGGACGGGTCTTTCTCGTTCAGAAACGGCTCCCAGGGTCTCCATCAAAGGCTGCCCAACGGGAACATACTGATCAGCTCGGTGCATCAGGGATTTGCCGCTGAGCTTTCCGAGGCGGGGAACATCGTGATGGAGTTCCACAACTTTCATCAGAGTGACGAGCCGTGGAACGCCCATATGTCCAACGCCTTGTGGCTGCCTGAGGATTTCTTTGCGGTTTCTCCGGTATGCGAGACGGGTGTCACGCAGTAGGCGGGGCGGCTGACGCTGGATTTCACGGGGAAACGCCTTCCGCGGGCCTCTCGATTGCGCGATAGTGGTGCGGGTGAGAACGCGTCGCGTTGAACCGTTGGCGGCGGGGCCTTACCGAGGACCTGGTGGCGCGGTTGGCGCGATCAGCAGCGAAGGAGGCGGCGAGTGGACGCGCTGCTCATGGAATACCTTCCGATCATCGTCTTCTTGGGCGTGGCGATCGGGCTTGGCCTGGTGCTTTTGATCGCGGCCTGGGTGCTGGCGCGGCGGAGCCCGGATGCCGAGAAAGTTTCGGCCTATGAGTGCGGGTTCAACGCCTTCGATGATGCGCGGATGAAGTTCGATGTGCGCTTCTACCTCGTCTGCATCCTCTTCATCATCTTCGACCTCGAGATCGCGTTCCTGTTCCCCTGGGCCGCGGCCTTTGGCGGCCTGTCGGACCTCGCCTTCTGGTCGATGATGCTGTTCCTGACCGTGCTCACGGTCGGCTTTGCCTATGAGTGGAAAAAGGGAGCTCTCGAATGGGAGTAACGCCAGCCACCAGCCGCTCGGCTGCGCTAGCTTACACTGCCGGACCTGATCGCGAACTTCTGACCAAGGGCCTCTCGGCTGAGCTGGCCGATAAGGGCTTTCTGCTGACCTCGGCCGACGACCTGATCAACTGGGCGCGCACGGGCTCGCTCATGTGGATGACCTTCGGGCTCGCCTGCTGCGCCGTGGAGATGATGCAGACCTCGATGCCGCGCTATGACGCCGAGCGTTTCGGGATCGCCCCCCGTGCGAGCCCGCGACAGTCGGATGTGATGATCGTGGCGGGGACGCTCACCAACAAGATGGCCCCCGCGCTGCGCAAGGTCTACGACCAGATGCCGGAGCCACGCTACGTGATCTCCATGGGCTCCTGCGCGAATGGTGGCGGCT
>JBCDFC010000219.1:0-8468 GCA_039178805.1 Pseudomonadota bacterium | reverse complement strand
GGCGACAGCCCGCCCCCCTGGCTCGTCGACCGCATCTTCCGCGACATCCTGACGGATCTTACCGGCAACACCCATCGCGCCGAGATCTGCATCGACAAGCTCTACTCCCCCGACGGGCCCACCGGTCGCCTGGGACTTGTCGAGTTCCGCGCCTTCGAGATGCCGCCCCATCCGCGCATGGCCATGGCGCAATCCCTCGTCCTGCGCGCGCTCATCGCCTGGTTCTGGCGCGAGCCTCGGCGGGGCGCGCCGATCCACTGGGGTACGCGCCTGCACGACCGTTTCATGCTGCCCCATTTCGTCTGGGCCGATTTCCTCGACGTGCTGCGCGACTTGGAACAGAGCCTCGGCTTCGAGTTCGACCCCGAATGGTTCCGCGCCCAGTTCGAGTTCCGGTTCCCGCTCCTCGGCGATGTCCGCTACGGCGATGTCACGCTCGAACTGCGCGCCGCGGTCGAGCCCTGGAACGTGCTCGGCGAGACCGGGTCCATCGGCGGCACCGCGCGCTATGTCGACAGCTCGCTCGAGCGGGTCCAGCTCAAGGTGACCGGGGAGCTTTCCGATCGCTATGTGATCTCGTGCAACGGCTACGAGGTGCCGCTCAGCCCCACCGACCGGCGCGACGTGGCGGTGGCCGGCATCCGCTTCCGCGCCTGGCAGCCGACGCAGAGCCTTCACCCCACCATCGGAGTTCATGCGCCCTTGACCTTCGATCTTTACGATACATGGTCGCAGCGGTCGGTTGGCGGCTGCGTCTACCATGTGGCGCACCCCGGCGGGCGCAGCTTCGAGACGCAGCCGGTGAACGACCTCGAGGCCGAGGGGCGGCGCATGGCGCGGTTCCAGGCCATGGGCCACAATCCGGGCGCTTATCAGCCGCGCAGGCCGCAGATGAGCCCAGATTTTCCGCTAACGCTCGACCTGCGCCGGCAGGCCTGAGCCCCGCGGGGTGGGGAGTGGGCGCTGTTTGGGCGTCGATCCCCGGCGAGATTAGTGCCGCCGGGAAAGGTCCGGCTGCTGGAGACGTTAAGGCATGGTGCTCTCGGGCCCGATCAGCGCGGCGGAACGTTGGCTCACGCTGCCCACCAAGGGCGGCGTGCATAACGAAGCCGTGGCCGCCGATGGCGGCGTGCGCCCGGCCTGGCAGGGGCTCTTCGACTGGATGGGCGCCGCAGGGCCCGAAGGCCTCGCCGCCACTGCCCGCGATCTGGAGCGCGCACGGGCGGAGAGCGGCATCGCCTTCGCCAATCTCTCCGCCTCTACCGCCGCCGATCCTCTGCCAGTCGTCCTTTCGGCCGAGGACTGGGCAGTGGTCGAGGCCGGGGTGATCCAACGCGCCCGCCTGGCAGAGGCAGCGCTCCGCGATGTCTACAGCGCAGGGCGAGGTCGCGGCGGCCGCCTGCTGTCCGAGGGTGTGCTGCCCCCCGGCATCGTCTACGGCTCCGACGCTTTCGCCACGCATTGCGCGGGCTGGGAGCAGCCCCCTGCCCGGTACACTTATGTCTACGAGGCTGATATCGCCCGCACCGCTGCAGGGGACTGGGTGATGCTGGCCGACCGGCTGGACGCCCCGCTCGGCGATGGCTGGCTCATCGCGAACCGCATCGCCACCTCCCAAAGCTTTGCCGAGCCCTTCGTCGATCTCGGCGTTCGCCGCGTCGCATCCCATTTCGCCCGCTTTCAGGAACTTCTCGACAGCCTGACAGGGTGGGAGGGGCGCCTCGCGCTCCTGACCGGGGGGGAGCGGGACCCGCGCTTCTTCTCCCACGCCTATCTCGCCCGGTACCTCAATGCCGCCTTGGTCGAGCCGGGGGATGTGACCGTCCGCGATGGTGCGGCCTTCGTGAAAACGCTCGACGGGCTGAAGAAGATCGACGTGATGCTGCGCGGCGTGCCCGATCGTGCGGTGGACGCTCTCCATCGCCAGCGCACCGCAGCACCCGGGGCGCCTGCGCTAAGCGTTGCGGTCCGGTCGGGCTCCCTCGCCCTCGGCAACGCCGCCGGCTCCTCCGTCTTCGCCCATCGCGCTCTCGCGCCCTTCGCCCATGCCATGGCGCAGACCCTTTTGGGCGAGGATCTGCTGATGGCCGATGCGCCCTGCCTCTGGCTCGGCGACCCCGCGGCGCAGGAGGAACTTCGTGGCGCTGATGGCGGCGCATGGCGGATCGAGCCGCTCAACCATCGGCGCCATCCGAGCGACCCTCCGGTGCCGGAGGAGCCCGAGGCGCTCAGAACCTTCCTCGCGCGCCGAGGCGAGGCGCATATTGCGCTCGCAACCCCGCCGCTTGCCGAGACGCCGGTCCTTCGCGATGGGCGCGTTGCGTCAGCGCCCTGGATCATGCGCGTCTTCGCGTGCTTCACGGGGGAGGAGTGGTCGGTCGCCCCAGCCGGCGTTGCTGCCGAACTCACGCCCGGTGGCGACATCCCCGCGCTTGGTTTCGGCAAGGATGTCTGGGTCATCGCCAATCGCGACGACCAACCGTCCGAGCCCTCACGCAGCCTGCTCGCTGATCGCCTCGCCACTGGGCATCTCCGGCGAACAGGGCGCGATCTCCTCTCCCGCGTTGCGGACGAGGTCTTCTGGCTCGGCCGCAACGCCGAGCGGGCGGAGGCGACGCTTCGCCTCCTCAACATCTGCCTCCGCCGCTATCTCTCCGGCAACCGGATCGATGCGGACCCTGAGCTCTTACTCCGCATCGTCTCGGCCCATGCGACCGAGCGTGCGGACCTCTCCCCACCCCAAGCTTTCCGCGACGCCGTGCGCCGGCTCGTGAACGATGTCTCCGAACCTTTCGGCATCGCCTCGACCCTCACCGCCCTCCGCTCCGGGGCTGTGCGCGCGCGCATGTCGATCTCGGAGGAAGGCTGGCGCTACATCGACCGCTTCTCCTCGGACCCCCGTTGGAAGGAAGGGCTCGATCTTCGCCAATCGGCGGAGTTGATGCGCCTGATCGAGGACGGTCTGCGCAACCTCGCCGCCTTCTCCGGCGCGGGGCAGGAGAACCTGACCCGCAACTACGCGTGGCGTTTCCTCGAGATGGGTCGCCGGATCGAGCGTGGGATCGAGGTCGCGCGTGTGGCGGACAAACTCGCCGGGGCCGAGAGCGAGAATGAGGAGTCCGTCCTCCGTGCCTGGCTCGTCGTCTCGGATTCGAGCTCCGCCTACCGCAACCGTTATATGATGATGCCGCGCGCTGCTGCGGTGCTCGATCTCCTGGTGTTGGACGAGGCAAACCCCCGCGCGCTCGCCTATCAAATCGACCGGCTGGAAAGCGTCCTTTCGGACCTGCCCAAGGATGGGCCCTATCGCCGGCCCGAGCATCGTTGCGCCCTCGCGCTCATGACCGAACTCCGCCTCCTCGATGCCGACACCCTTGCCGCGACGGACGAGGCCAATGTGCGCCGCAAGCTGCGAGAGCTTATGTCCCGCTGCCGCAAGGATCTCTCCGAGATTTCCGACTTGATTGGCCGGGGCTTCTTCGCCCATTCCGAAATGCCGGTCGTCCTGCAGCATGGTGCCCGGGCGGAGCCTGCACCGAACGCCCCGCGACCGAAGACCAGCAGGCGGCGCTGATGCTTTACGAAGTGCGCCACAGGACGACCTATGGCTATGCCCGCGCCGCGGCGTTCTCGCAGCATCTCCTGCGCCTGACCCCGCGCCAGACGGATGAGCAGCGGGTGCTGGAGACGAAGATCGAGATCGATCCCAGGACGGATGCGCTGACGCCCGAGCGGGACATGTTCGGCAACACCTCCCATATCGCGACCGTCACGCGGCCGCACAGCGCGCTCACCATCACGGCCACCAGCCGGGTGGAGCGGCAGGACCCCTCGCAGTTCATCTTCGAGGCGGGCGCGCCGTGGGAGCAGGTGCGCGACCAGGCGCTCGGCCGCAGCAATGCGCCCCCGGTACCCTCGATCGCGCCATTCGCCTTCCCCTCCCCGATGACCGAGGCGGATGATGCGATCATCGACTATGCCGCGAAGAGCCTCACACCCAGCCGCCCGCTCCTCGCCGCCGCCATGGACCTCACCAGCCGGATCTACAAAGATTTCGAATACGTGCCCGGCGCGACCGAGGCCGACACGCTTCCAAGCGCCAGCTTCGAGGCGCAGCGCGGCGTCTGTCAGGACTTCGCCCATGTCATGCTGGCCGCACTCCGCGCCTTCCGGCTGCCAGCACGCTATGTCTCTGGCTACCTGCGCACCATCCCGCCCGCCGGGCAGCCCCGGCTCGAGGGGGCGGATGCGAGCCACGCTTGGGTCGCGGTCTGGGACCCGGTCTTCTCCTGGGTCGACTTCGATCCCACCAACGACATCGTGCCGGGGCTCGACCACATCACCCTCGCCTGGGGCCGCGATTTCGCCGATGTGAGCCCCGTCTCCGGCCTCGTCGTCGGCGGGGGCGGGCAGACGCTTTCGGTCGGTGTCGATGTCCGGCCACTCCTGACCGAGGCGGTATGAGCGCGGCGATATGAGCGCGTTGGCGGATCTAGGCCGCCGCCGCCCGCGTCTCAAAACCCTGATGCCCTGGGCCGCGCTCATAGTCATCGGCACGGCCTGGGGTCTCTCCTCGCTCTTCGCCAAGATCGGGATGACGGGTGGTTTTCACGCGCTCGGTGCCGCTGCCTGGCAGGCCGTGATCGGGGCCTGCGTCGCGGTTGCGGCGCTCAGGCTCACACGGCGTCGCCTGCCGCTCTCCCGCGCGCATTGCGCCTTCTACCTGGTCTGCGGGATCCTCGGCACGGCGCTGCCGGCCACGCTCAGCTTCGAGTCGATCCGGCATCTCTCCGTCGGCATCCAGACCATCGTGATTGCCACTGTCCCGATGCTCACGGTAGCGCTCGCACTCCCCCTCGGGCTAGAGCGGGCGGAGCCGAAGCGTTTAGCCGGCGTCGTGCTCGGCTTCGCCGCCATGGTGCTTCTCGTATGGCCTCAAGCGGCGCTTCCGGGCTGGGGGCAGGCGTTCTGGATGCTACTGCCGCTCATCTCCGCCCTTTGCTATGCTGGGGAGAACGTGGTCATCGCGTCCTGGCGGCTATCTGGGGTCGGCCCGCTCGAGGCCGGTTGCGGCCTCCTCCTCGCCGCCACGTTCCTGCTCCTCCCACCCGCCCTCATGATGGGAGTGATCCCGTTCCCAGGGGCGGCGGATCCGTGGGCGGAACTCGCCCTCGTCGCCACGGCCCTTTTCAACATCGGGGCCTATCTCGGCTATGTCTGGCTCATCGGCCGCGGCGGGCCCGTCTTCACCAGCCAGATCGGCTATGTCGTCACGCTGACGGGCGTCCTCTCGGGTATCCTCGTCCTCGGCGAAAGCCATGACTGGACGGTTTGGCTTGCCCTCGGCATCCTCTTCGCCGGCATCGCGCTTGTCAGTCCGAGGCCCGTGATCCGCAACTGAGGGAGAGGCCGCGATGCTGAGAGCGCTAGAGACCCGTCCGGGCGCCGAGGCACCGCCCCCTGCGGACAGCGTAACCCTCGCCTATGACGACCGCTATCGCCGCCGCGCCGTTCTCACGACCGATGCGGGCGAGCAGGTGCTGCTCGACCTCGCCGAAGCGGCGGAGCTTGGCGCGGCTGATGTGCTGATGCTTGAGGATGGGCGGGCCATCGCGATCCACCCTGCGCGCGAGGCGTTGACGGAGGTACGCGCCGCCGCCGGTACGCCGCTTGCTCGCCTCGCCTGGCATATCGGCAATCGACACACACCCTGCGCCGTCGACGGGGATCGCCTGCTGATCCGGCGCGATCATGTGCTCGAAGACATGCTGGTTCGCCTCGGCGCGCGGCTCGCCCCGGTCGACGCGCCCTTCACGCCCGAGGGCGGTGCCTATGGCCATGGCCGCACCCACGGGCATCATCACGGCCACACCGCCCATGACGACCCGAACGCCCACATCCCCGCCCGCCTTGGCTGACATGGCTGCCCCTAGCGATGCAGCGCTCGGCCCACGAGAGGCAGCGCTCCTCCATGCCTGGCTCTCCCCCGGCTACCCGACCGGGGCTTTCGCCTACAGCCATGGGCTCGAACGCGCGATTGCAGATGAGGACATCGCGGACGCTGCCGCGCTCGAAGGCTGGCTCACGGATATCCTGATCCACGGCTCGGGCCGAAGCGAAGCACTGCTGATTGCCGAGGCGTGGTTGGCCCCCGAGGATCCGGCTGTCGTCGAGCGCGCCCGCGCGCTCGCGGCATCGTCGGAGCGACTGCTCGAGAGCACGGCGCAAGGGCGCGCTTTCGCCGCCGTCACAGCCGATGCCTGGAACGGCCCGCTCATGGCAGAAACCGCACCGCCCTATCCCGTGGCATTGGGCCGGGCGGCGCGCGCGGCCGAGATCCCGCTCACGGCCCTCCTACCGCTGGCCCTCCAGGCTTTCGCAGCCAACCTTGTGAGCGCCGCAGTCCGTCTCGTACCCCTCGGTCAGACTGAGGGTCAGCGCGTGCTTCGAGCGCTGCTGCCGATGATCGCTGCCACCGCCACCGAGGCGCTGGAGGCTGCCGCCCGCCATCGCGACCGCCCCCTCGACGCCCATGGCAGCGCGTGCTTTCGTTCAGACATCGCCGCCATGCGGCACGAGACGCTTGAGACGAGGCTCTTCCGCACATGACACCGGACGACACCCAGCCAGACGCCGCGACGACCTCCCGCCGCCGCTCCCCCCATGGCCCGCTCCGCATCGGCATCGGGGGGCCGGTGGGCTCCGGCAAGACTACCCTCACCGCCGCCCTCTGCCGTGCGTTGCGGGACCGATACTCGATCGCAGCCATCACCAACGACATCTACACGCGCGAGGATGCGGAGTTCCTGATGCGCGCCCAGGCCCTCCCGCTCGAACGGATCCGCGGCGTGGAGACCGGCGGGTGCCCGCATACCGCAATCCGAGAGGACGCGTCGATCAACCTCGCCGCGGTGGCGGAGCTGGTCGAGGCGTTTCCTGATCTGGAAATCGTGCTTATCGAGAGCGGCGGGGACAACCTATCGGCGACTTTCTCGCCCGAGCTTGCCGATCTCACCCTCTACGTCATCGATGTAAGCGCCGGAGACAAGATCCCGCGCAAGGGAGGACCGGGCATCACCCGCTCGGACTTGTTGATCATAAATAAGACAGACATCGCTGAGGCGGTCGGAGCATCGTTAACCATTATGGAGAACGATTCGCGCCGGATGCGCGGTGAGCGTCCCTTTTATTTCTGCTGTATGAAGAATGAGGTCGGAATTGATGAGATTCTCAACTTCATCGAGAAAAGTGGAGGATTGCGATAAATGGAAATGGTTAACGGGACAGGTTTGTGCCAAAATGAAACAAATCCGCTCGGGATACCCCTATCGGGAAATCTCCTTATAAAACTAAGCGTTAGGGTCAGTCGTTCGCCTCAGAGTTGATCGCCATGATCGCTAAAATGCATCATATCTTCAATCGAGTAAGAAACATCTCGCCCGCATTCGAGGTATCGGGTACTCAGGGTCATCCCTCACCAGAAGGGTGTGTTGAGAGTGTTTGTAACGGGAGCGGCTACCTGGGGACCACGAAGGTAGCTAAGCGTTTGTAACCCGCGTTGCTCAGTGTACCGTATCTTATGTCGGCGAGCCCACCCTGCCCGGTGTGCTCGCCGTTTTGCTTATAGCCCAACATCTTAATGTATGGTTAACGGCGCACGTCGTTACGCATCCGCAGCGGTATGAGCAGCGAGAAACGCCATCAAATCCCGTTCTTCACGCCGCCGGAGCGAGACGTAAACGAACGACATCAGCGTGCGCTCCTGCACGAGGTCGCCGGGGAAGGGAAGGTAGTTGAGCTCCTCGCTCGCGAAGCCCGGGCTTGCCGTGCCGACTTGCCAATTCGTGTTGAGTGCAACGTCCACGAGCTTCAGGGCCGGCCCGCCCGCCTTGTCCTCGATCTCGAAAGGCACGCCCGCGAGCCGCAGATAGGCGGTCTTGTCGCCGGCCGCGAGAAACCCAGCCACGAACTGTTCCGCCAGCGCCCGCAGCGTATCGCCGAGGTCAGGTGGCACCATGTGGCTGTGCAGATGGTCGCTATGGGCGTGGTTGTGGCCATGCACATGCGGGTGATCATGGGGCATTGGACCACCTCCGCCCGCTGAACGCGCCCGCCGGAATGCTCACCGGCTTGTCGATATGCGCCTTGTGGCTGCCCATCACCCCGGCCGCCGTCATCGCGCCCAGCACATCCACGATCACGCGCACGCCCATCAGCGCCGTGATGTCCGAAGTGTCATAGGGCGGGCTGACCTCGACCAGTTCCATCCCGCAAAGCCCCTCTGCCGCGACCTTGGAGGCGAGGGCCAGCGCCTCCCGCGGCAGGAACCCGCCTGGCTCCGGCCAGCCAGTGCCAGGCACGAAACCGCAATCGATCGAGTCGATATCGAAGGACATGTAGACCATGTCGACGCCGTCCCAGGCCATCTCGAGCGCCATCTCGGCGGTCTTGTCGACGCCCATCCGCTC
>JBCDFC010000218.1:0-8469 GCA_039178805.1 Pseudomonadota bacterium | reverse complement strand
CTGGACGTGAATGATGAGTTTGGCACCACCATCGCACTCATCGAGCACGATATGGGCGTCGTCATGGACCTCGCCGACCGCGTCGTCGTCCTCGACTACGGCCAAAAGATCGGCGACGGCACCCCCGACGAGGTCCGCAACAACCAAGCCGTGATCGACGCCTACCTCGGTGTCAGCCATGACTGATGCTCAGCCGCTGAATGCGCTGAAATGGGCCGAGGCATTCTGCTATGGCGTTGTCGTCACCCTGTTGGTGACGTCGATATACGTTCGCGAGATCGCCGACGAAAACGAAGCGCTGTTGCGCAGTCCTTCGAGCGGTGCGTTGCAGCCAGCAGATCATGCCAACTCTCAGCTTTACCGCTCGACCCGCGATCTCTCCTACAATCTGGGACTGGCCCAATTTGGTGCGCTCAGCGGGGCAATTCTTCTCGGCTGGCTTCGGAGACGTCGGGAGCGATCCAACGGCGCCACAGAGGCGCGCCGAGAGATGCGCGAGGCCGCGCTGGGCGGTGCGGACTTCGATGGGCTGAGGAGAAATCACAATGACTGACGTGACACCGCAGCCGAGCCTGATGGACAAGCTGACCAAGAAGGGGGTCAGCGTTGGTGCGATGCATCTTTCGCCGGGGGCGCTGCTGGCGATTGGGATCAGTGTGGCGTTGCTCTTGGTCTTTGCTGTCAATGGGATGCTGACGGACATCTTCTTTTGGGAGGTGGTCGTCTCGGGGCTGCTTGCCGGTGTGATGTACAGCCTCGTCGCCCTCGGCTTCGTGCTGATCTTTAAGTCCTCGGGCATCTTCAACTTCGCCCAAGGTGTCTTGGCGCTTTTCGCGGGGCTCACGCTCGTCGGTTTTCAGACGGGGCAGGTGCCTTTCGCGCATCTCATCAACTGGCTACTCGGGACCGAGGTGCATCACTGGGGCAACGGGATCCACACCGTGCTCGCGATCATCTTCAGCCTCTGCGTGATGATCCTTCTCGCTTGGGTCGTGGTGCGCGTCGTCCTGCGCCCGCTCGTGAACCAGGAGGGCATCATGCTCTTCATGGCCACCATCGGGCTTGCCTTCGTGCTCGAGGGGCTTGGCGACCTCATGTGGGGCGCCAACGTCAAGACACTTGACGTTGGGCTGCCCTCCGGCCCCTCGGACACGATCATCGACCTCACGGGCATGTTCGTCGAGAAGATCGAGATCGCGGCCGCCATCGTCGCCATCGTCCTCGTCGGGTCGCTGATGCTGTTCAGCCAGTACACCAAGATGGGCCGGGCGCTGCGGGCGGTGGCGGACGACCATCAGGCGGCGCTGAGCGTCGGTATCAGCCTTGAGACGATCTGGTGGATCGTCTGGTCCATCGCGGGGCTCGTGGCGCTTGTTGCCGGCATCATGTGGGGGGCGAAATCGGGCGTGCAGTTCTCGCTCTCGCTCATCGCGCTCAAGGCGTTGCCGGTGCTGATGCTGGGCGGCTTCACCTCGATCCCGGGTGCTATCCTGGGCGGGCTGATCATCGGCGTCGGCGAGAAGATCTTCGAGATCTATGTCGGCCCCTCCATCGGCGGCGCGACTGAAAACTGGTTCGCCTATATGCTGGCGCTCCTGTTCCTGCTGTTCCGTCCGCAGGGCCTCTTCGGCGAGAAGATCATCGAGAGGGTTTGATGGGCGATGGGCGGGTCCATCTCGTGACGGCGATTGTCCTTGCCGCGCACATCGCCTTCTACGGCGGGGTTTCGGCGCTGGCCGAGGTCGGTGGGCAGACGGGCTCCTGGCCTCCGACCTTCGCTGGGCTGATGATCCTCGGTGCGGCGATGCTTCTCGCAGGGGCGATGGTGCTGAAGCGCCAAGCGGTCGAGCGGGTGATCGGCCATCCGGAATGGTTCGTTCGCTTGGCGCGGAGCTTTCGCCTTACCCGCGTGCTCCTCGTCCTTTTCGCCTTCTGGACCTTTACGATGGCGGCTGTCGGGCCTGGGCGTGAGCCGGAAGCGAGCCTGCTGCCCGGCGGGGAACGCGCCGCTGCGGTGCTGAGCGGGATCGTCGCGCTCGCCTGCACCCGACTGATGCGGCCGCGTACCGGGTGGGCGCTGCTATGACCCATCGTTCCCGCCTCGGCGTCATCGTGATCGACTGCCAGGCCGAGGACCTCGGCCCTGCAACGGAATTCTGGGCGCAGGCCCTTGGCGTGTCGGGGGCAGTCGATGACGATGGGAAGTACGCGGTGCTCGCCGACCACCAGGGCTATCCCCGCGTGCTCTTGCAGAGCGTGAGCCATGAAAGCCGGATCCATCTCGATATCGAGACCGACGATCAGGAGGCGGAGGCTGCACGGCTGACAGCCCTCGGGGCGACCGAGATCGACCGACTTAAGGGCTGGATCGTGATGGAAGCCCCCACAGGCCACCGCTTCTGCATCGTGAAGCCCCAGGGCGACGACTTTCCGGGCGACGCCGCGGTCTGGGGGGCCTACAAATGACCACCATCGCCCTGCCACGATCCGGAGCGCCCATGTTTGCCGATATCCGCTTCCGCATCGGCACCTATCTCCTGATGCGCCGCGAGATCGGTATCACGCCACGGGTCGACGAGTTCTCGGCGCTGACGCTTCTGTGCCGGCAGCTCCGATCCATGGGCGGCAACCGGTACGATGCAGCCATCGGCTTCGTCATTGCACGGAACTTGGCGGCCGAACCCGAACGGATGCGCAGGGCCGCCGATAAGGCCACGCTCAAAGTGACGCGCGATCAGGTCAAGAACTACCTGAAAAAGCCTCAGGCGAGGGCAAAGCGATGACTGCTCAGTCGCCGAAGAGCTGGTCCCAGCACCACATGACGGCCCCGATGACGGCGATGGCTCCGAGGCCGAGGGCGATGAGGGGAAGCCCGATCAGGAACGCGCCACCGGCCAGGGCGACGGCGCCAACGGCTATGACGGCGGCGAGCGGGATCAGTTCGTCATCCGCCCCTCCGCCAAGGCTTGGCCCCCAGCCCCAACCCCAGCCAAACCAGGCCAGGGGACGGGCGAACAGGATGGCGAAGAAGACCACAGCGATGGCAGTCATGGTCAATGCTGGATCGGGCTCAGGCTCGATGCCGAGCTGCCACCAGGCGAGGATACCTAGAGCCCCGACAGCGATCACTGCGAGGGTAATGAACCGCCAGCTAGAGAATGGGTTCTGCGGGTCTTTCACGCCTGGCAGGCCTTGCAGCACCTTGCGCTTGGCGAGAACGAATTCTTCGTCGGTGATCGTGCCGTCTTTGTGCATCGCTTCGAGTTTCGACAGCTCGGCAGCCACTGACATGGATTCTCCCCTCTCCCAGACGGAAGCTGCGCCCTTCCGTCGCATATCTTCTCGGAAAGATATGTTGCCGGACCAACGCGGATACAATGGCCACGCGGCTAGTACAGGAAGGAACCGCTGATGTTCTATCGTGAGGCAGGCGAGTTCAAAACGTCCTATGCCGGCGATCAGGCCACCTTCCCAATCGCCTTCGACTTCTGGCGTTTTTGGGTGTTGATGGCGGTGGCGTTCCTGATCGTGCCGCTCCTGATCAATGATTACTGGGAGCAGTCGATTTTCCTGCCGTTCCTCGTGTTCTCGATGGCGGCACTAGGGCTCAATATCCTGACGGGGTACTGCGGCCTCGTCTCGCTCGGTACCGGCGCCTTCATGGCCTGTGGGGCCTATGCCGCCTACAAGATCATGACCGGCATACCCGAGATCCCGATGCCGCTGGTGATCATCCTGTCGGGGCTCTGCACAGCGATCGTCGGCATCATCTTCGGCCTGCCGTCGCTGCGCATCAAAGGCTTCTACCTCGCCGTCGCGACACTTGCCGCGCAATTCTTCCTGATCTGGCTCTTCAACAAGGTCGGCTGGTTCTACAACTACTCCGCCACCGGGCAGATCACGGCGCCCGAGCGGGAGTTTTTGGGCGTGCTTGTCACTGGGCCGAACACCGACCCCTGGGCCACATATCTTTTCTGCCTGGTCTTCGTCTTCGTCTTCGGTTGGATCGGACGAAACCTCGTGCGCGGGCGGATCGGACGATCCTGGATGGCGATCCGCGACATGGACATCGCCGCCGAGATTATCGGGGTGAATCCACTTCTGACCAAACTCTCGGCCTTTGCGGTCTCCTCCTTCTACATCGGTATGGCCGGTGCGCTTTACTTCGCGATCTGGAAGGGCGCTGCGGAAGGCACGGAGGCCTTCTCGATCGACATCTCCTTCGAGGTGCTCTTCATGGTCATCCTCGGCGGGCTCGGCTCGATCTTCGGCTCCTTCATGGGCGCGGCGTTCCTCGTGCTCTTCCCGGTCTTCATCAAGATCGTTTTCGTCGACACCTTCGGCTGGCCGACGGATATCGCGGCGCATGTCCAGATTATGTTGATCGGCACGCTCATCATCTTCTTCCTAATCAAAGAGCCGCACGGTATGGCGGCTCTCTGGCGCACATTGAAAGAGAAACTGCGTCTATGGCCTTTTCCGCATTAGACTGAGCGCACCAAACGCCTTACGGGACAACAAACTGCAGGGAGAGAACGACATGAAAAAAATCGCACTGGCAGCCGCCGCTATGGCGATGATGGGGGGCGCGGCGTCGGCCGATCTCGTCTTCCCGTCACTCGACTATCGCACGGGGCCCTACGCACCGAACGGCATCCCGCTGGCCGACGGCTATGCCGACTACTTCACCATGGTCAACGAGCGCGATGGCGGCATCGGCGGCGTGAAGGCGCGCGTGCTGCCCTGCGAGACCGAGTACAACACGACCAAGGGCGTGGAGTGCTACGAGTCGACCAAGGGCGAGGGGGCGCTCGTCTACCAGCCCTACTCGACGGGCATCACTTATCAGCTCATCCCGAAGGCCTCGGCCGATCAGATCCCGATCCACTCGATGGGCTACGGCCGGACCTCCGCCGCCAACGGCAAGGTGTTCGAATGGGTGTTCAACTACCCGGGCACCTACTGGGACGCAGCCTCGATCATCACGAAGTACATCGCCTCCGAAGAGGGCGGCGATCTCTCGGGCAAGAAGATCGCGCTCGTCTACCACAACTCCGCCTACGGCAAGGAGCCGATCCGCACGCTCGAAATCCTGGCTGAGCGTGACGGCTTTGAGCTCCTGCTGCTCCCGGTCGACCATCCGGGGCAGGAGCAGAAGGCCACATGGCTACAGGTCCGCCGCGACAAGCCCGACTACGTGATGATGTGGGGCTGGGGCGTGATGAACCAGGTCGCCATCAAGGAGGCCGCCTCGGTCCGCTTCCCGATGGACAAGTTCATCGGCGTCTGGTGGTCCGCCTCAGAGAATGACGTGCTGCCCGCCGGCGATGCGGCCAACGGATACAAGGCCATCACGCTGCACGGCGTGGGCGACGACTATCCGATCTACGAGGATCTGAAGAAGCACGTCTACGATAAGGGCCTCTCGGCGGGCGCCGGCGATCAGCACGGCACCGTCCTCTACAACCGTGGTCTCGTTGCGGGCATGCTCGCCCACCAGGCGGTGCTGAAGGCGCAGGAAATGCACGGCGTCGCCGACATCACGCCGGCGATGATGCGTGACGGGATGGAGAACCTCGAGATGACCGAGGCCGCGCTCGCTGAGATGGGTGTGCCGGGCTTCATGCCGACCTTCACGGTGAGCTGCGCCAATCACGGCCCCCCGGGCCTTGGCGCGATCCAGCAATGGAATGCGGAGAAGGGTGAGTGGTCGCTGATCACCGACTTCATCGCCTCCGATCGCAGCATCGTCGATCCGCTGATCGCCGAGGACAGCGCCGCCTATGCGGCGGAAGCCGGCATCACGCCGCGCGACTGCTGAGGTTGGGTGCCGAACGGCATCCGATCCTAGCTTGAACTCGCCGCCGCCCCTCGGATCGAAGGGCGGCGGTTTGACGCCGGGGACCCGAAACCGGCACTGCACCGAAAACCTGGGAGACCTCGATGGAAGGCCTATTTGCAGTAATCCTGATGTTCTTGGCTCCGGCCGTGATCGCCCTCCGGGGGATGTTCGGCGAGGAATTTATGAAGGTTCTCCGCGGTGAGACCGAAGACCGGGTGAAGTACGTCCGCAAGGACTGACGACCCGGCACTTCCAGCCGCGAACTGATGAGGAGACTGAGATGGAAGCCGGTGCATTGCTCGCGATCGCCAAGCTCGCAGCCTTCGGTGGCCTTGTTTGGGCGTGGCACGTCGCCCGCAAGACGGCGGCCGAAGGACGCGAGGAGCGTGCGAAGCGCGAGGCAGCCGAAGCCGTCGCGCAGCGCACAGCAGAGGCCGAGCCCTTGCGGGACGCCGCCTGAGCCACAACGCCGCCGCGCGACCTGGATGAGGGGATCACGATGCTCGATACCGCCCGTACGCAGACCGACAACCTGATCGAAGTCCGCAATATCGAGGTCATCTACAACCACGTGATCCTCGTCCTGAAGGGCGTCAGCCTCAATGTTCGCAAAGGCGGTATCACGGCTCTTCTGGGCGGCAATGGTGCGGGCAAGACGACAACGCTCAAGGCGATCTCCAACCTCCTGCGCTCCGAACGTGGCGAGGTGACGAAAGGCGAGATCCTGTTCGAGGGCGAGCCTGTGGCGGAGCTTGATCCAGCCGGCCTCGTGAAACGCGGCGTCATCCAAGTCATGGAGGGGCGCCACTGTTTCGAACACTTGACCGTCGAGGAGAACCTGCTGACCGGCGCCTATACCCGTCGCGATGGCCGTGGCGCTGTCAGCGACGATCTCGAAATGGTCTACAGCTATTTCCCACGGCTCAAGGAACGGCGCCGCTCCCAATCGGGCTATACCTCGGGCGGCGAGCAACAGATGACCGCCATCGGTCGCGCCCTGATGAGCCGGCCCAAGACGATCCTTTTGGACGAGCCCTCCATGGGCCTAGCGCCTCAGCTTGTCGAGCAGATCTTCGAGATCGTCCGCTCGGTCAATGAGAATGAGGGCGTGACCTTCCTCCTCGCTGAGCAGAACACCAACGTCGCCCTCCGCTACGCCCATTACGGCTACATTCTCGAGTCGGGCCGTGTCGTGATGGACGGCCCCGCCGACGCGCTCCGCGAAAACCCGGACGTTAAGGAATTCTACCTCGGCATGGCCGAAGAAGGCCGCAAATCCTTCCGAGACGTACGCAGCTACCGCCGCCGCAAGCGCTGGCTAAGCTGACAACCGCGGGCATCGGTCGCTACGCCCCTGCTTCAACGATCAAGACGAACGCTGAGAGGCCGGGCATCGGGGCAGTTGTGCGGTATCAAATCCGTTCGGACCAGCGTTTGGCCCAACCCCGACAGTGAAAACAGATTGTGTCGCAATGGGGCGGTTTGGGCACTTTGTGATCACAAGTGTTTCGAGACCTGCAGCCTCAATCACGAACATGCGGCGTCATCGCAACATCACCCCCGAATGCCGCGAATTTGCCGCAGTTGCGAGATGGGCTGTTAACGACTTCGCTCGTAGCGTGTTGAGCGTGGAACCGACGGACCAGGATCGGGAGCATGGGCAGCGTTTTCTCAGAGTTGAGCTTGTTGGGCGATGAGCAGCGGCGGGTTTTGGCAAAGCTACGAAGGCCGTGCGCATGCGCGGTTCAGCAGCCTTGCCGGGAAGCAGCCGAAAGCCTCATTCGGCTCGGCCTCGTCGAAGTCTCGAGCGGCGAGATCGCCTTGACCGGCCTCGGCAAGAGGGTGGCCGACACCCTCGGCTGAGCGAGACACCAAGGACGACGGATCGGCGCGCCGCCCGCGGGATAGCGCGTTTGGGCATCTCGGCGACCCGCATCGGTTGACGGTTCCGCCCGCCGGCCCGCCGATCTAAGCTACCCAAATGCCGGAGAGCAATAACGGCAAGGGGAGCGCATGACCGACCATTTCGACCGCCTCGAGACCCGCGATCCGGACGAACGGGAGACGTCTCAGTTTGAGCATCTGCGCGCGCAGCTCGCCACGACGACAGCGCCTGCGCTCCGCGAGCGTCTCGCCGGCGCCAATATCGATGCTATCACCGACAGGACCGCGCTCGCCGCACTACCGGTGCTGAGGAAGTCGGATCTGATCGAGCTGCAACGCACCGACCCACCCTTTGGCGGTCTGTCGGGGCGCGCGGCCAGCGAGTTCGACGAGATCTTCCAGTCTCCAGGACCGATCTATGAGCCGGGGCGATCCTCCGAACCGGATTGGTGGCGCTTCGGTCGGGCGCTCTTCGCGGCGGGGATCAGGAGAGGCGACCGCGTCCTGAACGGGTTCAGCTATCACCTGGTCCCGGCCGGTGCGATGCTGTCATCCGGGGCCCGAGCCGTGGGCGCCGCGGTGCTCCCCGGTGGTGTCGGCAATACCGAGGCGCAGGTCGCCCTCGCGGCGGATGGAGGAGCGACGGCGTTCATCGGAACGCCGGACTTTTTGAAGGTGCTTCTCGACAAGGCGGCGGAGCTTGGGCGCGATCTCTCGGCCATCCATCGCGCTTGGGTTTCGGG
>JBCDFC010000217.1:0-8497 GCA_039178805.1 Pseudomonadota bacterium | reverse complement strand
GTCGGACGAGATCGAACCATCAGCGCGGACAATCGTCAGCTCGTCGCCGTCCAGGAACATCTCTTGGCACTCGTATGGGAAATCACGGTCGCCGATGATAACTTCGGGGCAGAAGCGATCGTCAAACCAAGACCATGTGCCGACCGGCGTGTGACCGCCGACACTGCCGGCGAACGTTCCGTCTTCGCGAAGCACGATGGTTTCGCCGTTCGGGTAGACAAGATCCTGACCGATGATCTGGCTGCGAAACGTTGCCTCGTCGGCGATCGGAACTGCGGTCTCAGGCACGCTTGCGCAGGCGCCCAGCATGAGCGGGATGCTCGCGAACAAATCCCGGGGTCTCATCCGGTGGCTCCGACCTTGGCTGATCCGCGAACGGCGGCCAGCCCAGTCAGGCTGCCCAGCAACAGCAGGAGCGGTGAGGGAAGAGGCACCGCTGCGCTGACCTCTGCTTCGAATACCTCATCGCCCAGTCCGATCTGCACGAGGCTGCCAATCGGTATGTCGATACCAGCAAGTCCGAGGATGACGATCGCATCGACGCCTCCGTTCTCGATGATCACGTCATCGGTGAAGATGAACTGTAGGGGTTCATTGGGGTCCGGCTCGAAGCCCAGAAGAACCTCGATCGTCCCGCCACGAAGGACTAGATCTCCCGCAATGTCGATACGGTCGAGATCCATCGGCCCGAATGCCTCCAGGCGCAGCGTACCGCCATCGAGGATCAGATCGCCATCGAAGGAAAGCGCACCGATAGAAAGGCCCACATCGACGACGCCCCGATCCTGAACCAGGGTCGTGTTGGTGGTGGTCGAGCCCATCACGGTCCCGCTGCCGTTGATCGTTCCGCCTGCGCCAACGATGATGTCGTCGACCTTTAGCGTGCCGCCGTTTCTTACCGTGACCAAACCGTCCCCGGCATCAACATCGGGATCGCGGCTATCGACTCCGATGCCGAGGAAGTTGCCGACATCCATGAGCGAATCTGGGCCGTCGATCAGAATCCTGCCGTTGGCACCGGGACGGTCTCCGACAAAGCCGATACTTCCATTCCCATTGGCGACCGTGTCCGCCAACGTGACCTGCCCACCATTCAAGATGTTCAATGCGCCGGCCCCGTTCTCCAGTCGCCCAACGGAGAAGAAGGGGCGATCGCCCGTCACGCGCACAGCGGAACCCGGCCCATCAACGGTCATTGTGCCTGACCCCATGGGACCGAGAATGCTGCTTCCTCCCAAATTGAAGCCTGGGAACTCAGCGCCAGGCGAGCTTGTAGAGTCTATACTGATTTCACCACCGTTCGTAACGTTCACGAAGCCGACGCCCTCATTCGCTCCGATGGTCATGAACGCCCCTTGGCCGAGACTTGAGAAAGTGTCCGGGCAAGGGGCAACGCAGCTTCCTGAGAGCGAAATTGTCGAACCTGATCCGTCGACGTTCACCGTGCCTACCGCGCCTGGCTGACCTCCGATGTCCATGAAGGTGGCACCTAGAGCCTGACCGCCATTGCTAATGTTCAGCTCGCCGCGAGCTGTGGTTGTAGATCCAAGATCGCTTGCGACATTCAGGTCGGTGTTGATGCCCGAGAATGTCAGCTGCCCCCCGTTCATGATGTTCATGGTTCCGGTTTCGCGGCGCCCGATGAAGCCGGTGCCGAACGCGCTGTCGATCAAAAGCTCCGAACCGGCACCTGTGATATTTACCGTGCCCGCGCTGCCCGCATTCCGCCCAACCTGGAATCCGGCATAGTCGTCGTTCGCGGGACGGTTCGAGAGACCGTCGAGGTCGCTCACGGTCACGCGGCCGCCGTTCTCGATATCGAGCGTTCCGGTGCCGTTCCTTCCGATCGTCAGAAAGGCGCCGAATCCTTCCGGATCGCGGCCTTCAAGGCGCCATTCGGAGCCGCTTCCCGTTACGGTCACCGCGCCCGTCGAACCGGCTCCCTGTGCGATGTTGCCGAAGGGCGAGGGATTGACCGTCCTGACAAAGCTCCCTCCGTTGATCTCGAGCGAACCGTTGTCGGATGAGCCGGATGCTCCGCCGACCTGCACATTGGACGTTGTCGCAGCGGTTTCGACATCCGGCGGATTGAAGCTGCCCGATGCGATAACCACGGCCGTGGCGGGCTGACCGATCACGGCTGCAGCGGTGGCCATCAAGGCCGAGCGTGCGAAGCGCATGACGTTGTCTCCAAATTAAGAAAAAATCGTTCTGAAAATTGGGACAGAAATCGCACCTGACGTCAATCCGATATCGCCCTGCATATGATCAACCTAGAATCGACTAACTCCAAAAACGGTCCTTACTGACCATGAGCCGCCGAGCGTTGAAACTGCAGATCTCCCCTCGCTCACAAATCCTTACCAAAACCACCCCGAGTTTTGTGAGGTTTCTGACGCGCCGGAGGGGAGACGAAGCGGCCGTTCGCGGTTCTGCGGGAAATTGGGAGAAAGGGCTCGAAGCGGACCCGTTCGGCTTCGTCGTATCGGTTGGATCACTGGTTCGGGGCGGCCGGGCTGTCCTTTAGGATGAAGCGTTTGTCGCAGTAGCCGCAATCTACAAAGCCCTTGGCGCCGATCTGGAGGTAGATGCGGGGGTGGCCGAGGGCGCCGCCTTGGCCGTCGCAATGGACCCGGGTGGTGGTGACATAGGCGATCTCGCGGGTGGTCGTGGTCATGGCGCGCCGAGCCTCCTCCGCATTCTCCTGCTGCTCTACGAGGACGATAGCGCGTGGGCCCCGGCGGGCCAAGGCGGAGGGGGGGCTGTGCACGCGCGAAAGGGCTTGCCTTCACCGCGTCGAGCCGTGATGAGCGCCGGAGCGGGGTGCGCGACCCCGTCCGAGAAACGCCGATCACGCGGAGGTGCCCATGGCTTACGACTACGATCCCGAGAACATCTTCGCGAAGATCCTGCGGGGCGAGATCCCGTGCTCGAAAGTGCTGGAGACCGAGCATTGCCTGGCCTTCGAGGACATCAACCCCAAGGCGCCGTGCCATGTGCTGGTGATCCCCAAGGGCGCCTATGTGAATGCCGATGATTTCGGGATGCGGGCCTCGGATGCGGAGCTGGCGGATTTCGCCCGGGCCGTGGCGCAGGTGGCGCGGGAGAAGGAGGTTGCCGGGAGTGCGGGCGGCAGCGGTTTCCGCACGATCTCGAACGCAGGCGAGGACGGGGTGCAGGAGGTCTATCATTACCATGTCCACGTCCTCGGCGGGCGGACGCTGGGCCGCATTGTCCCGAAGCCACCGGGCGAGGCTTGATCGCCGGGCGTTGAGCCGAGGAGGGCAAGCATGAGCCGGTACGAGCGTTTCATGGCGCGGATCGCGCGGGGCGAGCGGATCTTGATCGACGGCGCCACCGGCACCGAGATCGAGCGGCGGGGCGTGCCGCAGCTTGAGAATGCGTGGAACGGCGGCGGAGCGCTGAGCGATCCCGAGGTCCTGCAGGCGGTGCACGAGGATTACATCCGCGCAGGCGCCGAGATCGTGATCGCCAACACCTTTGCCACGCATCGCCAGGCGCTGCGTGCGGCCGGCGAGGAGGAACGGTTCGAGGCCTATAATCGCGAGGGTGTCGCACTCGCGATCGCGGCGCGGGAGCGATCGGGCCGGGGGGATGTGCTGGTCGCGGGCGGGATCTCGTACTGGTCCTGGGTCGGGGACTGGTCGGCGCCGGAGGACCTGCGCGAGAGCACGGCGGAAATGGCGGCGATCATGGCGTCGGCAGGGGTGGACCTGCTGATGCTCGAGATGATGGTCGATATCGAGAGCATGCTGGTCGTGCTGGAGGCGGCGCAGACCACGGGCCTGCCGGTCTGGGTCGGCCTCTCTTGCGAGGCGGATGGCGCGGGCGGCATGCGGCTTCTGCGGGGCGGCGCGCTCGCCGATGCGATCGCGGCGCTCGACGGGCGTGGCGTGCCGCTCCTCAGCATCATGCACACGGAAGTCGAGGATGTGGATGCCTGCCTCGACGTGGTGCAGGAACGCTGGTCCGGGCCCGTCGGCGTCTATGCCCATTCCTCGCGCTGGGAGGACGGGAAGAAGATCTATGGCGACCGGATGCCGGTGGATCGCCACGCGCATCACGCCAAGGGCTGGCTCGAGCGTGGTGTTCAGGTGATCGGGACCTGTTGTGGCCTCGGCGTTGGCCATGTTGAGGCGCTGAAGGAACTCGTCTGACGCTGAGGGCGCCTGCCTGTGTTGATGGGGCGCGGTGTCAGGGGCCGGTCAGCCGCGCCGCGAGATCGACGAAATCGGCGGCCACGATGTCCCAGTCCTCGCTCGGCTCGAGGTCGCTCGACTGCTTGGGTCCGTGCTCGGTTAGGCGCGGGACGAAGGCGGTCGCGAAGCCCTCGGCGCGGGCGGCGGCGAGGTCCCCGTTGTGGGCTGCGACCATCAGCACCTGGGCGGGCTCAAGCTGTAGCGCTGCCGCCGAGGCGCGGTAGACGGCGGGCTTTGGCTTGTAGTCCTGCGCGATCTCAGCGCCCAGGATGCAGTCCCAGGGCAGACTGCCGAAGCGCGCGAGCCGGATGCTGAGTGCGATCGATGCGTTCGAGCAGGGTGCGATGATTAGGGTCTGCTTGAGGGCGTCGAGCCCCGGCACCGTGTCGGGCCAGGGCGGCAGCTTCTCCCAGGCGCGGTTGAGGGCGGCCTTTTCGTCGTCGTCGAAGTCGGTGGCGAGGTCGTGGGCCGCCAGCACCCGTTCGAGGTTCTCGCGATGGAGGATGTCGAGCGGGGTGTAGGGGCGTCCGTCGCGCCGGATCGTCTCCATCGCTGGCTGATACTCCGCCCGCCAGGCATCGGCGAAGGCGTGGGCGTCGGTCGCGATGCCCTTCGCGGCGAAGGCAGGCGCCACGGCCTCCGCCACGCCCCGCCGCCAGTCGACGCAGGTGCCGAAGACATCGAAGATGGCGGCTTTGATCGTCATGGCGCCGCCTCGTCGAGGGACTTCGCATAGTCGACGATATGGGTGCCTTTGTAGGGCCGACGCCCGGTTTCCGTGAACCCGAGGCGCCGGTAGAGCGCCTGGTTCTCGGTCATGACGAGATTGGTGAAGAGCGTGAGGCGGGCAGCACCGGCCGCCCGGGCGCGCGTTTCGGCATGGGCGAGGAGGGCGCGGCCGAGGCCCTGTCCTTGCACCGCCGGGGCAACGGCTAGGTTGTCGACGACCCAGTCGGCGCCGTCCTGGAAATGGATCAGGTAGGCGAGTAGCCCGTCGGGGCCGCCGGCGATCTCGACCGCGCCGCGCGCGATGTGCTGCGCGAAGTCCGGTCGCATGGCCGGCGGCTCGTAGCCGAGGCGTGGCACGGAGCGTGCATAGGCCGCGGCGGCGAGGGCTTCGAGCGCCGGGATCTGAGAGGTGCGCGCCGCGACGAATTTGGCCGAGGTCGGGGCCTCGGCCTCAGACATGGTTGTCGCCGATGCGGCCGCGGTTCTCGCCGACCTGGCCGCGATGCATCAGCAGGTGGTCGAGGAGGACGCAGGCCATCATCGCTTCGCCCACCGGCACGGCGCGAATGCCGACGCAGGGGTCGTGGCGGCCTTTGGTCACGATCTCGGTCTCGCGCCCCGCGATGTCGATGGTCGCGCGGGGGGTGAGGATGGAGCTTGTGGGTTTGACGGCGAAGCGGACCACGATGTCCTGGCCCGTGGAGATGCCGCCGAGGATGCCGCCTGCGTGGTTGTCGGAGAAGACGGGGCCGTCCGATCCCATGCGGATCTCGTCGGCATTCTGGCTGCCGGTGAGGGCCGCGGCCGCGAAACCTTCGCCGATCTCGACGCCTTTGACCGCATTGATGCTCATCATCGCGGCGGCGAGGTCGGTGTCGAGCTTGCCGTAGATGGGCGCGCCGAGGCCCGGGGGGGCGCCCGAGGCCACGATCTCGATCACGGCACCGACGCTGTCGCCGGATTTGCGCAGGTCGTCGAGATAATCGGCCCAGGCGGTGGCGGCCTTGGCGTCGGGGGCGAAGAAGGGGTTGCGGTCGACCTCCTCCCAATCCCAGGCCGCGCGGTCGATGCCGTGGGGGCCGAGCTGGACGAGCGCGCCCCGGATCGTGAGCCCAGGGGCAAGATCGGCGAGGGCCGCACGCGCGATCCCGGAGGCTGCGACCCGGGCCGCAGTTTCGCGCGCCGAGGACCGGCCGCCGCCCCGATAGTCGCGGATGCCGTATTTGACCCAGTAGGTGTAGTCAGCATGGCCGGGACGGAATTTCTGCGCGATGTCGCCGTAGTCCTTCGAGCGCTGGTCGGTGTTGCGGATCATGAGCTGGATCGGCGTGCCGGTGGTGATGCCCTCGAAGACACCCGACAAGATCTCGACCGCGTCCGCCTCGCGCCGCTGGGTGGTGTAGCGGCTCTGCCCCGGTTTGCGCCGGTCCATCCAATGCTGGATCCGGGCGGCATCGACGGCGATGCCCGGCGGGCAGCCATCGACCGTGGCACCGAGGGCGGGCCCGTGGCTCTCGCCCCAAGTGGTCACACGGAAGAGATGGCCGAAGCTGTTGAGCGACATGGGGCGGGTCCGGCGCTGCGTTCCATTGCGGTATCGGGGCGACCGTCGTCTCGCCAACAAGACATGCCACGGGGGCGCGCCGTCCGGCTACGTCCTGTGGCGAGGGGTCGCTCGGTTCATCGCTCCCCTGAAACCATCTTGCGCCAAACTCGGCAAGGGCGGCGATCGCCGCGGGCGAGCGGGCGGCCACGCGCCGGCCTGACGATCCGACCCGAAGCACCGCGCCGATCAGGGTAGACCTGATGGAGCCGTTGGTGACGCCTTGCAGCAGCGCCATGCCTCCCGGCCTTGGTGCTGCGACCATCCGCGTCGTCCGCTGCGGGCTTCAAGCGTTGGTACAGGAGCCGACGCATCGGTCTTTGCAGACGAAGCCCTGAACCCACCCTCCATCCCACCCCATGGGCGCGGCACCGCGGTGCTGCGTTATAGGCGAGCGGAAGCTTCCGTGCGGACTACCGGCAAATGCCCTCCCCATGCATAAAGATCGCGTTGGAAGTATCCCGCCGACTCAATCCCGCCAGACGCATCGCTTTCAGCGACCATCGCGCAGAGCTGTTGCGCTCCGTGAGGATGCAGCGTTCGCAGCATCTTCATCTTTCGCACCCTAACCTGTCGTGGGTGGGGGCGCTCGGGGGCCGTTGGGCGCGCTTCGAGGAGCGAAGATGCACTGGATCCAGGTCAGCGCTGTGAGGGCGCGGCGTTGCCTTCGCTTGGCGAACCGTCTCGTCCGCCGCTGGTCGCTCCGCTGGCGTCTTACACGAAAAAGCCCCGCCTGGGTGGGCGGGGCTTTTCGGTTGTCTCAGTGGGATCGCGTCAGTGCTCCTTGCCCTTCACCGCCGCCCAGATCTGTTTGTTGGTGAAGTAGAGCAGCACGGCGAGCACGGCGAGCATGAGCACGTTGCGCACACCCGCCTCCTTGCGCTCGACGAGCTTCGGCTCGGCCGCCCACATCAGGAACGCCGCGACATCCTCGGACTGTTGCTCGAGCGTCGCCTCAGGCGGTGTGTAGCCGCTGCCCTCACCGAACGACTCGTATTCGACATCGTCGCCCCAAAGAGGCTGCGACATGCTGATGTAGCCGCCGGGATAGACGTCGTTCCCGTAGAGGAAGGTGCCGGCCTGCTCCTTCTCCTCGCCATTATAACCGGTGAGGAGGGAATAGATGTATTCCGGCCCGCCCATGCCGTTCACGAATTGGCTGATACCAAGGCCGTAGGGGCCGTGGAAGCCTGCACGCGCCTTCGCCATCAGCGAGAGATCGGGGGCGCCGACAGCTTCATTGGCTGGGAAATTATCGGACGGTTTCGCCTCGCGGTACTCGCCGGTGACTTTGTCGATCACCTCGTATTGCGCGGCGATCGCCCGAACCTGTTCCTCGGGGAACTCCGGCCCTCCCGCCTCGCCGAGCGAGCGGAAGGACACGTACTTCATGCCGTGGCAGCCAGCGCAGACATTCTGGTACACCTGAAAACCGCGCTGGAGCTGGAGGCGGTCGAAACTGCCGAAGGGGCCCTCGAAGCTGAACTCCTTGTCGGTCACCTCGCCCCCGGCGCCCGCGGCGAGGGCCGCCCCGGGCAGGGCAAGGGCGAGGGCAGCGGCGGTGATGGCCTTGCGGAACATGGCGCTCTTTCTCCCTACGCTGATCATTCGGCGGGCGTCGTCGCGCCGACGCCACCATTGCCGCCAAAGGTTGGCCCGACGCCCGCGGTCTGACCGGAACCTGTGCCGACGATGAAGCCGCCGTTGTGGCCGATGGCCGGCGCGTCCGGGTGAGCCTTCTTGAAGCTCTCCTCGACGGTCGTCGGCGTCTCCTCTGGCGTCTCGATGATGCCGAGCACCGGCAGGATCACCAGGAAGTAGGCGAACCAGTAGATCGTGCCGATGAGCGAGATCGTCGGGATCAGACCCTCGGCCGGCATCGCACCCGCCCACATCAGGACGAAGAAGTCGACGATGAGCACCCAGAAGGCGATCCGGAACTTCG
>JBCDFC010000216.1:0-8506 GCA_039178805.1 Pseudomonadota bacterium | reverse complement strand
GCCGCCGCCACCGGCCGAGGCCTTGATCATCACCGGATAGCCGATCTCGCCCGCGATCTTCACGGCCTCGTCCGCGTCCTCAATGAGCCCCATGAACCCGGGGACGGTCGAAACACCCGCCTCCGCCGCCAGCTTCTTCGAGGTGATCTTGTCGCCCATCGCCTCGATCGCGCCCCGGGGCGGGCCAATAAACGCGATCCCGGCCGCATCCAACGCCTCGGCAAAGGCCGCGCGCTCAGAGAGGAAGCCATAGCCCGGATGAACCGCCTCGGCGCCCGTCGCCCGGCAGGCCTCGACGATCTTCTCGATCAAAAGGTAGCTCTCGGCCGCCGGCGGCGGGCCCAGATGCACCGCCTCGTCCGCCATCCGCACATGGAGCGCATCCGCATCCGCGTCCGAATAGACGGCGACCGTCGCGATGCCCAAACGCCGCGCAGTGGCGGTGACGCGGCAGGCGATCTCGCCGCGATTTGCAATGAGGATTTTGTTGAACACCGGCGGGCCCCTCGTGCGTCTTCTTTGGCGCGGGCCGGGCGGTTTTTCGGATCGGCGCGGCTCGATGCCGCGTGGCCGCGCCCCGACGTTCTGCGCCGTCCGCCGCTCCGCCGTCAATATCCGCGACCTCCACGGTCTCGGTTCAGCGCGTCTCGGCGCTTGGCCCAGGCCGCGTGCTGGGCGAGGCGCGACCGGTCAAGCGCCCCCGCCTGCCATCCCATGGGCAACCTCGTCCTCGGGGGCAGCAGGGCGCCGGCCAAGACGGTTCGCGGAGAGGCCCCGGCAGCCAAAGCGACAGCCACGACCGGCAGCGGCCCACGACGCCTGGCGAGTGCACGCCAGAGATCCTGTCGGATCGCGTGGGCCAGCCAATAGGCCACGCCGTGCCTCAGCAAACCGCCCAATATGGTATCGCCCGCCACGGGATGCGCCGCGAGATCGGCCACCGTCCGGCCCCGCCGGTTCACCGGGAAGAGCCAGAGCCGACCGTCATACTCCGCGCTTAGGAACCGCCCTGCCGAGCGGCCATCGGGCCTGCGGTTCAGGGCTTCGGAACTGAGCGTATCCAGGAGATCAGGCAGTCCGGAGGCGATCGCATCCGCCTCCTCCGCCCCGCTCATTCATCATCGGGCAGCAGCACCATGACGCGCCAGGCGATCCCGACCATGCCGAAGGTGATGCCGAAAAAGAAGGCCAGCATCAGGAGCGCCAGCGCCCCGTCCTCGGCCCCCTTCACAAGGCTGCCAACACCCTGAAAATTCAGCTCGACCATCGCGATGAGCAGGATCCAGCCCGCTGCGATGCCGTCCGCAGCACCCGTCGCGACGAACCGCAGCAACCGGTAGGGATCATGCGCGGCCGCCCGCCGCTCCAAGATGCGCTGCCGCTCCAACGTTCCGCTCCACGCCGTGATCAGTCGGATTGTCAACGGTAAGGCGCGCAGTCGCTCGATCGACGGTCGGACAGCAACCCGTGGCAACATGCCACCGAGCGCGCCCCGTCCCGGCCCCTCGGGTAGCCCTCAGTAGCGGTAGTAGCGGCGATGATGGCGACGATGCTTCCGGCGGAAATGCCGGCGGCGCGGGCGGTCGACGATCACGATCTCACCGGCGAAGGCCGGGCCACCATAATAGCCGCCCCCACCGCCATAACCGCCGCCATAGCTGCCCTCGTAATAGCGGTCGTCATAGACGGGCCGGCGAGCCCCATAGCGCCGCGCCTCGGCCTTGGAGGCAGCGCCGACGACAGCGCCGGCAGCGGCTCCGACCGCGGCACCGACACCCGGTGCCCCGACGATAGCACCGCCGACGGCGCCGGCAGCGGCTCCGACGGCCGCGGTCCCCAACACCGGGCCGGGCCCATAGTAGCCGTAAGGGCCATAGCACCCGGACACCGCCGCGACGATGATGGCGAGAATGGCAAACCTGCGCGCCTTCATGAAACCTGCTCCGCTATCCCGCGCCGGACGCACATTCCGGCCTCACCAGTGTTGAACGTGGATCCCCGCCGCTTCCGTCGCGACGTCCCACAGTATCATGCCAGCCAGCTTTAGGGCCGGCGCACCAGACAATCGATCTCAACCAGCGCCCCTACCGCCAGCGCGGTCACGCCCACCGTCGTGCGGGCAGGCAGCCGGTCGGCGGGGAAGAACGCAGCATAAGCCTCGTTGAACGCCGCGTAATCCCGCTCGAACGCCGTCAAATAGCACCGGCACTGGACGATATGGCTGCGGTCGAGCCCGAGGCCTTGCAGAACGATCTCGAGGTTCTGCAGCACCCGCTCCGTCTGCGCCGCCACACCATCCGGCAATGGGCGGTCCGGCTCCCCCGGCCAAGTCGGCATCTGCCCCGTCAGCGTGACCCAGCCATCCGCCTCCACCGCGTGGGAGAATGGGGCCACAGGCTGAGGCGCACCGGAAACCATGTGAAACTGCATCCGCACCCCTCCCACATCCCCGCGTCACCCGGCGCGAGGACATCCAACACCCCATTCCGCGGAACCCTCTCATCGTGCCGCGATTCCAGCAATTGCCCCACTTCACATGAAAACGCCCGGGATAAACCCGGGCGCTCGCGGTTCGGCTCGAAAGGACGAGACCATGCGGGCCATCCCCTGACCCCGAACCAGGGATCAAGAAACCGTCGAAGCGCCAAGTGCCTGGCAGTGGCGTCGTCGACAACTCCCCAGGGCGATGAACCTCTCCGGTTCAGCCAGCCTTCGCCGCCGCCCGCTTGGTCATCACACCCACCAGATGCGCGCGATACTCAGGCGTGCCGTGGATATCGCCGATCATGTCGTCGGACGCGATGCTGAGCCCGGCAACCGCATCGGGCGAGAAATTGGCCGAGAGCGCGGCCTCCGCCTCGGTCCAGCGGAAGACACCGTTGTTCGACGCTCCCGTCACCGCCACGCGCACCCCGCTCGCGAATTTCGCGACGAAAACGCCGACCAACGCAAAATGCGAGGCGGGCTGCAGGAACTTCTCATAGGCCGAGGCCTCGGGCACCGGGAAATGGATCGAGGTCAGCAGCTCGCCTTCGTCGAGTGCTGTGTCGAACATCCCCTGGAAATAGTCGTCCGCCGCAATCGCCCGCCCGGCCGACGTCTTGAGCGTCGCCCCAAGCCCGAGCGCCGCGGACGGATAGCAGGCGGAGGGGTCGTTGTTCGCGAGGCTGCCACCGATCGTGCCCCGGTTGCGAACCGCCGGATCGCCGATGCGCGCGGCGAGCGCCGCCAGGCCCGGGATCCTCGCCGTCACGATCGGATCGCTCGCGACCGCGCCATGGGTGGTGCCGGCGCCGATGGCGACCGCCGCCGGGCCGTCCGCCACCTCGCAGATCCCCTGGATTTCGGAGATCGCGGACAGATCCACCAGCTTCGAGGGCTGCGCGAGCCGCTGCTTCAGCGTCGGGATCAAAGTCTGACCGCCGGCGATGGCCTGGGCGTCCTCCTCGGCGAGCGCCGCGACCGCATCGGCCAGGCTCTCGGGCTTCACGTAATCGAATGCGTACATTGGGCTCTCCCGTCGGGTTGCGGCCGCAGCCGCTGCCTAGTGTCCTTTCGGCCCGTGCCATGTCGCTCGGACAGCGTCGCTCGGGCCGTTAACTCGGTCGTCCGGTCGCCTTCCCGCGGCCGTTAACAGTCGCCGCCGGTCGCTTCTCGGGACGACGACCGCCGCCCCGAAAAGCTCCCCTATGGCACTTTCGTCACTCCGCCGCTGCGGCCGGGCTGGCCGCGGCCATCGCGTGCCAGACAGCTTTGGGGGTCAGCGGCATGTCGATATGCTCGACCGCATAGCCCCCGCCCTGCAGCGCATCGATCACCGCGTTGACGAGTGCGGGTGGCGAGCCGATGGCCCCCGCCTCGCCACAGCCCTTCACCCCCAGCGGGTTGTGGGTGCAGGGCGTCACACAGGAATGGTCCACCGTGAACATCGGGAAATCGCCGGCCCGCGGCATGGCATAGTCCATGTAGCTCGCGGACTGGAGCTGCCCCTCTGCATCATAGACACAGCCCTCGAGCAGCGCCTGGCCTAGGCCTTGAGCGAGGCCGCCATGGACCTGGCCCTCGACGATCATCGGATTGACAACATTGCCGAAATCGTCGGCGGCGGTGAAGTTCAGCACCTCGACGACGCCTGTCTCCGGATCCACCTCGACCTCCGCCACATAGGCACCGGCGGGGTAGGTGAAGTTCGCGGGATCGTAGAACGAGGTCTCCTCGAGCCCGGGCTCGATCTCTTCGATCGGGTATTTGTGCGGCACGTAGGCCGCAAGGCAGACATCGCCCCAGGCGAGGCTCCGATCCGTGCCGGCGACCGTGAACTGCCCGTTCTCGAAGGCGATATCGGCCTCCGACGCCTCCAAGAGATGCGCTGCGATCTTCTTCGCCTTGGCGATGATCTTGTCGACCGATTTCACGATGGCCGAGCCACCCACGGCCAGCGAGCGAGAGCCGTAAGTGCCCATGCCAAAAGGCACTTTCGACGTGTCGCCATGCACGATGTCGACCGCCCCTTCATCGCAGCCGAGCATATCGGCCACAACCTGAGCGAAGGTCGTCTCATGCCCCTGACCATGGCTGTGCGAGCCTGTGAAGACCGAGATCGAGCCCGTCGGGTTCACCCGCACCGTCGCCGCCTCGTAGAGACCCGCGCGGGCGCCGAGCGCGCCCACCAGGCTCGACGGCGCGATCCCACAGGCTTCGATATAGCTCGCAATGCCGAGACCCCGCAGCTTCCCGCGGCTCTCGCTCTCGGCCTTGCGCGCCGCAAAACCCGCCGCACTCGCCAGATCCAGCGCCTTGTCAAGCGTCGCATGGTAGTCGCCGGTATCGTACTCTACGGCCACGGGCGTCTGATACGGGAAGGCATCGGGCGGGATGAAGTTCTTGCGGCGAAGCTCCGCCGGATCGACCTCCAGCTCCCGCGCCGCTTTGTCGATCACCCGCTCCACTTGGAACGTCGCCTCCGGCCGGCCCGCCCCGCGATAGGCATCCACGGGCGTCGTGTTCGTGAACACGGCCTTCACATTGGTGAAGATGAGCGGCGTCTTGTAGTTCCCCGCCAAAAGCGTGCCATGCAGCCAGGTCGGGATACAGGGCGCGAAGGTCGAGAGATACGCCCCCATATTCGCCAGCGTCGAGCAGCGGAGCGCCGTGAAGTTATGGTCCGCATCGAGCGCCAACTCGATCGTCGTCAGATGATCGCGCCCCTGCGCGTCCGACAGGAACGCCTCCGACCGGGTCGAGGTCCACTTCACCGGCTTGTGGAGCTGCGCCGCCGCCCAAGTGACGAAGGCCTCTTCGGCATAGTGGTAGATCTTGGAGCCGAAGCCACCCCCAACATCTGGTGCCACGACACGCAGCTTATGCTCAGGGATCGAGAGCACGAAGGCCCCCATCAGGAGCCGGATCACATGTGGGTTCTGGCTCGTGGTGTAGAGCGTATGCTCATCCCGCGCCCGGTCGAACTCACCGATCGCGACGCGCGGCTCCATCGGGTTCGCCACCAGGCGGTTGTTGACGAGTTCGAGCCGCGTCACATGCGCCGCATTGGCGATAGCGTCGTCCACCGCCTGCTTGTTCTCGGCCACGAACTCCCAGTCGTAGCAGATGTTATCGGGTGCCTCGTCATGGACGGCGGCCGCACTGCCCGAGATCGCCGCGGACATGCTGACGACCGCTGGAAGTTCCTCGATGTCGAGGTCGACCGCTTCGGCCGCATCGCGCGCCGCCTGCAGGCTGTCCGCGACGATGGCGACGACCGGATCGCCCACATGGCGCACCTTGCCTTCGGCGAGGATCGGGTGCTTCGGCTCCTTCATCGGCTCGCCGTTCTTGTCGGTCACCTGCCAGCCGCAAGGCACGCCGCCAACGGCTGCCAGATCCTCAGCGGTGTAGACGGCGACCACGCCAGCGGCGGCCCTTGCCGCGCTTACGTCCAGGTTCGTGATGCGCCCATGCGCGATGTCCGAGCGCAGGAAGTGGCAGTAGAGCTGTCCGGGGCGATTGATGTCGTCGGTGTACTGACCGGCGCCGGTGACGAAGCGGGCGTCCTCGCGGCGCTTGGAGCTTGCGCCTATGCCTGCATCCTTAGGCATGATCCTCTCCTCTTGTGCTTGCATGCCCGCCGGGATGATGCCCGATCAGGCGGCTGGCGTGCCTACCCCTCTTGGCGGGGGATGGCGCCTTGCGTCTCTGGTGGCTTACTCGGCAGCGACCTGCTGGCCGCGCATGTCTGCAGCAGCGGCAAGGATCGCTTTGACGATGTTGTGGTAGCCGGTGCAGCGGCAGAAATTGCCCTCCAGCCACTCGCGCACCTCGCCCTCGGTCGGGCTCTGGTTCTGCTGCAAGAGGTCCGCCGCCGACATGATCATGCCCGGCGTGCAGAAGCCGCATTGCAGACCGTGATGCTCGCGAAAGGCCGCCTGGATCACGCCGAGCGAGCCATCCGGGTTGGCCATGCCCTCGATCGTCTTCACCTCGGCGCCATCTAGGCTCATGGCGAAGACGGTGCAGGCCTTCACGCTCGCGCCGTCCACATGCACGACACAGGCGCCGCATTGCGAGGTATCGCAGCCGACATGGGTGCCGGTCAGCCCGATCCCCTCGCGCAGGAACTCGACGAGGAGCGTTCGGCCCTCGACCTCCCCACTGACAGCAGTGCCGTTCACTGTCATCGATACTTCGGGCATCTCGTTCTCCCTGTTGCGGCGGTATGCCCGCCCTCAATGGTTCAACACAGCGGCTACCGGGCAATGGCGGACAGCGGAACGCTGCCGCGCCATGCGGGCATCCGAGCGCTCAGCCGAATAGTCGCTTGAGAAGTCCGGGCTTTTTCTCTTCCGAGGCAGGCTCGGCCGCAGTCTCCGCGGCCTCCGTTGCCACTTCGGACGCAGCCTCCGCCGTCTCGGGCGCAGGTGCTTCGGGCGCCGCCTCAGGTGGTGCCTCGGGCACTGCTTCGGGCTCTGCCGCCACACGTTCCGAGAACTTGTCGAAGAAGCTGTCCGCCATCTTCTTGGCGAACCCGTCGATCAGCCGTGAGCCAAGTTGCGCAATCTTACCGCCGACCTTGGCTTCTGCATCATAGGTAAGCTTCGTCGCAGGACCCGCATGTCCCTCGGGCGCATCCGTATCGATGAGTACCACCGTGGCCCCGCCCTTGGCGAAACCGGCAGCCCCACCTTTGCCCTCACCCGAGATGGTGTAGCGCTCACCCTCGACGATGTCCGACAGCGTCACGGCACCTTTGAAGGTCGCGCTCACGGGGCCGACCTTCTGTTTCACCGTGGCGGCGAACGCGTCGTCGGCGGTTTTCTCGAATTCGGTGCAGCCCGCGATGCAGTCTTTCAGCACTTCCGCGTCGTTCAGCGCCGCCCACACCGCCTCCCGCGGTGCTGGGATAATGCGCTCGCCCGTCATCTGCATGACGTCCTCCTTTGGGTCCCTTGCAGGTTTTTCCTGCTAGGTGCCTACATCAGACGCGATGGTGCGGCAGGCCGGCGCCGATGTCCAGACGGTGGCATCGGCAATCCGCGGTGAATGGGCTCAGCCCGCCTTCGCCGAGGGCAGCGCGTAGATATCGTTCCGCCCCAGGCTCAGATCGCGGAGAAACCGCATGACCTCGGGCCCGTCGATGCCGCGCGCCGTCGACAGCAGGTCCGGCCCGAAGCGTTCCGCCAACAGCCCACCGTCGCGCGACCCATCGTAAAGCCCCATCGACCAACCGCCGAACACCCGGTTGGCGACCGGCTGAAAACCGAGCATGCGCACGCTGTGATGCCGGTCATCCGCCGCGATCACATCGAAGAGACCGCGCACATCGCTCTCGACGCCCTCGAGCGCCTGCAGGAACGCTTCGTTGTCGTAATACAGAAACCCCGTGATCCCGCTCACGGCATTGTGGCGCTGCGACGAGCGCGCGATCGCGTCCATCTGAGGGCTATCGGCGGCCACGTTGCTGCGGCTCACATAGAGCAGATTGTAAAGCTGCATGGTCATACTTTCCGAGTCGTTGTGTAAAGCAACCTAACCGTTAGCGTCCGCGGCACCAATGCGGCGCAGCAGCATAGGGGCCTATGATCGCGCCCTGTGGAGTGCCTTCCCGAAATAATCCTGCCGCGCTAAGCCTGCCGAGCGAAGGAACGACGGCGCGGAAGGGACGGCCCATGAAGGAAATCCTCGAACAACTTGAGGCACGGCGCGCGGAAGCGCGTCTCGGCGGCGGTCAGAAGCGCATCGACGCGCAGCATGCCCGCGGCAAGCTCACCGCCCGCGAGCGGATCGAGCTTCTGCTCGATGAGGGCTCCTTCGAGGAATACGACATGTTCGTCGCCCATCGCTGTACCGAGTTCGGGATGGCCGCGACCTCCTATCCGGGCGACGGCGTCGTCACCGGCTGGGGCACGATCAACGGGCGCCAAGTCTATGTTTTCAGCCAAGACTTCACGGTCTTCGGCGGCTCCGTCTCCGAAACGCATGCCCAGAAGATCTGCAAGATCATGGATATGGC
>JBCDFC010000215.1:0-8512 GCA_039178805.1 Pseudomonadota bacterium | reverse complement strand
TACCGAGGCGCAGGTCGCCCTCGCGGCGGATGGAGGAGCGACGGCGTTCATCGGAACGCCGGACTTTTTGAAGGTGCTTCTCGACAAGGCGGCGGAGCTTGGGCGCGATCTCTCGGCCATCCATCGCGCTTGGGTTTCGGGCGGCGCCCTCTTCCCGTCGCTTCGCGCGGAGTATGCGGAGCGTGGCATCACGTGCCTGCAGGGCTACGCGACCGCCGATCTCGGCAACATCGCCTACGAAACCCGGCCGGACGAAGGCCTGATCGTCGACGAGGGCGTCATCCTCGAGATCGTCCGCCCCGGTACAGGCGACCCTGTCTCCGAGGGCGAGGTCGGCGAGGTCGTGGTGACGCTCCTGAACATCGACTACCCGCTTCTGCGTTTCGCAACAGGCGACCTTTCCTGCTTCCTGTCAGGGCACAGCGCGTGCGGTCGGACCGGCCCACGGATCAAAGGTTGGATGGGACGCGCGGATCAGACCACGAAGGTGAAGGGCATGTTCGTCCGTCCCGAGCAGATCGCCGCGATCCTCGCACGTCACCCTGAGGTGCTGAAGGCGCGCCTGACCGTTTCGCGGGCCCACGAACAAGACATCATGGATCTGTCGATCGAGACCACCCATCCGGAGATCGCTGCCACCGTGGGGGAGACGATGCGCGAGGTCCTAAAGCTTCGTGGCGAGGTTACGCCGGTGCAGCCGGGCGGCCTCAAGAACGATGGCAAAGTCATCGACGACACGCGGGACTACGGCTGAAGCGCCGCAGAAGTTGAAGACGCGACGCTGGCACGCTTCGCTGCATCGCATCATACCGGCGGGGCAGACACATCATCGGAGATGACCATGATCCCGCGCGCCTTGACCGCCGCCGCCTGCCTCGCCCTCTTCGCCACAGCAGCGCCCGCCCACATCATCGAAGTACCCAAAGAGCCAGCGACGACCGGCGAGCCAGGGGTCAATCCGCTCGACAACGCGAAGAAGGGCGGCGGCGTTAAGCTGGTGCCGTCGGGGGAGTTCTCGCTCGACGAGTCGGGGCCCGCCTCGCTCCCAGGCCACCGCATGCGCGTGCGCTTCTTCGAGATACAGCCTGGCGGCGTGGTGCCAAAACACAGCCATGACGGCCGCCCAGCTATCGCCGTCGTCGTCGAGGGTGAGATGACCGAACACCGTTCCGATCAGCCCGAGCCTGAGGTACTGGGGCCGGGCGGCGTCAGCCTCGAACCCCATGGTCTCTCGCACTGGTGGGAGAACACCGGCGACACACCTGCCAAGATCATCGGCTACGACGTCTACAAGGTCGAGTGATCCTTCTGTGTCGCGGCCGGTGCCCAGCGCAGGGCCCAGCGCCAGCCGCGACACAACGCAACTCAAAACATGAGTTTGGTGAACTCAACACTCATCAGCGACAGGACGAGCGCCGTAAGCAACACTTTGATGGGCGAGGCGAGCGCTGGACCAAAATAGCGATCCTCACGCTCCCCATCCCCCGAACCGCCGAAGAGCTGAGCCAGACTGGCCAGCGCAGCAACAGAGCCACCATGCGCCGCCCTTTTCGGCCTCTTCCGCCCCAACCCGGCATTCGGTCCGACGCCAGCAGTTCTCACTCGCTCACGCTCAAGACGCGACGCGCCACACTCCATCAACTCCGCCATTCATCCTGTCCCCAAGCTCCGCTTCATACGGGCGGCCAAACCCCCAACCGGCCCGCTTACGTCGTCATGTCTGGAATAATGGCGCAGGCGGCAGCGCGCATCCTTGCGGCCAAGTCGCTTTCTTTGGGCGAAAGACGACAAGGTTTGCGAAGGGTTGAACGACTTTGCCCAACATCCCTCAATTACAACGTGTATCGTGCGACAACAGGCGCTGCCTGGGCGTATCGGCATTAGATTTGCGTTCCATCCGCTGTTTTGCGAAGCTTTCGACCAGGGGTCGGAGGGGGCCAGATGACGCTAACGTCGCTTGGCGGCACCGTAACCCATGGCGAATGGGCACTCGATCTCAAGAGCGGCAGCTTCTATCGCGCTGGCCGGATCTCTCGCCTGCAGCCCGGTCTCATGCGCCTGCTCGTCTACCTCGTGCAGAACGAGAATAGGACCGTTCCAAAGCATGAGCTTGTCGAAGCGGTGTGGGACGGCCGCGCCGTCTCGGACGCCGCACTCTATAGTCGGGTCAGTGCACTGCGCCGCGCCTTGGGTGAAAGCTCAGGCGATACGTCGTGTCTGGAATGGGAGTACGGGCGAGGCGTTCGCTTCACGACCGCTGCCTCCGGCGATGAGCGGAGCCTTTCCTCCCGCCTTCCCCCGCCAGGACCGTCGCTGACGCCCTCGCTCGGCAAAAGCTTCGTCGGCACCGCTCCGATCGCGGAGTTGAGACCACTCTTAGGCACCTATTTCAGCTACTACCGCACACCCTCCTGGCCAGCGGCCATCAAATGCGGCGTGAGCGTTGTGAGCGAGGAATCGGACCGCGTCGCCGTTCGCACGGCGGAGTGGGGCGTGGATCCGGTGCTCGGCGTCCGTCAGCGCGCCCGTTATCGCGGCTTTGCCGAGCTGATCGATGGCAGGCTCCACGTGCTCGAACAGAACATGCGCCAGCCGAGGGCGATCTGCCTCCTCACCCTCGACACACCGCATCCCTTCCGCCCGGACATCATGAACGGCCTGATGATGGGCAGTTCCTGGCGCATGGGTGGCGCCCCATACACCACGCGCGTGGTTTGGCGGCGTGTTCCGCGGGAGCTGACGATCCGCGATGCCCTGCTGGCATCGGGCCCCTATGCCGAAGACGATGACCGGATCGAGCCCGCCATCCGCGAGGCTATCGGCACGGAATGCCTCACCTTCCGGGACCCCGGCAGCTACCTCTGACGCAACACTGATTCGCCTTATCCGGGAGGGACCTGTCCCAGTTTCACCCGGAATCTTCACATTTCCGGTGAGAAGTGCACGTACGGGTTGAGAGATTCGACCGTCACACCCGCCATTAACGAATGTGTTTGCGAGCCGGCGAAAGCGTGGCAACTTTCGGGCAGGCGTGGCGGATGGGTCGTCAGTCAGTGCGGTACCTTAGGGTTGGGGTAAACGATGCAGCGTTCAGTGGGTACAAGTGCGCGTAGTGGTCGGGCAGTGAGTTCGTCGGCGAGGCCGGCACGCATTGCGGCAAAACGAACGGTGTTGGCGGCACTCCTGGCGAGCGTGTCAGTCAGTGCGCCCGCCATAGCCTGCGAGGCGGTCCATGTTGTCCGCCCGGGCGAGTCTCTCAGCGTCATCGCCGAACGCCACTACGGCAGCATGCAAGCCTATCGCCAAATCTTCCGCGCCAATCTCGAGGTGATCGGCAGCAACCCCGATCTCATCCATATCGGGATGGAGCTGCGCCTGCCCTGCGCCGATGGAGCCCTCCCCGAGATCGATCTCCGCGAGGCGAAGGTGCAGACCGAAGTCACGCGGAGTTCGCCCGCTGGGATCCGGTTCGAGCTGCCGAGCCATGGACTGCGCGCGGCCGCCAAGACCTCGGGTGTCATCGTCTCAGCCGAGATGTTGAACGATGCCATCGCGACAAAGGCTGGCGGGCCGCAGATCATCGATCTCGCCGATGGTCATGGCGCTGGCACCCAGTTGATCGAGGGCTCGGTCTCGCTGCCGTTCCCAAGTTGGGGTCCGGCAGCCGAGAATGGGGCTGAGCTGGATGCGCTCCTCGCATCTGCCGAGATCGACCCGACGCAGCCGATCGTGCTCGTTCCCCGCGACGACAGCTATGCGGGGATGGGTGCTGCGGCGCGCATCTACTGGCTGCTGCGCGATGCGGGGGCGCGCGACGTAGCGCTGCTCGATACCAAGCGGTCGGATTGGTCCGGCGAGGGGCTGCCCCTCACGCGCCTCGTGCGCATGCCGCTCGGCCTGCCTGAGCCGTCGAGCTCGCCGATGCTGATCGGTGCAGCGCCCGGCGAAGAATCCGACAGTATTACGGTCGTTGAGGCCTCGATCCTGGACGCCGAAGCGCAGAGCGAGACCGACGGTAAGGCGGATGTGCTGCCGCTCTCGGATCTTGCCGTTGCGACAGTCGGCAACTTCAAATCGCTCGATCTGCCCTGGGGCCATGTGCCTGTGCATATCGAGGCGCGCGATGCGAACATTGCGGCACTCGCCTGGTTCTTGCTGGCTGAGGTTGCGGGGATCGAGGAAGTGCACCTCCTGGCCCCTGCCGCCGATGGCACACTGCTCTCCGCCCGCGATCGCGCCGAGCGTGACGGTTCCGGCAAAGCGCGGGGCCCGCAGCTCATTCCCGGGGCCTTCAGCTTGGCCCGCGAGACGTCGCAGGAACCGCATGGTTCGGACGAGGTGCCGCCCATCGCGGCGCTCGATAGCCAACCGCCGAGCCCGGACGCGCTTACAGTTAATCGGCCGTCCCTGCGCAACGAGCCGGCGACCCTCTCGGGCCTTGGGCTCGAGCAGCCGGGTAGCGCGGTTTTCGGCAGCGAGATCTCGGTCGGCGCGTCGGCGGAACCGGCCGTCACCCATGCGGTGCCCGATGCCTACATGATGAATATGAACCCGGCACCGCCGTCCACGGGTGGCGCAAAGCGGCCGCCTGGGCTCCTGACCGTGCCGCCGAGCCTGCCGCGCAGCGCGGTATCGTCGAACGGAGGCTGACAGGCGCGACTGAGCTAAAACGCGCCCAAAACAAAAGAGGCCGCGCGATCTGCGCGGCCTCTTCTCATTTCAAGCAGCCCTGGTTTCAGCCCTGGCGCGCTTTGAACTTCTTCTGGGTCTTGTTGATCACATAGACCCGGCCACGGCGGCGTACCACCCGGCAGTCGCGGTGCCGCTGCTTCAGCGAGCGGAGCGAATTCTTGATCTTCATTGTCCGTCCTCCTCTCGCTCAAGCCGTCTGGGCGGCAAGCGCCGCCTTGGCCTGGGAAACAATCGCGCTGAACGCCTCGGGCTCATGCACGGCTAGATCGGCGAGCACTTTCCGATCGACCTCAATCCCAGCTTCATCTAGCCCGTGGATGAAGCGAGAGTAGCTGAGCGACGCATCCTCGGCACGCACGGCCGCATTGATGCGCTGGATCCAGAGCGCGCGGAACGTGCGCTTCCTGACCTTCCGGTCGCGGGTCTGATACTGCAGCGCCTTGTCCGCCGACTGCTTCGCGACGCGGAAGCTGCGCGAGCGGGCGCCATAATGGCCCTTGGTGCTGTCCAGTACCTTGCGGTGACGGCGGGCGCGGACGGGTCCGGTCTTTACGCGGGGCATATCTCGTCCTCCTCAGCGCGCGTAGGGCAGAAACTGCTTCACGATCTTCTCGTCAGGTGCCGAGAGAACCGTGGTGCCGCGGGCGTTCCGGATGAACTTCGTCGTCCGCTTGATCATGTTGTGACGCTTACCGGCCTGGGCCACTTTGACCCGGCCATTGGCCGTCACCTTAAAGCGCTTCTTCGCGCCCGATTTGGTCTTCATCTTGGGCATTTTCATCTCCGTATCCGATGTTCGAGAATCGTGCGGCAGCCCATTTCCTGGCCGACGATTCCGATGCCGCCCTAGCGCGTGAGCGGAGAGTGGGGCGGATACCGGCAAGTCGCTGGAATTGCAAGCACCACCAGAGTTTACAGCACCTCAGAGGCGTGTCGATTCGCGCGGTGGTTGCTTGTGACCAGCGAAAGAAGGCGTTAATCGTGGCGACACAGTGTTCAAAGTGTGGCGTGCCGGTCAGGAGTGCAGTGGTGAGTAGTGTCGTGCGTCGAAACGCAATGGTCCAGGAGCGTGCAATGAAGCTCCACGTCAGAGAAGGCGGCAAATGCTTGCTCGCCTACAAGTTCCGGACTTCGGAGGAAGCCGCCGAAGTGTACCGGATCCTCCGGGATTACTTCCCGAAGGCCCAGTTCGTGTTCGAGCAGGCTGAACGTCAGCCCGCCGCGCCGGCAGCGTCGTTCAGCGCCCAGTCGTAGCGATAGTCATCCACATCGGTGCGCCCGGCGAGCGCTTCGGCTTTTGCAGCCGGAGCGAAGGATGCAACATGGGCGATGGCCCCAGCTTCGTTCCCGCCGAAGTCTTCGATGAACCAGTCGTAGATCGAAGACATGATCACCTCGCCACCGGCGACCGTCGCCCCGCGTGGATGCGCGGCGTAGTCGCGTGCGCCCTGGTCCAGCATCGCGTTCAACCGACCTGAGACATAGGGCTTCGCTGCGAGGTTCGGGCAGCCGATGGAGGCGCAGTTGACCCCATAATGGATCCGCGCGTCCCGCCATACGGGGCGCAGGATGCCGTGCTCGATATCGTCAAGGCTCAGATCCTGACCCTCGATCCGGATCACGTCATCGCCCCAAGGCCCCGTGTTGAAGAGACCGCCATTCACCTTGCGGATGGAGCTGACCGGGTAGGCATCGAGCACCACATCGATCGTCACGGCATTGTAGAGGTTGAGCCAGTAGGCCATCGCAGCATCGCGCGAGAGGCTCGTCGGCGCCACCTTCTGCATCGCGTCGAGATACCCCTTCAGCGCCCCACGGTCGCCCGCCGCACCCGCGTAATCGAAGAGGTTCACGCCGTCCGATGTGCCCGTGCGCAGATACCGTGAAAGGTAGCTGCCCCATGCCCCATGATCGGGATCGCCACCGCTGCCGTGGCGCGTCCACCGATCGTCGATCAGGCTCGACGCCGGACCGGCCAGGGCGCTGCCGGACATCGCAGCCGTGCCGACGGCTGCGGAGAGGGCGAGGAAGTGACGGCGGCTCGGTGTCATGTGCAGCTCCATTGCTTCGCTGTCTCGCGTTTGAAATGGCGGCTACGGCGGTCAGGCCAAGGGCATTGACGGCGTTGTGATGTTTCGCTGCCACGAGATCGCGCTGACATGAGCGTGTCAGCAGAGGTTCGGCAGGCGCTTTCCGCTTCGAAGCCCTTTCGCTAGCGTTTCGCCGCAACACCATCTGAGGAGCCGTGCCATGGCGATGGGAAAGAAGCTCAACCAGACCCTCCGCAAGTTCATTGAGCGACAGCCGATGTTCTTCGTGGCAACCGCCGCCCGCGACGGCCGCGTCAACGTCTCCCCCAAGGGCATGGCGACGCTGAAGATCGTGAGCGACACCCGCATCGCCTGGCTGAACCTCAGCGGCAGCGGGAACGAGACGGCGGCACATCTCGCCGACACCAACCGCATGACGCTGATGTGGTGCTCCTTCGAGGGCTCTCCGATGATCCTGCGCGCCTATGGCACGGCCGAGACGGTGCATCCCCATCACGAGGCCTGGGCCGAGGCGGTCGCCCCCTTCCCCGATCTTGCCGGCAGCCGTCAGGTCTTCGACATGACCATCGATATGGTGCAGACCTCCTGCGGCTCGGGCGTGCCGCTGATGGCATTCGAGGCGAGCCGGGGCGAGACTGAGCTCGTCCCCTTCTTCGCCGAGATGGGCGAGGATGGGGTTAAGGACTTCTGGTCGCGCAGGAACGCCGTCAGCATCGACGGCAAACCCACCGGCACCATTCCGGGTTGACACCAAAGCGGTGCGCCCGCGTCGCGGAGGCCGCTGGACGGGCTAGGCCGGCGCGGGTATAGCCTCGGCCCTATGAGGCTTCAGACGGTCATAGCCGCGGCGTTCATACCGCGAATTACTGGCCCGGGCCGCTGAGCGCGGCGCCGGGATAAAGGTGTGGCGTGACGCGCACCGCAGAGCCGATCCATGACCCAGGACTGACCGGAGGCGACCGATGAGCGCCGATACGACCGACCGCGCGGCCGAGGCAGAGACCGTTGCCGAAGCGGCACCCGACTACCGCGATACCCTCTTCCTGCCGAAGACCGATTTTCCGATGCGCGCGGGGTTGCCGAAGCGCGAGCCCGACTGGCTCGCCCATTGGGAGCGCCTCAACATCTATGCCCGCCAGCGCGCCAATGCAGCCGGGCGCAAGCCATTCGCGCTCCATGACGGCCCGCCCTATGCCAACGGCCACCTCCATATCGGCCACGCGCTCAATAAGATCCTCAAGGACTTCGTGACCCGCAGCCATCAGATGCTGGGCTACGACGCGCGCTATGTCCCCGGCTGGGACTGCCACGGCCTGCCCATCGAGTGGAAGATCGAGGAGCAGTACCGCGCGAAAGGCCGCAACAAGGACGAGGTGCCGATCAACGAGCTCCGCGCTGAGTGTCGCAAATTCGCGGAGGGCTGGATCGACGTCCAGCGCGAGGAGTTCAAGCGCCTCGGCGTTACCGGCAATTGGGACGAGCCGTACCTCACCATGGCCTTCGACGCCGAGGCCGTGATCGCCGAGGAATTCATGAAGTTCGTCATGAATGGCACGCTCTACCAGGGCTCCAAACCGGTGATGTGGAGCCCCGTGGAAAAGACCGCCCTCGCCGAAGCCGAGGTCGAATACCACGAACACCAAAGCCACACGATCTGGGTGAAGTTCCCGATCCTATCGGACAAATCGACCCCGGCGATCGAGGCCCGCAATGGCAGCCTCACGGTCGGCCGCGTCGAGGCGCTTGGCGATCTCGATGGCGCTCAGGTT
>JBCDFC010000214.1:0-8588 GCA_039178805.1 Pseudomonadota bacterium | reverse complement strand
CCTGGTTGCCGGTGCGGGGCTTTTCGCGATCTCGCTAACCTTCAGGGCGGTCGATCAGCCGTTCTGCTCCGCCTGGAGCTATGGCACCCATTTCATGTGGCACATCTGCAATGGCACGCTTCTGGGCTGGTTGATCTACACGGTCATCCGCCATGGCGACGGACCTGTGCGCGGTCAAGCAACAGCCGCGGCCTGAGAGACCGGACGGGCCCGCTCTTCGCTTGCCCCTGTCGCTTGGCGGCAGTACCAAGCGGCGAAGCGATGCGAGGAGACGCATGAAGGCGCGTGTGACCGTCACCCTAAAGCCCGGCGTCTTGGATCCTCAGGGTGCGGCGATCGCGCATGCGTTGCGAACGCTCGGCTTTGAAGGCGTGACCGGCGCGCGGCAGGGCAAGATCATCGAGCTCGACCTGGAAGAGACCGACCGCGCCAAGGCCGAGGCCGAAGCGGCGCGCATGGCCGACACGCTCCTCGCCAATCAGGTGATCGAGAACTATTCGGTCGAGGTGCTGTGATGGCATGGGCGCGCTGATGAAGACCGCCGTCATCGTCTTCCCCGGCTCGAACTGCGACCGTGACATGCAGGTGGCGCTGCGCCAGGCGACTGGGCGCGAGCCTGCGATGGTCTGGCACAAGGATGAGGCGCTACCCGAGGGTTTGGACCTGGTCGCGCTTCCCGGCGGGTTCTCGTTCGGGGATTATCTGCGCTGCGGCGCGATCGCGGCCCATTCGCCGATCATGACGGCGGTGCGTGCCTTTGCCGGGCGCGGGGGCCTTGTCCTCGGGATCTGCAATGGCTGGCAGGTGCTGATCGAGGCGGGGCTTTTGCCCGGCGCGCTGATGCGGAACGCTGGACTTAAGTTCGCCTGCCGCGATGTACATCTGCGCTGCGAGAACACGCTCAGCCCGTTCACCGCGGCACTGAACAAGGGGCAGGTAATCCGCATCCCCATCGCGCATCATGACGGCTGCTTCGTCGCCCCCGACGCGCTCCTTGACCGGCTGGATGGCGAGGGGCGGGCCGCGTTTCGCTATACCGCGCCCGATGGCCGATCGGACGCCATGTCGAACCCCAACGGCTCGATGCGTGACATCGCGGGCGTTCTCAGCGAGAACCGTCGTGTGCTTGGCATGATGCCCCACCCTGAGCGCCTTGCGGAAATGGACCTCGGCGGCACCGACGGGCGCCTTGTTTTCGCGAGCCTTACCGCCGCCTTGCAGGAGAGCTGATATGGCCCCGCCCCGCCCAGCCAACCGCCCGGTCGACCGCCCCGCCGACCGCCCTGCTTATCGGCTGCTACCGGCCATTGCCCTGACGGCCCTTCTGTCGGCCTGCGGCGCCAATGGCGGCCTCTACGAAGTGACCGATATCCCACCTGGCCCGCCGCCCTATCCGCTGGCCGAGGGGCCGGAGCTTACCATCGAGCTCGGCCTGCCGACGGCAGAAGCGCGGCCTTTCGTCGAGGAGGTGGCCGCGCGCTGCTGGCTCGATGGCGTGCTTCAGGCGGACGCGATGATCGTGGATCGCGCCTCGGGCCGGATCGTGATGACGGGCGAGACGGCGGATCTCCTGACCGTGGACTTCATCCCGCGGCCCGATCCAACACAGCTCGCCTCGATGCGCCTCTCGGGCCCCGCGATCTCGAACGAAGAGCAGACACGGCGCCTCTTGGAGCATCTGGAGCGCGCCGAGGTTACGGGCGACGTCGCCTGCCCGGCCCTCGACCCCAACGCCCCGATCGCCGAACAGCCGGCCTGATCGCGATGCCCGGCGGCGAGGGCACCGCGCCGTCGGAAGCCGCGATCGGCACGGATGGCGGCATCCTCGCCCAGGCCTGCCGCGCCTATCTCGACGGCCGCACCGATGCAGCACTGCGCGTCGAACGAGACGACGGCTACTGGGACACGCAGCCTGTCGCGTTCTACTTCGCAGCCGAGCCCCAACCGCTCGAGGCCGCAGTGCTCGACCGGGCAAAGGACCGCATCGTCGATGTGGGATGCGGCGCGGGCCGTCACGTCCTCCGCCTCCAACAAGCCGGCCGGGACGCCGCCGGCATCGAGCTCGATCCCGCCCTCGTCACCCTCTGCCGCGAGCGCGGGTGCCGCGATGTCTTCGCAGGCGATGTTCTGTCCGGCGAGCTCGGCGAGGACGCATGGGATACCGCCCTTCTCTTCGGCAACAGTCTCGGCCTCGGCGGCACTGCGGCAGGCACGGCGACGCTGCTCGCAAATCTGCGCCGCGCCGTCCGCGCTGGCGGCGCCGTCCTCCTTACCTCCGTCGATGTCGAGGAGACCGAGAGGCCGGAGCACATCGCCTATCACGCCGCGCGTCGCGCCCAGGGCCGGCCACCGGGTGAGCTCGGCCTGCGCCTCGGCTTCGACGGCGCCGCCGGGCAATGGTTCCACTGGCACCATCTCGGCCCTGACGAGCTCCGTCCACTGGCCGAAGCCGCGGGCTGGCGCATCGACCGGGTCGAGCGCTCGGGCAAAGGCCCCTACGCCGCCATCCTCGCCTAAGCCGCGCGGCGCGCCTTCCGCGCCCGAAAGCCTTGGGCTATGACGAGCGCGCCGGGCGCCCCGATCCACCGCGCGCCCGATCTCAGCACCGAGCGAGCATGCCGATGAGCGACGCAGAGACCATCCGCCCCGATCTGACCGAGCCGGAGGTGAACCAGGCGCTCGCGGCCGATCACGGGCTGAAGCCGGACGAGTATCAGCGCATCCTCGACTTGCTTGGCCGCACACCGAGCTTCACGGAACTCGGCATCTTCTCGGCCATGTGGAACGAGCACTGCTCCTACAAGTCCTCGAAGAAGTGGCTGCGCACCCTGCCGACCGAGGGGCCGCAGGTGATCTGCGGGCCGGGCGAGAACGCGGGCGTCATCGATATCGGCGGTGGGCTCGCCGTGGTCTTCAAGATGGAGAGCCACAACCACCCCTCCTTCATCGAGCCCTATCAGGGGGCTGCGACAGGCGTCGGCGGGATCCTGCGCGATGTCTTCACCATGGGCGCGCGGCCCATCGCGGCGCTCAACGCGCTCAGCTTCGGCGCGCCCGACCATCCGCGTACCAAGGCGCTTCTGGCGGGCGTCGTCTCGGGCATTGGCGGCTATGGCAACGCCTTCGGCGTGCCCACGGTTGGGGGCGAGTTGCGCTTCCACCCGGCCTACAACGGCAACTGCCTCGTGAACGCGATGGCCGTGGGGCTCGCCCAGGCGGATGCGATCTTCTACTCCGCCGCTTCCGGCATCGGCCGCCCGGTCGTCTATCTCGGTGCCAAGACGGGCCGCGACGGCGTCGGCGGCGCCACCATGGCCTCGGCCGAGTTCGGCGATGACGCCGAGGAGAAACGCCCGACCGTGCAGGTGGGCGATCCCTTTACCGAGAAGCGCCTGCTGGAGGCCTGCCTCGAGCTCATGGCCTCGGGCGCCGTCGTCTCGATCCAGGATATGGGGGCTGCGGGCCTCACCTGCTCGGCGGTCGAGATGGGCGACAAGGGCGGCCTCGGCGTCGCCCTCGACCTTGATGCCGTGCCCTGCCGTGAGGCGGCGATGACCGCCTATGAGATGATGCTCTCGGAAAGCCAGGAGCGCATGCTGATGGTACTCCGCCCGGAGAGAGAGGCCGAGGCGAAGGCGATCTTCGACAAATGGGACCTAGACTTCGCCATCGTGGGCGAGACCATCGCGGAAGACCGGTTCCTAGTGCGCCATGAGGGCACCGTAAAGGCCGATCTGCCGCTCGCCGCCCTATCCGGCACCGCACCCGAATACGACCGACCCCAGGCGGAGGTGCCCGCCCCGCCACCGCTCGGCCCCCTGCCGGACATCACGCCCGGCGAGGCGCTGCTGGCACTCGCCGCAAGCCCCAACTACGGCTCCCGCGCCTGGGTCTGGCAGCAATACGACCACACGGTGATGGCGGACACGGTCATCCGCCCCGGCTCGGACGCGGCGGTCCTGCGCGTCCACGGCACCGCGAAGGCGCTCGCCCTCACCGCCGATGTCACGCCACGTTACTGCGCGGCCGACTCGTTCGAGGGCGGCAAGCAGGCGGTCGCCGAGGCCTTCCGCAATCTTTCGGCCACTGGCGCCCGTCCCCTCGCCGTCACCGACAACCTTAATTTCGGCAATCCGGAGCGGCCTGAGATCATGGGTCAATTCGTCGGCTGCATCCGCGGCATCGGAGAGGCCTGCCGCGCACTCGGCATGCCTGTCGTCTCCGGCAATGTATCCCTCTATAACGAGACCGAGGGACGCGCGATCCTCCCCACGCCCACCATCGGCGCGGTCGGCCTCCTAGACACCCTCGACGCGGTGATCCCCATGGTTCCCGGGCGGGGCGACGCATTGGTGCTCATCGGGGAAAGCCACGGACATCTCGGCCAGTCGGCCCTCCTCTGGGAATGCGGGGGGCGCGCGGAGGGGCCACCGCCCCCCGTCGATCTCGCGGCAGAACGCGCCGCGGGCCAACGTGTCCGAACGCTGAAGGCGAAGGCGATGATCACTGCCGCCCACGATCTCTCCGATGGCGGCCTTGCGCTGGCAGCCCTCGAAATGGCGCTCGCCACGGGCACGGGACTGGAGCTCGAGGCCGATCCAGAACGACCGCCGCTCGCCTGGTTCTTCGGTGAGAATCAAGCGCGTTACCTCATCGCCTGCCCGCCGGACGGCACCGATGCCGTGCTCACCACGGCCGAGGCTGCGAGGATCGCAGCACGCCCCGTCGGCCGGATGGGCGGCGACATGATGGCGCTCGGCGGAGACCGTCTCCCCTTAGCCCAGCTTGCCGAGGCCCACACCAAAGCGATCCCGATCCTCATGGGCGAAACCTGAACGGGCCCGGACCTGCAGCGCCAACCGAGCGAACACGCGAACCGAGGGGCGCGGCTGGTGGGTGGGCCGCTGAGGGCCCGCCAGGGCCCGAAGTCGGGGCGCCCTCAGCCCGCCCCTTCATACTTCTCGAGGAAAGCCTCCACCTCGAGCGACCGAAAATCGTCGAGCGCCGCGCGCAGCCGCGCATGGTCCCAGTCCCACCAAGCAAGCGCCATCAACCGCTCGGCAATCCCGGGCCTGTGGCGCGCGCGGACCACCCGCGCCGGATTGCCGGCAACAATCGTGTAGGGCGCGACGTCCTTGGTCACGACCGCACCCGCCCCGATCACCGCCCCATGCCCGACCGTGACCTCCGGCTTCACCATCGCCATATGCCCCAGCCAGACATCATGCCCGATCACCGTCCGCCGCGCCCGTCTCGCCGCGAAGAACGCAGCATCGTCCTCGGCATCGTCCCAATACTGCGCCGAACGGTAGAGCATGTGGTGCTGCGACGCTCTCGTCATCGGGTGATCCGTCGCCCCGATCCGAACGAAGCTCGCGATGTTAACGAACTTTCCCACGCTCGCATTCGCGATATCGGCATAGCCGCTGGTGTAGGAGTAATCCCCGAACTCGGAATTCAGCAGCGTCGTGCCCGAGGCGAGTTCTGTATAGCGCCCAAGCGTCGCGTTCTCGACATGGCAGCCGTCCTGGATCGAAGGCGTCTCGGTCAATCGCTTCATCGCTTCGCTCCTTCGATAGCCGAGCCCTGGTCCTTCAACTGCACTCAGCCGAGCGCCTTGCCAAGGCGGGGCAGACCGGCCCGTTTCAGCGCCGTTCGCACACCGGTCGACCCCTCTGATCGGTCCATCACCTCGAGCGTCGAGGCCACCGCTCCCATCACAGTGGCACCCGCCGAACCATGAAGGCGCCAGAGCGCGGCATCGGGATGCTCCACGTCGAGCCCGTATGCCCGCAAGCGCCGCGCGGGAAAATCGCGGATATTGAAGGTGATGATCCGTGCGCGCGCCGCCGCAGCCCCCGCCGCCACATGAACATCGGCCGCGTCTGGCAAGCGCAGCGTGGCTTCCACCGCTTCGTCCGGCACGACCTCGCCACCGGGGAAGGTATTCGCCAGCGCCTCAGCCGCCCACCTCACCTCCGCCTCCGCCGCCATCCCGCCCTTCCGCGCAGCGGCGATGCGCCATTCCTCAAGGACACGAGCGGACCAAAAGGGACGCACAACGCCCGCCCGGCCGATCCCCATCAGGATACCGCGCAGCATGAGCGGATAGAGCACGCAGGCATCCAGAAACCAACGCTCCGGCGCACCATCGCCCTCAGCCATGCAGACGGAAGAACAGCGCTTTCAGGTATCCCTGCTCGGGCAGCGCCATATGCTGAGGATGATCGGGGCCCGCGCGACCCGAATGGACAAGCGCGCCGCTTCGTCCCGCCGCGCGCATGCCCTTGACACAGGCCTGCCGGAACGCCTCGGCATCGACAGCGCCCGAGCATGAACAAAGCACCAGCCAGCCGCCGGGCTGCACCAAACGCGCCGCCAGTCGCGCCGTCTTCTCATAGGCGCGGAGCCCAGCCTCTACCGCTGCCTTATGGGGCGCGAAGGCAGGCGGATCGCAGATGACGACGCCGAAACGCTCACCCGCCGCATCGGCCGCCCCCATCGCCTCGAACGCATCCGCCCGGCGCGTCTCATAGGCAGTGCCTACCCCCATACGCTCGGCCCCGGCCTCGGCCAGCGCGAGCGCCGGGGCCGAGCTGTCGACCGCCACCACTCGACGCGCCGGTTGCGCCGTCGACTGGCCCAAACAGGCAAGCCCGAAACCGCCGACATGGGCAAACACATCGAGGACATCCTGCCCGGCTGCGAGCCGCGCCGTCAGCGCGTGATTGGGCGCTTGATCGTAAAAGAGCCCCGTCTTCTGCCCGGCCACCAAATCGGCGAGATAGATCGCGCCGCTGAGCGCCACTGGCACTGGGCCATCAAGACGCCCTCGGACGACTTCCAGACGCTCCTCCAGCCCCTCCAACCTTCGGACCCGCGATTGGCCGTTCACGACGATCACCTCGGCTGGGGTCTCCAGCACGCTGTCGAGCCCTCCGATCAGAGCGTCGAGCCGCCGATCGATCCAGGCGGCGTTCGGCTGGATCACTACAGCGTCTCCAAACCGATCGATCACGAGCCCCGGCAACCCGTCGCCCTCCGCATGCACCAGACGATGATGCTGGGGCGCGAGGATCGCTCCGTCGCCCACGGCCAGCGTCGTACGCATGGCCAAGGCACCACGCAATCGCGCCGCGAACCAGGCCGCATCGACGCAAGCCTCGGCATCCAGATCGATCAAGCGCCCCGCGATCTGGCTCATCGGATTGATCGCGACGAGCCCGATTACCCGTTCGCCCTCCGACAGGCGCGCAAGCGTGCCAGGCGGCAGAGCCTTCGTCCGCCGATCCATGGCGATCTCATCGGCATAGACCCATGGCGTACCGGCCGCGAGCCGCCGCCCTCGTCCAGGGCGCAGCTTCACGACGGGTCGCGCTGCCACATCCTCGTCGCTTTCTCGCTCGCTCACGCTCGCAGGCCTCCCGATCGGCACAGGCTCGATAAGGCCGATGCCACGAGACCTCGCCAAGCGAAAGGGCCCGCGCATCGCACGGGCCCTCCCAGTTTCGGTCGTGAGACCGGGCGGTCACAGCCCAGATGGGCCGCGCCCCAGATGCTCAGCAACGGGAAAGAGGCTGCTCCCTCCCGGCACCGGTCATCGCATCCGTTCCGTTCCGCCCGAAGATCCCACTCGACATCGGACCACCTCCTTTCTGTTGCTGCATATCCATGCAACGAAGGTGGCAAGCGTATCGTCGCTCCGCAAGTCTTTTGCGCGACTGAGGCCTCACATGCCGGCGGCGTTGCTCGTGCGGCTCATCGGCTGAGCCGTCTGGCGCGTCACGAGCCGGGCGACGAAGGCGCGGAGCCTGCGGAAAGTGTCCGCCATGGCTTGGGCGCGCAGGTCGCGGGCCTCTGCGATGATCGCGTCGACCTCGTCGGGCGACGGCGCGCCGGCGATGCTGCGGTTTTCGAGTTCGTCGATGTAACGTGTCATCTCTTTCGTCCTTGGGTACCGGGTCGCGTGGCGTCTGTCGCGCGGCCCCTGGATGACGAAAGAATAGGCAAACACCCCGGAGGCGAGCACCCCCGCTCAGCGCAAAGCCGCTTTTCGCAGGTGCGGCAAGTCTTTGCTAACACACTTGCTTTCGCGCTCCAGCAGCGAGTTGACGGGGGCGCGGCTGGTGGGTGGGCCGCTGAGGGCCCGCCAGGGCCCGAAGTCGGGGCGCCCTCCGGCCCGCCCCTCAAAAATGGCCGACCGCCGTGCCCGGTGCCGTCGCCGCTGCCAACCAGTCGGCGGTGTACGGCGCATAGGATCTGAAGCAAACAAGCGTCCAGACCATCTCGGTCTCGCGCCAAATACCCACAGCAACCGGCCCCAAATGCGTCCGCCGCGCGGTACCCACGGCAAAGGCCGCATCGCGGAAATCGAGCGGCGCGCCTTTGGCCAAGACCTCGCCAACACCACGGCCTTCGAGCCTGAACATCGTGCGCGCAGAGGAGACATCGCAAAGAAGCGCATGCGCGCCCTCCAGGGCCGCCTCAAGCCGCGCCACCGCATCGTCCACGGCCTCCACAGCCATAACGAGCAGCACTTCGTCTGGCGCCATCCAGACGACGGACCGATCGCCGTTCGCCCAAACCGT
>JBCDFC010000213.1:0-8659 GCA_039178805.1 Pseudomonadota bacterium | reverse complement strand
TGCTCTTCCGATCTTCTCCTTCAGCCGCCGCGTCGGGGGCGGAGCCTAGGTCGGTGCGCGCGCCGTGCCTAGGCCACGCCGCCTGTCCTCTACGCAAGGCGGCGTTGTCGGGTCGCCGGGGCCTGTCAGTCGGCTTTGGATCCGTCGTCGGGCGGTTTAGGACGGCGGGAGGAGGCCGGGCCGATAGCGAGAGGGGCAGAGATGACCGACGAGGATGAGGGCCAGGGCATTCACGCAGCGCAGGCGCTTCTGCCTGAGGGTTGGGCCCGGGAAGTGCGTGTTACGGTTGCCGGTGCGAAGATTGCGGCGGTCAAAACCGGTGCTGCGCCGCGCCATGGGGATGTTCGTGTCGGTGCGCTCTTGCCCGCGCTCGGCAACCTCCACTCTCACAGCTTTCAGCGAGCGCTCGCCGGGCTCGGCGAGGCTGGGCGGCCTGGTCAAGACAGCTTCTGGACCTGGCGCACGCTCATGTACGCCTTTCTCGAGCGGCTGACGCCCGAGGATGTGGAGGCGATCGCGGCGCAAGTTTTCGTGGAGATGCTCGAGGCCGGCTACGCTGCGGTGGGCGAGTTTCACTATCTGCACCATGCTCAAAAGGGAGCGCCCTATGACGACCCGGCGGAGATGGGCGGCCGGATCGCCGCGGCGGCGGGCGATACCGGGATCGGCCTTACGCATCTCCCAGTATTCTACGCACAGGGCGGCACGCGGGCACGCGCGCTTGAGGAGGGGCAGAAGCGCTTCGGCTGTGATCTCGACCGGTTCGAGCGCCTGCATGAGGCGTCGGCGCGAGCAGTCAGCGGCTTGCCAGGCGATACGCGGCTGGGGGTTGCGCCCCATTCGTTGCGGGCGGTCACGCCTGAGAGCCTCGCAGCGCTCATCGCGGCCCATCCGAGCGGTCCTGTGCATATCCACGCGGCTGAGCAGGTTCGCGAGGTCGAGGAAGTCGCGGCTTGGCTTGGCCGCCGCCCCATCGACTGGCTGCTTTCGGAGATGGGGCTCGATCCGCGTTGGTGCGTGATCCACGCGACGCATATGACAGCGGCGGAGACAGTCGGTCTCGCTCAGTCGGGCGCGGTCGCGGGGCTCTGCCCGATCACCGAGGCCAATCTCGGCGATGGCATTTTCCCAGGGCCGGAGTTCTTAGCGGCGCAGGGGCGGTTCGGCGTGGGATCGGACTCGAATGTGCGTATCGCGCTTGGTGAGGAGTTGCGGACACTCGAATACGGGCAGCGGCTCAGCCGGCGCTCACGAAACTGCATGGCGCCACCGGCCGAGGAAGGGGCGGCGCCCAGGTCGACCGGTGAAGCGCTGTACCTTTCGGCCTGCGCGGGAGGGGCGCAGGCGTTGGGCCGGCCGTCCGGTGCCCTTCGCGTAGGCCTTCTCGCCGACTTGGTGGCGCTCGACACGAAACAACCCGTGTTGGCGGCGCTTCCGACGGACCGCTTGCTCGATGGGCTCGTCTTCGCGGCCGGGGATGGCATGGTCGCCGATGTCTGGTCCGCAGGCCGACATTTGGTAGAGAACGGTCGCCATGCGAAGCGCCAGTCTGTAGCGCAGAGATTCGTCGCAACCATGCATCGGCTCGTCGAAGACCTGTGAATGCGCAGGTCAGTGCTGAACTGATGGTGAATAAGTGTGTCTCTGACGAAATACTGTCTCCGTCACGACTTGCACCCTCTGAACAGGACTTATACGGTCCCAGCGCCTGAATGATTGGGGGCGTCGGACGGCAGACTGGTCGCGCGGATGCGACGGCACACCGGCTCGGCTTCGTCTGTTTTGGGCTGAGAACCGAGAACAAAGTATACCGGAGGATCATCCACCATGGAACGTCGTAACTTTCTTGCGGGCGCAGCCGCCGCCGGCGTCGCTGCGCCTCTCGCGGCTCCCGCGGTCGCGCAGGGCAAGATCGACATGGTCATCGTGTCGACCTGGCCCCGCGACTTCCCGGGCCTCGGCGTCAGTGCGCAGCGTCTGGCCGCGCGCATTCCGGAGCTGACCGAAGGCCGCATCAACGTCCAGTACTTCGCGGCTGGTGAGCGTGTCGGCGCCTTCGACAGTTTCGACGAGGTCGCTTCGGGCAATGCCCAGGCCTACATCGCCGCCGACTACTACTGGAAAGGCAAGCACCCCGGCTGGGCGCCGTTCACCGCCGTGCCCTTCGGCCTGACCTACACCGAGATCGACGCCTGGATTAAGTATGCCGGTGGTCAGGAGCTTTGGGACAAGCTCGCCGGCGAATTCGGCCTCAAGAACTTCGCTTGCGGCAACACCGGCGTTCAGATGGGCGGCTGGTTCAACAAGGAGATCAACTCCGCCGACGACCTCAAGGGTCTGAAGATGCGTATCCCGGGCCTCGGCTGTGACGTTCTCGCCAAGCTTGGCGCGTCGCCGGTGTCGCTGCCGGGCGGCCAGATCTACGAGAACCTCGTCTCCGGCGCTGTCGACGCCACGGAGTGGGTGGGCCCCTACAACGACTTCTTCATGAAGTTCTACGAGGCCGCGCAGTTCTACTATTGGCCGGGCATGCACGAGCCGGGCTCGCAGCTCGCCCTCGGCATGAATGCCAGCTGGTGGGGTGGCCTGTCCTCGACCGATCAGGCGATCATCCAGGCGGCCGCGAACGAAGAGAACGCCCGTCAGATGGCGGAGACGAACGCCAACAACGGTACGTTCCTAACGCGGCTCATCACCGAGAATGGTGTTGAGCTCAAGGAGTTCAACGAGGACGTCTACGAGAGCTTTGGCGAGGCCGCGGCCGAGGTCATCGAGGAAGCGCGCGATCACTCGCCGCTCTCCAAGGAGATCTTCGACAGCTTCCTGCTCGCGCGGAAGGACATCGGCGGCTGGACCGCGATTTCCGACCAGGCCTACGTGCAGAAGCGCAACCGCGTTCTCGATCTCTGAGACCGGATGGGCGGGCCTTGGTGCCCGCCCTCATCGTATCAGCGGCCAGGACGGGCGGATCGCCCGCCCTGGCGATGACCGTATCCGGAGCGAGGAGGTCGCATGGCCGACAGCGTGATGGTTTCGGGCGTTCAGTCGACAGGGTCGACCGCGCTCGTGAGAGGGTTCGGTTGGCTTATGCTGACCATGCTCGCAGCCTTCTTGATCAATTCCATCCTGACGTTCTGGATGGGCTTCCCCGGCGCTGATGCGCTGTTTTCGGGCGAGGGTGAAGGCAGTGCGACCGCGCTCTCGGCGGTGCAGATCGCGATCTATGTAGGCGCGTTCGTCCTCGCGATCTGGCATGTCCGCCGGACACCCGACGCTTCGTTGAGGCGCGATGCGGCGCGGATCGCCGATACCAACGCCTTCATCATCCGGGCGGCCTTCTGGGTCGTGCTGTTCGTCGGTCTTGGCGATGCGATCCTGTCGTTCCTCCGCGTCGAGGGATTGCTGGAGCAGTATGTCGGCGAGGAGCTGGCGGGCGATCTCGGCCGGTCGCAGTTCCGGGGCCCCTACTTCCATGTGCCGCTCATCATCCTCGGCATCCTGGTCGCCTGCGTGACCCGCACGCTCGGCTTCATCTGGCTTGCGCTGCTGGTGGTGGTGGCCGAGCTTCTGATCGTCGTCTGCCGCTTCGTCTTCTCCTACGAGCAGGCCTTCATGGCCGATCTCGTGCGGTTCTGGTACGGCGCGCTCTTCCTCTTCGCCTCGGCCTACACGCTGCTTGAGGACGGCCATGTGCGGGTCGATCTCTTCTACGCAGGCTTCTCGCAGCGCGGGCAGGGTCTCGTGAACAGCTGGGGCTCGATCGTCCTCGGCATGTCGGTGTGCTGGACGATCCTGTTGATTGGCTTCGGCTCAGCCAATTCGGTGATCGTGAGCCCGATCCTGGTCTTCGAGGTCACACAGGCAGGCTTCGGTCTCTACGTGAAGTACTTCATGGCGGGCTTCCTCGGGCTCTTCGCGGTGACGATGCTGATCCAGTTTGTCAGCCAGCTCTTCGATGGGGTGGCGGACCGACGGGGTGAGCCTGGCCATCGCGAAAGCCATGGCGAGATGATGTGAGTGTGCTGCGGGCGCCCGTAACGGTGCCCGCGCCCCAACGATAACGATAACGATCAGGGCGGCGTCCCATGGAACTCTACTTCCTCCTCCTCCTTGTAGTGCTGATGGCCATCGCGCTCGGCTCCGGCTACCCGGTTGCCTTCGCGCTGCCGGGCTCTGCGGTGATCACCATCCTGATCGCGGCGGCGAGCGGTTCTCTCTTCGCCGGCGACACGGATGCCTACTTCCACTCGGGAGGCCCCGGTCAGTGGCTGTCGGCCGGTGTGACGAACCTCCGAGGGGTTTATTGGGAACCTGATCGAGATACCCTGATCGCCATTCCCCTGTTCATCTTCATGGGGATCATGCTGCAGCGGTCCAAGATTGCCGAGGATCTGCTCGTCACGATGGCGCAGCTCTTCGGACCGGTCCCGGGCGGCCTTGGCATTTCGGTCGTTTTTGTGGGCGCGCTGTTGGCCGCTACGACGGGTATCGTCGGCGCCACAGTCGTTGCCATGGGCCTAATCTCGCTGCCGGCGATGATGCAGCGCGGATACTCGAACCCGCTGGCTACGGGCACCATCGCCGCATCGGGTACGTTGGGGCAGATCATCCCGCCCTCGATCGTGCTGATCATTCTGGCTGACCAGCTCGCAAGCGCCGTCGACCAGGCCGATACTGCCCGCAAGACGCTCTACCGCGAGGCGACGGGTGAGATCTCGATGCCCTCGGAATACGGCGTCGTCTCGACGTCCGCAGGCGACATGTTCCTGGGCGCTCTCGTTCCCGGACTGCTGCTGGTCGGGCTCTATATCGCGTTCATCCTGGCCTTCGCGCTCATCCGCCCGCGCCTGGCGCCGCCGGTGCCCTATGAGGGTGAGTATGACCGCCGCTTCGTCGGCCGGGTGCTGCTGACCCTCGTGCCGCCGCTCACGCTGATCTTTCTGGTGCTCGGCTCTATCATCGGCGGTATCGCCACGGTGAACCAGGCGGGCGCCATCGGTGCCGTGGGCGCGATGATCATGGCCGGCTACCGCCTCCATCACGGGAGCTTCTGGACCTTCGTGCCGGCGATCATGGCCATCATCGGCTGCGCGATCATCGGCTTCGTGCTCGCGAACTACGACACGAACGTGAAGGCCATCGACACGCCAGAAGACGTGCAGGGCATCACGCTCGCGGTCATCGGCGTCAGCATTCTGATCGTGGCGCTCTTGTGGTCGGGCTGGCGCACTTACGTTACCGACGACACGCTCCGCGGCGTGATGATCGAGACGGCGAAGACCACCTCGCTCGTCTTCATCATCCTCCTCGGTGCTGCGATGCTGACGGCGGCTTTCCGTGCCTTCGGCGGCGAGGAGCTGGTCAAGCACTTCCTCGAAGGGCTGCCGGGCGGCTTCTGGACGAAGTTCGTCATCGTCATGTTGGTGATCTTTATCCTCGGCTTCTTCCTCGATTTCATCGAGATTGCCGTGGTTGTCGTGCCGATCGTCTCGCCGATCCTCTTGTCGGACCCCGAGGCGAACGTAACGGCCGTCTGGCTCGGCGTGATGATCGGCCTCAACATTCAGACATCGTTCCTGACACCGCCCTTCGGCTTCGCGCTCTTCTACCTGCGCGGCGTGGCACCAGCGGCGGTCCGAACGATCCAGATGTACAAAGGCGTGATTGCCTTCATTGGCCTGCAGCTCTTGGCGCTGGTGATCGTCGGCTACAATCCGAGCCTTGTGAATTACCTGCCAACGCGCGCGTCGCTGACGGCTGAGACGGCACCGCCACCGCTCAATCCAAAGCTCCAATTCTGCATGGAAAACTACGTGCATCAGGAGTTCACCGAGAACCGTACTGAGCTCGAAGCAGCGATCGACCGGATGGCGGGTGTGGACCTTTCCTACTTGCCAGAGGATCTTCGCGAGGAGTTCGAGGAAGGTCTGGAGAAGGCGCGCGAGAGCTTTGCCGCGATGGAAGCGATCAAGGCGGTCGAGCTTCGACTGGCCGAGGATGCCGTCGCTTACAAGCCGGTCCACCAGATCGTGCGTGCGCTGGAGCGCGATGCCCGCCAGATCGACGGCGTGCTTGAGGACCTGCGCCAAGAGATCAACTTCGCCCAAGGCAATGAGAGCCTGATCGCTCGTGCCGAGGCGGAGATCGTCGAGCTCGAGGCGGAGAAGGAGGCGCTGCTCAGGGAGATCCCCGAGGACTGGGAGGGCGTTCAGGACGCCTATGTCTCGATCACCAAGGATGATCGCAACGCGCGGAACGCCTATCGGCGAGCGGTCGATGCCGCCTACGATCCGATCATGGAGCTTCGTGAGATCCTAGCGGACACCGATGCCCTCCTCGCGCTCGAGGAACCGCTCAGGGAGCTCGAAGCCGAGTGGCGCAATTTCTCGGGCGAAGCGGCGGAGGAGCGGTTCGCGCCGATCGAGCAGATGATCAGCGCGGTCGAAGGTGCCGGCGACATTCGTTCGGGTATCGCCGGAGCGCGGCGCGACATCGACGACGACACGCCCGATTACGAGGATGCGACGGTGGAGTTCGCTGAGGGTATGGAGGCGTTCGAGTTCGAGAAGTCCTGGCGGCTGAGGGCGCGTGACGCGGATCTTGCCGCAGCGCTCGCAGAGTATGACGCCGCAATCCGCGACACGATCGGGCTGCGCAAGCAACCGCGTCTTCCGATCGACCAGGCCCTCTATGTGGCGGCCTGCAGCGCCGATCACCGGGACATCTCGCTGAACTTCTAGTGGGTCGGCGCGCCTAGAACGTACCCGTGCACATCATCCCCGGGGCCCGACCCGGGGAGGCTGATCACTAACCGAACTCGAATGCCTTGAGGAAGGCTGGATTGCCGGGTCGAGCCCGGTGATGACGCGATCGCCGTGAGCACGTTTTAGGCATCTTGTTTCTTGGTGCGAACTGTTGTTTCTTGCTGAGAAAGAAGAGGTGAGGCCATGTGCGGCATCGTCGGACTGTTTCTGAAGGACAAGCGGCTCGAGCCGGAGCTCGGGGGCATGCTGTCCGATATGCTCGTGACGATGACCGAGCGGGGTCCCGATAGCGCCGGGATCGCGGTCTATGCCGCCGAGGGCGCGAACCGGGTGAAGCTCACCCTTCGTTCGGCCAAGCCGGAGGTGGAGTTCGGGCATCTCGAGAAGCGGCTGAATGAGCGGAGCGTCTTCGGCGCGGAGATGGTGCGGCGCGACACCCATGCGGTGCTGCGCATGGCGCCCTCGGCCGAGAAGGAGATCCGGCGCCTCGTCGCAGCGGAAATGCCCGAGACCAGTATCCTGAGCGCCGGCGACGCGATCGAGATCTACAAGGAAGTCGGCAGCCCCGGCCGCGTGGCCGAACGTTTCGGGCTTGCGCGGATGAAGGGCACGCATGGGGTGGGCCATACCCGCATGGCGACGGAGAGTGCTGTCACGACGCTCGGCGCGCATCCGTTCTCGACTGGGGCGGATCAGTGCTTGGTGCACAACGGCTCGCTTTCGAACCACAACCGCCTGCGCCAGCGGCTGCGGACCGATGGGCAGCACTTCGCCACCGAGAATGACAGCGAGGTGGCCGCAGCTTACTTGAGCGCGCGCATGAATGAGGGGCGCAATCTGGGTGAGGCGCTCGACGATGGGCTGTCGGAGCTTGACGGCTTCTACACCTTCGTCGTCGGCACGCGCACGGGCTTTGGCGTGCTCCGAGATCCCATCGCCTGCAAGCCCGCGGTGATGGCGGAGACGCCGCAATATGTCGCCTTCGGCTCGGAGTATCGCGCGCTCGACGTGCTGCCGGGAATCGCGAAGGCCCGGCTCTGGGAGCCTGAGCCCGCCACCGTCTATTTCTGGGAGCACTGATGCCCGTTCTCGATCTTGCGGCGAGCCCGCTTCGGCAGGTGAACGCGTCCCTGCAGGCGCCGATGGCGGCCGACTACGAGGTCGCGAACCCCGGTGGGCAGCACGCCATCGCCGTCGGCCTGGATGCGCCGATCCAAGTGAAGGTCGCGGGGCCTGCCGGTTACTACTGTGCGGGCATGAACAAGCAGGCGAGCGTGCGGATCGCGGGCAATGCCGGCCCGGGGGTCGCCGAGAACATGATGTCGGGCACCGTCGTCGTGGAGGGCGATGCGAGCCAGTATGCGGGTGCCACCGGCCGCGGCGGTCTGCTCGTGATCCGGGGCAATGCTTCCTCGCGCTGCGGGATCTCGATGAAAGGGATCGACATCGTCGTCGGCGGGCGCATTGGGCATATGGGCGCCTTCATGGGCCAGGCCGGCCGTCTCGTCGTCTGCGGCAATGCCGGCGAGGCGCTGGGCGACAGTCTCTACGAGGCCGAGATCTTCGTCGGCGGTGAGGTCAAGAGCCTCGGCGCCGACTGCGAGGAGAAAGAGATGGATGCAGCCTCCCTCCGCTGGCTGACCGGGCAGCTCGAGGCGACTTTTATGGACGCCGACCCCTCTCGCTTCCGCCGCTTCGGCTCGGCCCGCAAGCTCTATAACTTCCACCCCGACGACGCGTATTGAGGCGAGCCATGGACGATACGCCCAACCGAAACCCGCCCCGCACCGTGCCGCGCCAATCCGCGACCTTCACGCCGGAAGTGAATGCGGAGATCCGCCGGGCCGCGGCGACCGGCATGTACGACATCCGCGGTGGGGGCGCGAAGCGGGCGC
>JBCDFC010000212.1:0-8687 GCA_039178805.1 Pseudomonadota bacterium | reverse complement strand
CCGGCGCACCCGCCGACCGTATCTCGGGCCCTCCCGCGTCCTGCAAAAGTCCCGGGCGGGAGTTTTGCAGGACGCGCGTGACGCATGATGGCGGGAGCGGTCTCGCCGCTCCCGCCAGGATCTCTCAGGCCGCGGCGCGCGCCGCCGACCGGATCACTTGAGCTCGACCTTGGCGCCGGCTTCTTCGAGCTTCTTCTTGATCTCCTCGGCCTCTTCCTTGTTGGCGGCTTCCTTCACGGCCTTACCGCCGGCCTCGACCAGATCCTTCGCCTCTTTCAGTCCAAGCCCGGTGATGGCGCGGACCTCCTTGATGACGTTGATCTTCTTGTCGCCGGCCTCGAGGAGGATGACGTCGAACTCCGTCTTCTCTTCCTCGGCCGCAGCGGCATCGCCGCCGCCAGCCGGGCCCGCCATCATGACGGCACCGCCCGCAGCGGGCTCGATGCCGTACTTGTCCTTGAGCAGGTTCTTGAGCTCGACCGCCTCGAGGAGGGTCAGGCCAACCAGGTTCTCAGCAAGGTCTTCGATCTTCGACATGTCTCAGTTCCGTTCTTTGATGCTTCTCGTGGGGTTCCGGGCCGTGGGCTCACCCTCGGCCGGCCTCGAGTTGCGCAGCGCTCACGCGTCCTCTTTCTCTTTCGAAAGCGTCTCGGTGATTGCCGCCAGATTGCTGCCAGGGGCCGTGATCGCGCCAGCGAGGTTGGCGGCCGGGCTGATGATGCAGCCGACGAGAGAGGCGATGACCTCCTCGCGCGACGGCATATCCGCGACTGCCTTCACACCCTTCTCGTCGAGAAGGGCTTCCCCCATCGCGCCGCCGACGATTTTGAACTTGTCGTTCGCCTTGGCGTATTTGTCCGCCACGCGGGCGGCCACGGTGGGGTCCTCGGAATAGGCGAGAACGGTCTGACCCTTGAGATACTGACCCATGCTTTCGCCGGGCTTACCCTCTAGGGCGATCTTGGCGAGCCTGTTCTTGGCGACACGGACCCCGCCCCCAGCTTCACGCATCTGGGCACGGAAATCCTGCATCTGCGCGACCGTGAGGCCGGCGTAGTGGGCAACCACCACGACGCCAGAGTCCGCAAAGATCTGGCCGAGATCCTCGACCGTCTGTGCTTTTTGGGCTCTATCCACAGTCTTCTCCACAGGTTGGCGGGCACTTGTCCCGCCGGCTCTCGTCCGCCGCGCCCCTCCCTTGCGGGTCGCACTTCGGGGCGAAGCGCTCTTCGGGCCCGTCCGGGGTCCCGACCAAGATCGCCCGAGCGACGCTCGGCTGATCTCATCGTTCCCCGTCTATGGCAGGACTTCCGCGACCAAGGCCGCCGCCCACCGTCTCGGACAGGTGCCACCCCTTGCGAGATGGCGCCCCCGGCCGTCTAGCCGGGGATTTCGGTAGGGTGGGCGGTCTCCGCCCACCTCGTCAGTTCACTCCGCAGCCTCTGCCGGGGCGGCAAGGCTGTCGGTCGCGATCGCAATGCCGGGGCCCATGGTCGAGCTCAGCGACACCTTCTTCACATAAGTGCCCTTGGCCCCCGTCGGCTTGGCCCGGTTCACGGCATCGATCAGTGCGCGGATATTCTCGGTCAGCTTCGCCTGGTCGAACGACGCCTTGCCGACGCCCGCATGGATGATCCCGGCCTTCTCGACGCGGAAAGTGACCTGACCACCCTTCGCATCCTGAACGGCCTTGGCGACATCCATCGTCACCGTCCCGATCTTGGGGTTTGGCATCAGGCCGCGGGGGCCCAACACCTTACCCAGTCGCCCGACGATCGGCATCATGTCCGGCGTCGCGATGCAGCGATCGAAATCGATCGTGCCGCCCTGGACCGTCTCCATCAGGTCCTCGGCACCCACGATATCGGCGCCGGCCTCCTTAGCCTCGTCCGCCTTGGGGCCCCGCGCAAAAACCGCGACCCGCACGCTCTTGCCCGTACCGTTCGGCAGATTGACCGAGCCGCGCACCATCTGGTCCGCGTGGCGCGGATCGACGCCGAGGTTCATGCTGACCTCGACCGTCTCGTCGAACTTCGCCGTGGCGTTCGCCTTGATCAGCGCCACTGCCTCTTCGAGCGGCAGAACGCCCTTGTCCTTCGTGGCCTCGCGGATGGCCTTCATGCGCTTCGGAAGCTTCGCCATCACTTCACCTCGATGCCCATGGACTTCGCCGAACCGACGATGATCTGCATCGCGGCCTCGACCGAGTTCGCATTGAGATCCTTCATCTTGATCTCCGCAATCTCGCGCACCTGCTTGAGGCTCACCGACCCCGCAGTCGCGCGACCCGGCGTCTTCGAACCAGACTTCAGCTTTGCCGCCTTCTTCAAGAGAAACGACGCGGGCGGCGTCTTGATCTCGAAGGTGAAGCTCTTGTCCGCGTAGTACGTGATGATCGTCGGGCACGGGGCGCCCGGCTCGATCTCCTGCGTCTTCGCGTTGAACTCCTTGCAGAAGCCCATGATGTTGATGCCACGCTGACCGAGCGCGGGGCCGATCGGCGGCGAGGGGTTCGCCTTGCCGGCCGGCACCTGCAGTTTCAGCGAGCCGACGACTTTCTTGGCCATCCGTCTTGCCTTTCGCTTCCTTGGCCCGGGCGCGCCCTGGGCCGACTATGAAGGGTGGTCCGGTCCGGACGGCGCGCCGCCCTCGCCTCCCACCAGCACCCTCGTCAGGTCGCCGTGGCGACCTGCGAGTATTCCAATTCGACAGGCGTCGCCCGTCCGAAGATCGACACCGTCACCTTCAGGCGCGCGTTCTCCTCGTCGACATCTTCGACGAGGCCCGTGAAGCTCTCGAACGGACCGTCAGTCACGTTGACCTGTTCGCCCACCTCGAAGGTGATGGCCGGCCTCGGCCGCTCAACGCCTTCCTCGACCTGATTGAGGATGCGGTTCACCTCGCTGTCGCGAAGCGGCGTCGGACGACCCTGCGGCCCCAAAAACCCTGTCACGCGTTGCGTGTTCTTGACCAGGTGATAGGCGCGGTCCGTCATCTCCATCTTCACGAGCACATAGCCCGGCATGAAGCGACGCTCGACATTCACCTTCTGGCCGCGGCGCACTTCCACGACCTCCTCGGTCGGTACCATCACCTCCACGATCTCTTCTTCGAGACCGTGTTGGGACGCACCTTCTCGGATCGCCTCGGCGACCTTCTTCTCGAAGTTCGAGAGTACGTGCACAGAATACCAGCGCGCCGTCATCAGCCTGAACCAGCCCCGTCTAATGCCGCCTGTGCGCCGCGAACATCCACCGGCCGCCTGTCCCGAACGGGACGCGCGGCGAATCGGTCAGCTCGTGCGTGCCAAGAGCCCGGGTGGTTAGCGGCAAGGTGAAGCCCTGACAACCCCCAGATATCGATTTCAGCTCAGATGCCGAGGAGAATGTCAACCGCAATCGTTAGGATCTGATCGACGAAGAAAAAGAAGATCGCAACGATGGTTGCCATCACGAAGACCATCGCCGTCGTCAGCCCTGCCTCACGGCGTGTCGGCCACACGACCTTCGAGCCCTCGGCGCGCACCTCGTTGACGAATTCGACCGGGTTCTTCATCCGCTATCCTCGGTTACCATAGCCGACCCTATGGGCCGGCTCGGCTGGCAGGGGCAGAGGGACTCGAACCCCCGACATTCGGTTTTGGAGACCGACGCTCTACCAACTGAGCTATACCCCTTTCGACCGTCAGCGCCGATTACGCCGCATCGCCGTCCCGCGCAAGCCTGTGCGAGTGGGAGCGCGGTGGTTCTCAGTGTGAGCAGAACCTGTGCGGCGCGCGGCATGTGGGATGTCTGAGGAACCTTCTATGACGGCAGATAAGCATAGCGACGTTCCGAAGATCGGCGTCGTCGGGGCCGGTATCGCTGGGATCACGGCGACGCTCGCGCTGCTGAATGCTGGGTATCGCGTGTGCTTGTTCGAGAAGAGCAGCGGTCGCAGCGCGAGAAGCGAGGCGGATCGGGTAGAGGGCTTCGGGCTCGGCGGGCGCTCAGCCACCAGGCGAAGCTCGGCTGGCAGCTTCGACCACGGCCCGCCCGGCTTTACTGCGAGCGATCCAATGTTTCGCGCCGTGGTCGACAGTGCGGCCGAGAGTGGCTGGGCCGCCGACTGGCCGGATGGCGAGGCGGACCTGCTAAGCGGCAGGGATGGCCCTGCTTTCGTTGGGCTACCCGGTGCTTCCGGCTTCCCTCGCGGTCTCATCGCCGCCAGCGGTCTTGATCCAGCGGCGGACGACTGGGGCAGCGATGGTCGCCTTTCGCGCCGTGGCGCCTGTCTTGCGATCGAGGCCGATGACCGATCCGAGGCCACCGGGTGGACAATCGCGAGCAGCGGCGCCGGAGAAGATCTGACCTCAGCGATCGCAGCCATGATCCTGGCCGTGCCCGCGCCCCAGGCCGCGGCGCTCTTGGCACCGCTCGATGAACCAGCCGTTCAGGCAGCACTCGCCAGCGTAGAGATGGCACCGATGCTCACCGCGATGGTGGCCTTTGAGACCGCGCTGCCAGCGGCAGCCGATCGGGCCAGCCATCCCGCCATCGCGAAGGCACTGCGACTGTCCTCCATGCCAGGCCGGCACGGCGACACGGACCGCTGGGTGCTGCACGCGACCGAGGTTTGGAGCCGCGAACACTTGGACCGCGAGAAAGATGCCATCGCCGAGGAGCTTCTCGCCGCATGGGGCGAGACGGTGGGGCCGCTCTCCCTTACCCATTATCTCGCCGGTCACCGCTGGCGATATGCGCTGACGAAGACGCCGCTCGGGCAGCCATGCCTTTGGGACGCGGCCACGCGTCTCGGTCTTTGCGGCGACTGGTGCCTTGGTGACGGGGTCGAGCATGCTTGGCGCTCAGGCCGCGCCATGGCCGCGCAAGTGATCGCCAGCCTCGATTGATCCGGCCTGCATCATCGCGCTCGACGCTGCCGCCAACTGGTGCTTATCTGCGCCTAGGGCGCGCAACGGGAGTGCATCTGATGCTTACCTTCGCCGACGAGGACGGTCTCGTCTTCACCGCCAGCCGGCCCGAAAGTGTCGAGGCCTATGACGACGTTATCCGCGCCTTTGTCGGCTTTCGCCGCGATACCGCCGCGCGGGTCCAGAAATTGCTCGAAGCCGATCCCGAGATGCCGATGGCGATTGCCGCCCGCGGCTATCTGACCAAGATGGTCGGCACCTCGGAGACCGGATCAGTCGTGCGCGAGATGACCGCGCGCCTCTCCGAAATGTCGGCCGAGGGTCGGCTCAATCCGCGCGAACAACGCCATGCCCGCGCCCTCGCCGCCTGGGAGCAGGGGCAGATGGAGCAAGCAACGGCGATCTGGGAAGGGATCCTGCAGCAGGATCCGAACGACGCCCTCGCCCTCCGCCTCGCCCATTTCACCCATTTCTATTCGGGCAACGGCAAGCGCATCCGGGACGGCATCGCGCGCGTCCTGCACGCATACCCGTCAGGCCACCGGCTGCACGGCTTCGTCCAGGGCATGTATGCTTTTGGGCTGGAAGAGGCCGGCGACTACGCTCGGGCCGAGCGGCATGGCAAGATCGCGGTGACCGAGAACCCGGCCGATGCATGGTCTGTCCATGCGGTCGCTCATGCGATGGAGATGACGGGTCGCGCCGAGGAGGGCCTCGCCTTCACCGCCGCTATCGAGGACCGGTGGTCGGAGGTCAACAACTTCCGGTATCACCTGCACTGGCATCGCGGCCTCTATCTGCTGGAGCAGGGGCGCTGCGACGAGGTCCTGGCGCTCTACGACGCAGAGTTTGGCGCGGAGCCCGATAGCGGCTTCTACCTCGATATGCTGAACGCAACGGCGATGCTTTGGCGGCTTGAGCTCTTCGGCATCGATGTCGGCGATCGCTGGCAGAAGCTCGCGGAGGTGGCGGCCAAACGACACCATGACGAGGAGCTGATCTTCGTCTCCCTTCACTACATGATGGCGCTGGCGAGTGCAGGCGGGGAGGCCGAGATCGACGGGCTGATGGCGCATCTCGAGGCATGGGCCGAGAAGCCGACGACCCAAGGTCAGATTGTCGCCCGCGTTGGCCTGGCGATCGCCCGCGCGCTTTGCCAGATGCGGCGCGGACAGCCGAGTGCTGCGTTCCGCGAACTCTACCCGATCCGGTATGACATCGACCCAATCGGGGGCAGCCACGCGCAGCGCGATGTCTTCCACATGATCCTGATCGACGCTGCCGTCAAAGCCGGTGAGACGGGGCCGGCTGCGAGCCTTCTTGCCGAGCGCGTGATGGAGAAGCCCGGCGGGCTCTGGGGCTGGCAGCGCTATGCAGATGTCCTGGAACGCTCTGGCCAGAACGGCGCGGCTGCAGAAGCGCGCGCCCGCGTGGCCGTTCAGGCCTGAACCGAGGCCGATCCGTCCGCTCAGGCGGGGCGCCGCGTCTGCTCAAGCCGTGAGACGACGGCGCGGAGCGTGGCGATGCGGCCTGCCTGACGGATCACCGCGGCGGGTGCGATGCGGGCGGATGCCGCCAGGGTGAGCGCATCGAGGGCGAGCCCCACCCCTCGCATACCGGCCTCGCCCCTTTCTGTCCGGCCAGTGCGCGCATCTTCGAGCGTCAAAAGCCCGTCTGCGGCAAGGCTCGCCGCCACGAGACCCAGCCGGACAGGTGGCGGAGCGAGCGGCAGGACGATGCGGGCGGTGTCGCGTCCCTTCTCGATCAAGGCGCGGTTTCGACCGATCCAGCCTGGACCCCGGACCGTGCGCGCGTCGTCCTTTGGACCGGGCGCGTCGCTGTTGAGGATCTCACCGTCAACAGTCTCGAAAGCTCCGCGACGCGCATCCGCGTTGCCGCCTGCCCCGAGTTCATCGCGATCCATTCGCACGCCTCCGCTTTTCATGGAAGATAGGGCATCCGGGAGCGTCGCGCAGCCCTTTCTGGCGTTCGGCGACCGCGAGGGTGAATGGAGGGCGTGATGACGGACCGGATTGTGATGAGCCTCGAAGAAGTAGATGCGCTGGTGCGTCATGCGCTCGAAGCCAACGGGGCGAGCCCTGTCCAGGCGCGTGCCGTCGCGCGGATCGTGACGATGGCCGAGCGGGACATCTGCGAGAGCCACGGTCTTTTCCGCGTGCCCGGCTATGTGGCGTCGCTGCGAAGCGGCAAGGTCGATGGCAAGGCCGTGCCGGTCCTCTCCCAACCCGCGCCATCGGTGATCGCCGTCGATGCGAAGAAAGGTTTCGCACCCCTGGCGCTTGAAACGGGCCTCGGTCCGTTGGCCGATCTGGCGCATGAAACCGGGGTCGCGGCACTGGCAGTGCGGCGCTGTCACCACTTCGCCGCGCTCTGGCCCGAGGTGGAGACGCTGGCCGAGGCGGGGCTTGTCGGTCTCGCAGTGACGGCCGCGACACCGATGGTCGCCCCCGCTGGGGGTACGCGGCCGCTTTACGGCACGAACCCGGTCGCCTTCGCTTTTCCTAGGGACGACCAGCCACCGATGGCCTTTGACATGGCCTCCGCCGCCATGGCGCGCGGCGACATCATGATCCATGCGCGGGAGGCAGAGCTCGTGCCCGAGGGAGTGGGTATCGGCCCGGACGGTGCGCCGACGACCGACCCCGCAGCGGTGCTCGCCGGCGCGCAGTTGCCCTTCGGCGGCTACAAGGGCGCCGCGATCGCGCTGATGGTCGAGCTCTTGGCCGGCGCCGTGATCGGCGATCTTTTCAGTTTCGAAGCAGGCCGCGGCCTCAAGGATGGCGGGCCTCCCGAGGGCGGTGAGTTCGTCTTGGCGCTCGATCCTGCGCGTTTCGGCCATGGCAGGGACTGGGTAGCGCGGGCCGAGACGCTGTTTGCAGAGATCGCGGCAATCGAGGGCACACGCCTGCCCGGCGACAGGCGTATCGCCAACCGCGCCAAGACCGCACGCGATGGCATTATGGCGAAGGCCCCACTTCTGGCCGAGATCCGCAGCTTAGCGGGCGAGCCAACCTAGGCCGTTGGGGCCTCAGCGGTGATCCACGCGGCGATGCGGGCGATGTCGTCAGAAAGCGGTCGATCCCTCTCGAGGGGCGCGCTGAGGGCACGAACTTGAGCGTGGATCGCGCGGCTGACGGGAGAAAAGCCAGCGCCTTCGCCCCGAAGATCGACGATATCGATGCCCTGCGCGACGGCGAGCGCGAGGATCGAGAGGATCTGCGCGGTGTCGTCAAGCTGCAGTGCCGCGTTGCGCGCTGCGATCGTGCCCATGCTGACGACGTCCTGATTGGCAGCGTTGGTCGAGATCGATTGCACGGCGGCCGGTACGGCGCGGGTCCGCATCTCCGCCAGCAACGCGGTGGCCGTCACCTGAGCACCCATGAACCCGCTGTTGAGCCCCGGCTCACCCCGATGGAGAAAAGGCGGCAGGCCGCGGTTGAGCCGCTCGTCCGTCACCCGCGCGATCTGCCGCTCAGCCAACTGGGCAACCGTCAGCGTCGCATTGGCCAGGAGATCGGAGGCTAGCGCCACATGGCTTCCCATAAAGTTGCCGCCATGGAGCGCAGGGGGCTCCGCAGGATCGTCTGGAAAGATCGGGTTGTCGGTCGCGGCATTGAGCTCCCGCTCCACTACTTGGTTGTGGAAGCCGACGGCATCGGCCGCAGCACCAAGGATCTGCGGCACGCAGCGCAGACTGTAGGCTTCTTGCATCGCCTCTGCGATTGGCACGTCGGTTGGCACCGTCGCCAAAGCT
>JBCDFC010000211.1:0-8698 GCA_039178805.1 Pseudomonadota bacterium | reverse complement strand
CTCCTTCTGGAAATCGAACTTCAAATTGTCATTCAGATCATCAAGATCCCAAAACTTGTCTTTTGGATCAGGGTTTTTATTGGTCTGCTTTCCAGGGCCAGTTATGTCAGTCGAATTGAATGTGATGTCCTGAAGCACGAATTCTTCGGTTTCCGGGTTGAACACGTACATCCTGATGACCGTCTTATCACCGGTCGAAATGATCTCGTACGTGTCGTGAACTGCCGGATCGTACCCTGCGTAATTCGATGTCATTTCAATCTCGCTCACATCTGGTGACTATGAGTCACGCCATGGCGTAATCGGTACTGATCTGAGTTGTTCGAAATTTGACATTTCTTGAGCGAAAGTGATTTTTGATCCCGCACACAGGCCACCTTGCAGCACGGAAAAGTTCATTAATATTCTCATATGGTTAGCGCTCTTGAGCGGCATATTGTAGCGCCCTTGAGCTTCACCTCATTCTCAAAAAGAGGTCGCTCCGTCACAGGAGCATAAAGAAATCGACACAATCTCCGCTCTTGTCGGCTCAGCTTCAACCCAATCAATTTCATTCTGGGCACCTGAGTCTTTTACGAGATCAAGAGCGGCCGATTTGATGCAAACAATCCTGCGACTGGACCTCATTATACTGCCCTTAGGTCAGGCGCACGTCGGAGAAGACTAAGAGAGCATGGCCTGCCAATTAATGAAATCGTCCATGATTTGTCTATTTTGGAAGGCAATTCACAAGATATGCTGCTTTCATGGGTTCGTCGCCACCAATTCTTGCCGAACGACGACCATATCCGCCTTAAAATGATTAACAGTGCTTAGCATCATCAAGCACACCTGCCCACGCTCGCGCTACAAGACTGTTGGAGGCAAGGGACGAGAGCGCGCGAAAAACGACACCAACCATCGAGCCCCGAAAATTGACGCCGTAGCTCCATACTTTCGCGCGCTTTCGCCGTCTACGACACGAATGCCAAACCTTAATCTCTCGCAGAAGCGCTGCAGGCACCATGATGGTGATCAAGCTACGTCGATGGATATCTGCTTTCGTCTCGAACGTCGTCGATGCGCGAAAAATTCCAGTCCGGCGACGTGCCGGACTGGAGACACTGGGAAGCCCACAACGGCGCAATGGATTTCCGCAGTGAAGCGATTGACTAGAAGAGCATTCCGCTCATCGCGGCGCATCAGGAGGCGTGATCAAGGGTCGATCCAAGCAGCACGCCCCACCCCGGCTACTGCATTACTGCACGTGTTGGCATCTCATCAGTCTTTGATCTACGAAGAGGAACTCGAGTATGAAAGTCCATAGAAGTTGTATGGTCGCAGCCGTCTTGGCGCTAGGCATCACAGCCATACTTTATCAACCGGCGATCGCGACCGTCACGTCTTTTACGACGGCGAATGTCAATCTGCGCGCTGGCCCATCTACGAACTATCCGGTCGTGCACGTGATCCCTGCGAGCGCAACAATTACCGCCTATGGCTGTGTTGCCGACTACGCCTGGTGCGATATCAGCTATCGTGAGTTCCGCGGCTGGATATCGGCACCGTATCTGAAGACAGTCTATAATGGTGCGCCGGTTGTGATCACGCCAGCCGTCGCCACAGCCATCGGAGTGAGCGTCGTCACCTTCAACCGCGCCTACTGGGAGCGCTACTATGTCGGATATCCTTGGTACGGTAGCTGGGCGAGCTATCCAGTCTATCGTGCCCCAGTCGCCCATACACGCACCGTGGTCGGCCCACGTGGTGGCACGGCAACGCGCAGCCTTGGCTGCGTTGGACCTCGATGCGGTGCCGCGGGCTCGGTCAACGGCGCGCGCGGCGGCACGGCTGTCGGAGCCCGCGGCTGCGGACCGCGCGGATGTGGCTCAGCCGTCGTCGGACCTAGGGGCAACGCTAGGGTGCGCGGCGGCCGCTTTCGCTGAGCGTCTGGACCACTCATTGAAGTCAAAGCCGCATGGTTGCGCAGCCCCGGCCTACTCGGGGCTGCCTCCTTCGCGGCGGACACGTGCGCGGTTGGGTGAGAGTTACGAGAACGCGACACGATCGGCCCAATCACTTTGTATTTCTTGGATGGACGCAGTTCGTGGCAATGCCTGTGCGCAACATATACACCGCTTATGGTCATCGAAACACGGGAGAATTCTTCCCCTTCAGTAGCTGTACCTCACCAACACTGAGTGGCTCTCATATAGAGGGATTCTGGATTGCCAATAATAATACACTCACTGATCAAAAATTTTGGTTCTACATTAATTTTTGAATGTCTGAGTCTTTAAGTCACAGGATCAATAGAATGATGAAAATAGCCACAAAACAAAAGCACTTGATTGCCAGCGTGGCCGGAGCCTGGTTATCCTTGATCGGCACTGCACCCACGGCAGCAGCGCTTATTCTTTCCGGCGAGGGGGACAACTTCACTATCTCGTTCGAGCCTATCAGCTTTGTCAGCACAGAGAATGGGTCGATCATTGGCTTTGTGATTGAGGACTTCTTTAGGTCGCCTGCACGAGCCAACGGGAGCGGTACCGGCTTTCCATCGGTCACGGTCAACGGTAGGAACCAGGCGATCTCGGGCCAGGCAAGTCAGGGGATCACGAACAATGCTCCGAACGGTGAGCTCGATGCCAACGACCTTTGGGTGCGGACGGGCACAACTCTGGTTGGCGTAATGGTCGGTGATATCGTTAGGTTCGGCGACCAAGGACCAGTGACTTTTACTGCCTCCGCAGGCGCGATACCTGAGTTTAATAACGCGTCAACTGGCGGCCTCACCGCGACGCTGTTACTCGATGACTTCACCGTCGCGAGCGCCGCTACCGCAATACCTGCGGAACCCCCGAGTTCTGTCCCATTGCCAGCGAGCTTGTCGTTCATACTCGCATCACTCGGATGCCTGGCTGCGATGCGGTTTCGCAGCTCTCCAGCGTAACTCCCCAGTATTCAGATTGCCCTGTTTCGAACCTTTCGGCTCGGCTGTTACGACCAAGCTCACCGCGACCGCTCCCGCTTAGGCGCCGGCGCCCGCTTGGAGGCCCGGCTCTCTTCGCCGCCCGGTTCTCGCGAGCGCTCCGGGTTCATCGCATCGCGGATGAGCCCGGCCATCGGCTGGTGGTTGACCTTCTCGAACCCGATGCGCGAGGCATCGTTCCACCGATCCTTGTCGCTGCTCTTGAAGAGGATCCTGTGCCCTGCTTGCTCGCCGAGGTTCCGGAGCCAGGTGCGCTGCACGCGACCATTGCCTTCGATGAAGGGGTGGGCGGCGTTGATCTCATTGACGACAGCGGCGGCGCGCTCTGCGAACTTGTGCGGCGGCAAGCCTCTGAGGCCATCATCGCGGCGCAGAGCCTCGAACTGCCGGTCGAGCCAGGGTTGGATCTGCTCAGGCGTTGCGAAGGGCGCGAGCCCGCGGTCCGTCGTGTAGCCCCGGAACGCGCCGGCCCAATCGTAGATGTCCTGGAAGAGATGCCGATGGATTGCCTTCAGGCCCTCGGCATCGAGGCGGTTGGCTTCAGGCGGCAGGCCCTGCTGCAGACGCATGGCCGCGAAGTAGCGTTCGGCGTGCTCGAGCTTCTCCGCGTCGCTGATGCCACGGCGGTTGCGGAGCAGGCCGGTTTCTGGATCATGCACGCTCTCGAACGCCGCTTGCTCGCGGGCGTTGCGGCCTTGTCTGGTCATGCGTCGGTCGGCGCACTGTCCTCATCGGCAAAATAGCGTTTGAGCTTGTCGATCTGCTCGGCGGGGTCGAGACCGTCGGCCTCCCAGGCGGCAATACGAGCCTCGATCTCCGGCGAGCGGGCGAGGCCTTCGATATCGGCATCGACCATGGCCTGTTGGTACAGCTCGGTGGAATTGTTTTTCTGTTTATTCGTCATGTTTTATCCTATCATTTTGGGATTGAGAGCACCAGTTTCTGCATCGAGCGAAGGCCGATTTGTCCACAGCCTATGGCGGCCTGATCGGCCGCTGCCTCGCGTCGGCCTCGACTGCAGAACCGGGCTCCTTGAGCGCGCAACGTGGGACGCGAACGCCCGCGCCTCAGCCGCACCGATAGACAAGAATGCGGCCAGCAATCTCGGTCTGCGTGTAGTCCATGGCCAGATCGCGGGCGATGGCGTCATGGTCGAGATAGAAGGCCAGCCGCTCGGGGATCTCTCCGAAGAGCCCCTCCTCGACAAACTGCTCGGCCAGGTCTCGCAGCCGCAGCCCTTCATAGATGTCGACCTCGAAGCTGTCCGGATCCGTTGTTTCCCAGTCAAAGTCGTAACCACACTCACCAACCGCGATGATCGCCCGGAGCTTCTGGTCCTCGTCCCAGGTCTCCACCGCCTCGAAGAACGCGGCGAGCTGAGGAATGTAGATCCCGAGCGCCACGGCCAGCGCTGCATCGATCGCCTCGCCATCGATGAACTGAATCTCGAACTCTTCGACGAGCTGACCATGGGCGTTCCGGAGCTCGCGTGCCTTTGTGCGGTACTCCTCAGCACTCTCGAAGAAGAAGCCGACGGCAGAGAGATCATAGGGCTGAGCGTAAAGAACTGTTTTCATGAGAGTTTCTCCTTGGAAGACGGGTTGCGCATGCAACCCGACTAGCCACGCGGCGATGAGCGGGGGACGGCTGTCAGAGGTCGCCGGCCAAGGAGGGGTGCGGGCGCAGGGGCTTCTTTGCCCCGAGCCACGGTCCGCCGGCCGGCGCCCGGCGCTTGCGCCGGGTTGCCTTGACAGCCAGGGGGCCGCAGGCCCTGCCCTTTCCAAACCAGAGACGTCAGCGGAACGCTGTCAGAAGCATCCTCGGCACGGGTCAGCCTGCGGACAGGTCGCGACGGATTGTGCCGAGGCCCGTGGCCGATACCATGAGGCCATGATCGACTTCCGCCCTTTGGACGACGACCACCCTGCCCTCGCCGGATCCCGCCTTCTGGAGGCGCTCCGGTGCATGCTCGCGCATGGCATCGAAGAGAACGGGCTCGGCCTCACGAAGACCAAGGCACTCAACAGGAAGGTGGTGGGCTGGGCGGCAGAAGCGTTCGACTGGCCCGGCTATCGGGCAGAAGAGCTGCTGAAGGTCAGCAAGGTGCTGAACGAAGACGATGTGCTGCCGGTGATGGCGATCCACGACCTCCTCATCGTCATGAAGCTCGGCCGCCACCGAAAGGACCGGCTCCTGATCACGCAGGAGGGACGCCGGCTTGCCGATCGGCGGGGCGCGCTCTTCACGGCGCTGACGCCCACCTGGCTCTTCCGCTACAACCATGCCCGCCTCTCCCGCTTCGACGAGGCGGCACCGGGCAGTTGGGACGTCTTTCTCAATGTCATCAATGTCGAAGCCGAGAGCGCAATCAGCCGCTCCGCCCTGACGAAGATCCTCTACGGCCCCGCGAACCCTACGGTCGCGCTCGACCGGACCCATGCCGGCTACGAGACTTTCCTCTTCACCCATGTCCTGAGGCCACTGAGCTGGCTCGGGCTGCTCGACGAGACGCGCGATGGCCCCGGCCTCCTTGCTGAGCGCTTCTACACGAAGTCGCCCCTCTGGCGGGCCTGCCTCACACTGCCGACCGACGGCGATCTGCGCCCACCGATCCTGAACTGAGCAGCCCTACCGCTCGCGCCCCTTGTCTTGCTCGCGCCCGCGCCGCCTGAACACGCGCCGCGGAGACTCTCGCTCCCCATGCCGCTCCTGCTTCGGCGCTGTGGACCCGCGGCCTCTCTCACCATCACGCGTCTCGGCGTGGGTTTGGTCGCCCCGCGCCGCCTGCTCAAAATCCTTCTGCAACTTGCCGGGTGCTTCGGGCTTCTCGGGGTTGGGACGGCGCTTGGCCATCGCCATCTCACGGGCAAGCGGGTTCGTATGCCGATGCATGGCCTTCGCCGGAGCCGCGCGACGACCCGGTGGGGCCATCTCAAGCCCGAGCGAGGGCATCTGATGCTGACCGCCGCGCTGGCGTACCCGCGCCTCCTGCAGGAAGGATTTTTCGAGGGACCGCCGCTCACGCGCCTCGGTCTCCTTCAGCGCCTGGCGCTTCCGTTCCATATCGAGCGATTGCATGGTCTGGCGCCGCTCAAGCTCGGCACGCGCGCCCTCCTGCCGCTCAGCGATCGCACGCTGTTCTTCGAGATGGGCGGCTTCGCGCTTGGCATCCTGACGGGCATTGAGCTTGTCTCTGAGATAGGCGGCACCGCTCACGCGTGCGAGGAAGCCCGCGAGACCCGTCGGCCGGGCGGCCTCGCGCTGATCGCGAATGAGCGCGACCCGTCTTTCATGGCGCACGGCGTGGTCGGCCATCTCCAAACGATGCGCCTCAGCCGCCTCTTGGCGTGCCGCTTCCTGCCGAGCCTTCAAGGTCTCAGCCTCGCGCTCGAGCTCGGCGCGCCGCGTCTCCTGCCGTGCTTTCAGCGCATCGAGTCGGTCGGCACGGTCTTCAGTCTGCCGGTGTTCCTTCAACGCCAGGCGATGCCGCGCGGCGAGCGCCTTCGCCTCCTCGACCGTCGGCAAGTTCTCAGCGGCCCCCGCCTCGCCGAGGAAGGATCGGATTGCCTGCGTGTTGGCAGCCTTGTCTTCGATGAGCTTGGGCAGCGCGTTCGTGTGACCGTAGATATCGACCAGCACGAAGGGCCGCTTGCCATGGGACAGCAGATAGCCGTGATGCTCGAGCGAGGCGAGAAAGCTCTGGGGCGTGTCCCGGCGGAGCCAGAGATCGGTGACCGTGGCGATCCGCTCCTCGCGCGAGATCCCGCTCTCCTCGATCTGCGCCTTCTCATAGAGCGAGAGCTGGCGATGGGTCTGGCGCTTGCGCTCCTCGAGCCGGTGATAGCCCGGAGCGAGTTCGATCCCATGCTCGCGCGCAAAGCTGCGGGTCACCCCCATCAGCTTGTCATGATCGAAGGCCATATGGATCGCCTTCATCTCCTGGAGATCGATCCGCGACCAGACGACATGGGCATGCTCCCGGCCCTCCTTGATGTGGAAGACGATGGCCCGCGGCTGGCCGCCGAGCCCAAGCGCGTCTTCGACCCGGTCGACATAGGCGGCATAGAGCTCCCGCGGCAGCGGGCCCTGACGCTGATCGGGATTGACCGAGAGGCTGTAGAGATAGTTCCGGCATTTGGTCATGGCCGCAGCCTGCGCTTCCCACTCGGCGAAGGCACCGTGAAGATCATCGGCGACGGCCCCGCGCAGATCGGCGATCTCGAGATACTCGTTGTCCTCGGCATTCAGGAGATGCGTGGCGAGATCCCGGCCCGAACCGCGCTGGCTTGCGAAGGGGATCATGGCTTGCGGCCCATCAGGATAAAGAGCGCCGAGCGGATTTCCGGCAGGGTGTTCCGGATCTCGGAGACGTCGACCTCGCCGCCATCGCGGGTGGCGATCACCCACAGGCTATCGGCCATGGCCTGGCATTCGCGCAGGATCGCGGCGAGCTTCGCGAGCTCCGCCGGTCGATGCCGCGTCCGACCGAAGACCGCTTCTGTAAGGAAAGCCCCGGTCGAAAGACCCGAGGCGGCGATCATCGCCTCAAGCTCAGCACGCCGTGCCGCTGGTGGCCGCCAGGAGATCGGTGCCGGCCGTTTGCCGGGCACAGCGTCGCCAGCTGCGTCGCCGTCTCCGGGACGCAGTCCGTATCTGTCGGTCTCGGTCGTGTCGTCGTCCATGGTCCTCCGAGTATGCGTGATGACATTGGCCGGCCGCCTCGCAGGGACCTCGCGCGGGAGAGGACCGTGGCCGAGGCGATGGGGCGCCGCCGTCCGGGGCACCGCCCCCTTTGCGCGCATCCAATCCGAGCGAGGGTTGGTCCGGTTTCCAAAGGGCGGGAGCGCCGCTTTGGTCGATGGGCGTTGGGAGAGCCGATATCTCCCGACCGGGTTCCAGGGACCGTGCCCTGGCCGATGGGGATCCAAGGGGAGCGCGGCAGCTCGCCTTGGCCCAAGCCGATGCGGGGAGCATCCGGTCGCGATGGAACGGCGATCCGTTCCCTCAGCCGCAACGGGCTCGATGCCCGGACGTAGTCTTCTGCGGCTGACAACGCCCTTAGCGCAGCCGGTCCCGCACGGGGCCGGCTAAGCTTAGGGCGTCCAAGGGGGTGTCAACGGGGGACAGGATGTCCCCCTCCAAGGTGAGCGGGGTCATACCCCCGCACACCTTGTAACGGCCCGCTTTCTCAATCCTGAGCCTACCCTTCCAGTTTAGCATAACCCGCGCCGACAGCACCAATTTCCTATGCTGCAACGCACAACAAACCGCGCTCACGGGCACGCTGACAGCCCCGAGGTCGACGCGAGGCAGGTCCAGGCACGCCCGGTTCACACTCAGCACAAACCCGTTCCGCAACCGCCTCGGAGGGAGCGATCGCCCGTGCTGTGTCCAAGCCAATACCCGGCCTGCGCGACGCCTCTCCGCTCCCATAAAGCCCGGAGGCTCCGCCCATGCTCACCCCGTTCTGGATCCAGTTGATGACGTCCAATCTCGGCTTCGTCACCGGGACCGTGCTCCTCAAGCGCTACGCCGATAGCGGCTCGCTCCTCTGGCTCATGGCGGCCTTTGCGACCTTCGCGACCGCCAACCTCATCTATGCGCGGATCCTGGTGCATGGGATCGGCCAGGCGGCTGCCCTCTCCTCGATCGGCCATGTGCTCCTGCTGGTCCTCATCGGCACGGCCATGGGCGAGCGACTGACCGGCGACAAAATCGCCGCCGTCG
>JBCDFC010000210.1:0-8706 GCA_039178805.1 Pseudomonadota bacterium | reverse complement strand
GCCACCGCCCGAGCACAAGGCGCCACCCGCCGATTGGAGCGCCACGCCCACACTCCCCCCGGTCGAGCCGGGCCGCCCGATCGTGCCGAGCCGCCTGCCGACCCCTGAGGAATACGCCGAACAGGTGCCCGCCGATCCCGGCCCCTTCCCGATCCAGAACGTGGCCGCGAGCATTCCGGGCCTGCTCGGCGAAACCGCTGCCTGGATCGACGCCGCCAGCCCCACCGCCACCGAGACCGGCGGCCTGGCTGTCGCCTTGCCGCTGCTCGGCGCGCTCATGGGCCGCTCCTATGCGACGCCCTCCAACCTGCGCACCAATATCTACACGGCAGCGCTCGGCCCCTCGGGTTCAGGCAAGACCTCCCTAGTGCGCCCGGCCAAAGAACTGCTGCTCGAATGCGGCGTCCAGCACGTCCTCGGCCCCGACCGGGTCGCCAGCGGCTCGGGCCTGATCGCCACGCTCGCCGCCCACCCGCGCCGCGTGCTGTTCCTCGACGAGTTCGGCCACATGCTCCAGCAGCTCGGCAGTCCGGGTGCCGGCATCCACGCCCGTCAGATCCTGACCGAGTTCACCCAACTCTACAGCGCCGCCGGCACCTTCTATACCGGCACCGCCTACGCGACCCGCGAACCCGATCCCATCGACTGCCCGCACCTGTGCCTCTTCGGCATGGCCACCCCCGATCAGTTTTGGGCCGCCTTCGGCTCGGGCAATCTGGAGGACGGCTCGATCGCGCGCTACCTGATCATGCCGCTCGGTCGCAGCCAGGCCAAAGACCCCGACGAACGCCACCGCGCCGAGCTGGTTGAAGGCCTGAAGGCTCTCCTCGCTGCCATCGGTGCCCGCGTCAACGGCAACCTGGGCCAGCCGGCACTCTGCGTGGCCCGCATCTCGCCCGAGGCGGAGCGCGAGCGCCTGGCCTTGCGGCGTACCATGGTCGCCATGGCCGAGTACGCCGAGATCACCGCCATCCGCGGCGCCGGCCCGATCCTAAGACGGGTAACCGAGAACGCCCTCAAGATCGCCCTGGTCTCGGCTGTAGGCCGCGATCCACGCGCGCCCATCCTCACCAAGCCCGACTTCGACATCGGCCACGCCGTCGCCCGCTGGTCCGCCTGCACCATGATCGCCAATATCGCCAGCCACATCGCAGACAACCAGATCGAGCGCGACGTCAACGAAGTCGAACTGTTCATCGCCGAGGCGGGCGAAAAGGGGCGAACGTGGCGCGAGGTACAGCGCAAGTTCCGCCGCATCCGTGGACGGGATTTGCGCGATATCGTCGAGAGCCTGGAGCGCGAGGAGGTGGTGCGGGTGGAGGTCGACGTGCATGAGAGCATTCGCAGGCCTGTCAAGCGCCTACTCGTAATTTAGCTCTTTGATCTATAGGCTCAGTGCGTCCGAAGAAGCATATGACTGCTTACAAGAGAAGCAGAGGCGCATAAGCCTGCGCCAATTCGGGTGGCGGCTCATTCGGGGGGGGGTGAGCACGAGTCGGTCGTCTAGTTCAGAACCAGGATTTTTGTTTAACGATCTTCCCGGATGGTGTTAAATTTTTGGCATATCTAAAACAGATATGCATTGATTATATTGATATTTTTGAGCATCATATGCTCATTGAGTTTACGCTTTTATCAATAGTGTAAAATGGCTTTTCGGCCCGGAGCTGCCGCCTGCGGCTGGTACGGCTTCGCAGTCGCGGTCTGCGAGACCTGCCGTTCGTTTGAGGTGCAGCATCCTTGAGCGGAGCGGGTGTCGCAGTGCGGAGACTGTCGGCTGTCGCACTGCTGTGAGTGGATGTGACTCTTCAGGTCAAGGCCTGGCCATACGAGATCTTGTTTCCGTCCGTGTCGCGGAAGCCGATCTCGCGCATGCCCCAGGTTTGGTCGACTGGTGACGTTCCGCCGACTGGAACAGTCAGCGTGAGCCCATTGGCCAAGAACCGCTCACATAGCTCGTCAACGTTATTGACCCTTATGTAGATCGTAGCACCAAACACACCGTTCTCACGGGAATGGCTGCTGAGGTGAAGAATGCCCCCACCCCTAGACACGGCAGCATAGCGCGAACCGAATTGCTCAGGGTCGGGGCCCGGCGCCACCGCCAGCTCGAAATCCAGGATCTGGGTGTAGAACTCAATCGAAGCCGAGATATCTCGGCAGTCAAAGAACGGCTCGATGGGCACGCGCAACTCCGCTTTTCTTGAAGGAATTCCGAGCCCTAACCTACGGGCTTTCATCAGGCACGCAAAGTATTTATTCGAGCCTGCTTCGTGTCTCGGTCAGATATCGTAATAATTCGCGAACCGGCGAGTTGTGAGACGTTGGTCCACACCGATTTTCAAGAAGGACGAGAACCTCAGTCTAGGCAGGGATGTCGTGCAATTGGGCGCGGCTTTCGACGCGCACTTGCTAGGTATTCGGTCCCGGCATATGGTGGCGCGGATCGATTTTGAACCGTTCCGGCTCCTCGGTCCAGCATTTGACGACGTACTCGTACGGCGTCAGGCTGCGGAGGGTCTTGAGCCTGCGTGCGAAGTTGTAGGCAACGACGACGTCGGCGAGGTGGGTGCGAAGTTGGTCGTGGCTGGCGTAGTGGTAGCGCTTGACGGTCGCCTCCTTGATCGTGCGGTTCATCCTCTCGACTTGGCCGTTGGTCCACGGGTGGTTCACCTTCGTCAGCCGGTGCTCGATGCTGTGCTCGGCGCAGGCGATGGCGAACGCAGGGGAGAAGGCGTATTGGTTCTTCTCGCGGTTGGTGAACTGGATGGCGTTGTCGGTGAGAACCGGGTGGACACGGTAGGGTAGCGCCTCAATGACTTCGTGCAGGAACGCGGCCGCTGCCCTCTTCCTGGCCTTCGGGACCAGCTTGGCGAAGGCGAACTTGCTGGTGCGGTCGAGGGTGACAAACATCCAGAGCTTGCCCTCTTCGGTCCACAGCTCGGCGAGACGCAAGTGCAGGTAGCCGATCGGGTAGCGCTTGAACTTGGACCGCTTGGGTTTGTCGCCTTCCCTGTCCGGCAGGCGGCTGATGGTGTGACGCTGGAAGAGCCGATGCAGCGCGGACCGACTGAGATGCGGGATGGAAGTCTGGAGCGCATAGAGGCAGTCGTCGAGCGGCAGCAGCGTGTGGCGGCGGAAGGCCACGCACATCGCCTCCTCCTTAGGGTTGAGAACGCAGCAGCGGACCTCTTTGGGACCCATCCGCGCGTCCTAGACGGTGCACCGCTTGCGCCACTTCCGGACCGTCTTCTCGTTCAGCCCGTAGCGCTCGGCTCGCTCCGCGACCGAAGCCTGCGATCGCTGTATCGCAGCTCGGATGGCGTGCGTGGTCGTGGCGCTCCCATGAAGAACCTGGCCCATAGCGCGTCCCTCTCCTCAGATGATGGTATCATACCACCACACCACGGGACCGAACACCTAGTCCCCGTCGTTTGAGCCGCGGCGACCCCCACCTGCCGGTGCGAGAGACTTTCTGAAGGCTGTCGGGCTCACGCCGGTCCAGCGTTTGAAGGCGCGGCGGAAGGCTCGATCATCGGAGTAGCCAAGCAGGGACGCGGCCATCTCAATCGACAGGCTGGGATCGCAAACGAAAGCCTCTGCGTTGGTGCGGCGGACGTCTTCGATCAGCGCGGCGAGGGTCGTGCCTTGCGATGCGGCCAGTCGTTGGCCCTGACGCCGGCTTAGCTGGGCGTGATGTAGCACATCGTCGACGCGATAGGAGCCGGCGGCCGAGGCTTCGAGAATGCCGCGGCGCAGCGGGCGCAGACGGTCGGCCATACGCGTTGTGGCGATCTGACGGCGGACGATCTCGAAATGCCGTTCGACGAAGGCGAATATTGCCGTATCCGCTCTCCTGATCGGGGCGTCTAAAGTCTCTCGACGAACGACGAGAGCATTGGACTTCGCCGAGAACCGCACCGGGCACAGAAAATGCGCTTCGTACTCGGAGGGAGCGCCGCGTGCAGCGTGCATCATCTCGACGCGCAGCAGAGCACCCTTCAGTCCGAGCACCTCGCGCAGAAGGCGCGCGACCAGGCCGAGACCCATCTCGACATTGCAACCGCCATCGATCCGATCGTTCGGATGGGCCGATACCACACGAGCCTCTGTGGGCCCCTCCTCCAAGCGAATGTTGAGCCGATCGGCCAGCACGCCGCTGTTCTTTTGGGAGAAGCTAATCGCGTCGCGGAGGGTTGCCGCAAACTCCATGCCATGCGCCAAGCCGCCGAGTGTCGAAAAAGGTGCGGCTTTTGCAGCGTGAAGCGGGAGCGGCCCGGCCTTCTCGTCGCGCGTCAGTTCGATCCAGAGGAGATGAACCATATCGTCGGGAACGCGCGCCTCCGGATCTCCGAGGCGAGCGACGTCGAACCCGGTGACGGCCTCGATCTGGTCGAGCGTCATGCCACGGGACAGGGCATAGGCCACCACCGTCGCCGGCATGCCAACATGAATCGTGTCGATCGAAACACCGCGCCCTTTCGTTTGCGCAGCTGCGGTACGGTCGGTCCGGTTTTGCGCCATGTTGGTCCTGTTTTCAGCTCGTCTGCATACATAGACTCATTTCTACGAAGTCATGCGGTTACTTGCACCGATGCGCCTCCAAAAGTCAGGCTAAAAGATGCAATTGAGGATTGTCTGCTCTGTTTTTCTGCTTTCGCTGCTCGCGGCGTGTTTGCCTGAAGATGAAGAAGAGCAGCCTGGACCGCCCCCTGTGCGGGGTCTTGTCGCCATGCAGGTTCAAGCCGTCGATGAGACGACAATCCGCCGGTATCCGGGCGTGCTGGAGCCTGGCGAGGTGAATGTGCTGGCCTTTGAGGTCAGTGGGCGGCTCGGACGGCTGCGGCTCGATGTTGGCCAACGCGTGAAGGCAGGCGATTTGCTGGCCGAGCTCGATATCGAACAATTCGTCACCACGATCGAGAACCGCGAAGCCGCTGTCGCTGAGGCCCAGGCAACGCTCACGCAAGCCGAGGAAGACCTCGCGCGGTCTCAACAGCTGCTCGACCGTGGTGCGGGAACCAGGGTTACGCGCGACGAAGACCGCACCGAAGCGCTGCAGGCGCGCGCTCAGCTCACGCAGGCAGAGAAGAACCTCGCATCAGCGCAGGAGGACCTCTCGGACACCAAGCTCTTCGCCCCCTTTGACGGTGTGATCGACAAGATCGAGGTGGACAGCTTCGCCACCGTATCCGCCAGCGAGACAGTGCTCTCGATCTATGAGCAGACCGATTACGAGGTGGCGTTCTCGGTCAGCTTCGATGTGATCGAACAGCTCGTTGTCGGCACCGCCGCCACAATACGCCTCGCCGACAACCCCCAGATCGTGCTCGATGCAGTTGTCAGCGAGATCGGTGGGCGCGCGGGCACCGTCTCGTCGTTTCCCATTGTCGTGCGTCTGAACAGCGTGAGCCCAGTCATCAAGGCCGGCATGGCCGTCGAGGTCTCTTTCGAGTTTTCGCTGCCGGAGGCGCGTGGCTTCCTGATCCCCATATCGGCCGCGATCCCCGACGGTGTGATCCCGGAGAACGCCGGGACGAACAGCGTCATCCCCCTTGAGGTCTTTGTCCTCGACGAGACGACCAGCACGGTCACGCGGCGCCCGATCGCGATGGCCGGCATTCGTGAGAACCAGTTTCTGGTCATCGAGGGGCTTGCCGCGGGCGAGTACGTCGCCACCAAAGGTGTCACATTCTTGCGCGAGGGCATGGCCGTGAAGCTTCTCTCGCCGGAGGAGTAGCGGATGGACTTGATCACCCGCTTCGGGCTGGACAAGACGCGCTTCACGGCGCTGATGATGCTCTTGATCCTGGCCATGGGGATCTCCTCATATGTCAGCATCCCCAAGCGCGAGGACCCCGAGATCACGATCCGCACGGCTGTCGTCAGTGCGAGCTTCGAAGGCATGTCGCCCACCCGGGTCGAGAACCTGATCGCCGTTCCGATGGAACGAAAGATCCGCGAGATCGGCGAAGTCGAGGATATCGAGACCATCGTGACCTCGGGCAACGCGCTGATCTACGTCCATCTCTACGACACGGTCTACGAGCCTGACATATCCGCTGCCTGGGAAGATCTGCGCAACAAGATGAGCGACGTGCTCGCCGAACTGCCCGAGGGCACGTCGGAGCCGCTGGTCAACACCGACTACGGCGATGTCTCGATCGCGACGGTTGCGATCACGGGTGACGGGTTCAGCCTCGCCGAGATCGAGGATGTCGCAGAGGACCTCCGCACCGCGCTCTTCCGGGTCGACGGCATCACGAAGGTGACCTTCTACGGGGAGCAGGACGAGCGGGTTTGGCTCGATGTCGATATCCGGAAAATCGCGGCGATCGGCGTGCAGCTTGAGACGCTGCTCGACGATCTGCAGGCTCAGAACGTCATCCTGCCCGCAGGCGAGATCGATGCCGGTGGCACCAAGATCGTGCTGGAGGCAAACGGCGATCTGCGCAACATCGACGAGATCCGCAACGTCCTGACCAAGGTGGATGGCCTGTCAGGCTTCGTGCGGCTCTCGGATCTGATCGATGTCCGGCGCGGCTATGTCGATCCAAAGGAGACGCCGGTCTTCTTCAATGGCAATCCTGCGGTCGTCGCGGCGATCGAGATGTCGCCAGAGACCGATATCCAGGATCTCGGGGCGCGCTTGCGCCGGGCCCTGACCGATTTCGAGAACAGCCAGCCCATCGGCATCGCGCTCAGCACCTCCACCTTCCAGGAGACCAACGTCACCGGCGCGGTCGACAACGCGCTCGAGAATGTCGGCCAGACGTTCCTGATCGTCTTCGTCGTGATGCTGGTGTTCCTCGGGCTGCGCTCGGCGATCGTGGTGGCCTGCATCGTGCCGTTCACGATCTGCTTTGCGCTGACCTCGATGAGTTTCATCGGCGTGGATATCGAGCAGGTCTCTATCGCGGCCGTGATCATCTCACTCGGTCTGCTCGTCGATAACGGTCTCGTCGTGGTGGAGGATATCGGCAAACGGATCGATGCGGGCATGGAGCCGAGCGAGGCTGCGCGCTCGGCGGGCTCTCAGTTCCTCGTGCCGCTCGGGGTGGCCTCGATCACCACGGTCTCGGCCTTCCTGCCGATGCTGTTGATCGACGGGACAGAAGGCGAGTTCTCCTTCTCCCTCGGCGCGGTCGTTGCATCGATGCTGCTCGGCTCCTGGGTGACGGCGCTCTACATCCTGCCGTTCCTCTGCGCGCGGATGCTCAAGCGCAATCCCCGGGCCAACGAGGGGTCCGGGCTGGTCATCCGGCTCTATGGGGCTCTGGTGCGCCGTCTGCTGAACTTCGGGCTGCCGATCACGGCGCTGGCCTTCGCGGGCGTCGGCTTCAGTGCGATGCAGTTCTCCCAGCTCAAACCCGAGATGTTCCCGTTCAGCGAGCGTGCCGATTTTCTGATCTACATGGATCTGCCAAAGGACGCTGCGATCTCGGAGACAGAGCGGATGGCCCTGCGTGTGCAGGCCTGGTTGGCTGACCGCGACGCGAACCCGGACGTCGTCAACAGCACCGTCTATGTCGGCAGCGGCGGGCCGCGCTTCAATCTCGGCCTCAACCCCGCCGATCCCGATGAGGCCAGCGCGTTCTTCCAGGTCAACACGGTCGACCTCGCCGGCGCGAAGGTGATGGTGGAGCGCGCGCGGGGTGTCTTTCTCGAACGGTTTCCCGAGGCTCAGTTCAGGGTCACGCGCCTGCCTCAAGGGGGCGCGGAGTCCGGGATCGTCGATGTCGAGATCTCAGGCCCCGATGCAGAAGTGCTGATCGCCGCTGCGCGCGAGGTGGAGGCAGCGTTTGCCGCCCTCCCGGATGTCGTCAAAAACGAAAGCGACTGGGGCAACAAGGTTCTGAAGGTCACCGTCGACATTGCCCAGGACAAGGCGCGGGAGTTCGGCATCACCTCCCGCGACATCTCCGAGGTTATGGAGGCCTACTTCTCTGGCACGCAGTACTCCACTTTCCGCGAGGGAGAAGAACAGATCCCGATCGTGATGCGGGCGGCCACCGCCAACCGCAACAGCGTCGAGGACCTGGCCAATCTCTCCATTTCAGCGAAAGGCGAAGTGCTGACGATCGATCAGGTGGCCAGCTTCAGCCCCGCTCTCGAATACTCGGAGATCCGGCGTGAGAACCAAGTGCGAAAGATCATCATATCGGGCCGAAGCGCGCCGCTCAGCGCGCAGGAGACCTTGGCGCGCATCTCGAGCACGCTCGACGCTCTCAACCTCGGCCCGGAATACGAGATCTTCATCGGCGGAGAACAGGAGGATAGCGCCAATGTCATGGGGCAGATGGGGGGCAATCTGCCGCTCGCCTTCGGCGTCATGCTCGCCGCCCTGGTCTTTCAGTTCAATTCGATCCGGCGCTCGCTGGCCACCTTGCTGACGATCCCGCTCATCGTCATCGGGGCGCCCTACACGATGATCGCGATGGGCCAGCCGCTGTCGTTCTTCGCGATGCTCGGGCTGATGTCGCTGATGGGCATCATCATCAACAACGCGATCGTGCTGATCAATCAGATCGACATCGAACGCGAGACGCAGGAACTCGCCAACGCGATCGTTGCTGCGGCCCAAGCGCGGGCCACGCCGATCATGTTGACCTCGCTCACCACCATCTTCGGGCTGATGCCGATGGCGCTGGCGGGCGGTGCGCTGTTCGAGCCCATGGCCACGATCATGATCGGCGGTCTTCTCGT
>JBCDFC010000209.1:0-8709 GCA_039178805.1 Pseudomonadota bacterium | reverse complement strand
CCGCGGATCTCTCTGCGAATGGTAGGCAGATCTTCTGCACTCAAGGTCTGATGGAGGTACGTTGTCTCCATCTTGGAAAAGACGGGCATAAACTCCGCCCCGATCTTTGGGCTTGGTGAAATTGCCACCGAGAGTAAGAGACTCCAGGCGTCTTCAATTGTTACGTTTCGAGCAGAGCGACCACGCCCAGTAACTTTGGAAAGATGCCCTGCTTCGTACAGGTACCTATAATGCACCGTCACTGTTTTCGCATCGAGCGCCGCCATCATGGCGACGTAGCTGATGAGATCTTGCTTCTGGACCATTCTGCTCTCCTGCCTTCCCACGTGTATAGCGCACGCGTGGCATTGACACAAGTCCACGCGTGTCATATGCACGTGGAGCTGCTCGTGCAGTTGGCATCAGTACCGACAAGGAGAGTTCGATGGCGACGAAACCCACGAACACGAAGCCCGCCACGCCGACGACAAAGCCGGCTACGCCGCCCGTAACGAAGTGATGAAATGAGATGCCCGCCGCTGGTTGCAGCCGGCGGCGGGCTGACCGCAACCTTAGGAGAGAAGGAAGACGGCCATGACAACCGTACTGCATGATGAGAACTTTATCACGTTCGCTAAAACGCTTTCAAAAGAACAGCTTGCGCTGTTCCACTTGGCGCTCACCAATCGGAAGATCGAAGATGCAGCGCCCGTCGCTAGCGAGACGGACCTCCCCGACGATCCCGAAGCGTGCTGCAAGCTCATCTTTGAAACGCTGAGCGAGGAGCTAGACACGAATGAGAGAGACGGCACCTGGGGCGCAGACAGCGCCGTCGACGATGCGCTTGTGATCGCCGAGCATATCATCGAAGGGCGTGACTATACCGACGCTCTGGAAAACCCTGCCTGCGTGAGCGCGCTCGACAACATCATTGTCCGCGCGAGGCACGTGAACCGACTTCAGACTCTGGCAAAGGAACGGGCTCGAAAGATCGCCAGGCACGGGGTCAAAGAGCTCCGCGAGACGGATGCAGACTTCAAGCGTCGAGCTGAAGCCCTTGAGGCAGGCCGCGAACCGCCCCGGAGCGCGACCTTATGTGAGATTGAGGCGGTTCGGCTGTTCCTCGAGCGCAGCGGTGCGAGCGAGATCCCGACTGAGAAGGGTGTGGCTGATGTTCTAACCACCGCATATCGCGAGAAGGCGGAGACCTGATGCCCCGGAGCCCCGCCAGCTTCACCCAAGCCGATATCAAGCGCGCCGTGTCAGCGGCGCGTGCGGCCGGGTGCGACGTGACGGGTCTCGAGGTTTCACCCGCCGGCGCGATCCGGCTCTTCTTCGGGCGTGATGTTGCGCCCGAAGACACGATGACGCCGATGCAGCGGAGGAGGGCGCGCCGTGGTGAGGGTAGTGCTCAAGGGGGTTCATAGGGTCCGACGGAAGCTCAAGGATGGGAAGTTCCGTGAGCATCACTATGCCTTCAGAGGCGGGCCGCGCTTTTGGTCTTCAGACAGCGATGTAAAGATAGGGTCGCCGGAGTATCTGGCGGCCTTCGCGGAGCACGAGCGGACGCCGAAGCCTGTTCAACTGAACGCGCCGGCAATGATCGACGCCTATCTCGACAGCGCCGAGCATCGAACGCTCGCCGAGCGCACGCGGGCCGACTATCGGAAATGGGCGCTGCGCCTCGCAGCCGAATTCAAGGATGATCCGGCTATCATCTTTCACGACCCTGAGAGCCGCGGCGAGGTGAACCGCTGGCGGCAGGCCTGGGCGCACAGCCCGAAGCAGTACGACTACGCTGGTACGGTCACGACGGTCATCCTCAACTGGGCTCGCGAGACCGGGCTGATCCAGCGGCATCACTGCGACCGGCTGAAGAAGATTTACGGAGCCGATCGATCTGAGATCGTGTGGACGCCGACGGACCTGGAAGCGTTTCAAGCGAAGGCGCCGGAATGGGTCTGGCGCATCCTGGCAACCGCGGTTGAGACGGGTCTTCGGCCCGGCGATCTTATCAAGCTTTCATGGCAGCACATCGAGGCGACGCCACAGGGGCGACGCATCAGACTCAGGACTGCGAAGCGGGGCAGGGTCGCCAGCATCCCCGTCACGCCGGGCATGGCGGCGATCCTGGACGCGACGCCGACGAACCGGCTCACGATCCTCGCCAGTCATCGGGGGCGGCCTCTGACCGAGCACAGAGCATCTGAGGGTGTGCGTCAGTGGAGAGACAAGGCTGAGCTATCGTCTGACCTGCGATTGCAGGATGCCCGTGGGACGGCCGCTACAAGGCTGCTGCGGGCGGGGTGCTCGCTGAACCAGATCGCCGCTCATATGGGCTGGAGCCTGCGGCACGCTTCGAACGTGATCGAACGATATGCCGCGGTAGCACCAGAAGACGCTGATGAAGTGCTCACCATGCTCTTCCAGAAGCCTTAGCGCACTTTCTTGACAACTAGCATCACATTAGCGCCCTCGTCGCCTGACGGCATCAGTGGCATGTGTTGCACGCCTTTCACTAGGTAGCCCCCTCGTCGTTCGTCAGACATACCAGGTTCGTCGAGGAAGATTGCCTCACCGATCCTCGGCACGACCAAGAAATCAACCTTCAAGATGAGTGGGTTGTTGTTCTCGTCGTAAATGCTGATTTTCAGGGCCATATCGTGAATCTCTGCTCCCTATTCAGTAAACCAAAACTGTAAACGCCCATTTCGAGCGGCGCTAAGTCTTGGAGGCGACGGCCGGAATCGAACCGGCGTACACGGATTTGCAGTCCGCTGCGTAACCACTCCGCCACGTCGCCGCGGGCGCCGGTGTAGTCATGGCGCTTCGGCTTGGCAAGGAGGGTGGGCGGCGTCTTCGGGCGGTAACACATTGGATACAATGCGCGGACAACCGCGTGCCGGGGCCTGTGTCAACATTGCGGGTGAACCGGCGCTATGGCAGATCATGCGTGACGGACGAATGAGGGCCAACCGCCAGATGAGCGACTTCGACGCTGCCCGTCGCGCCATGGTCGACACGCAGGTCAGACCCGCGGATGTCACGCGCTACGGCATCATCGAGGCTATGATGTGGGCGCCGCGAGAGCGGTTCGTGCCCGCCGCGGCCCGTGACATCGCATACGCCGAACTCGAAGTGCCCGTCGCAACGGGGCGCGCGCTGCTCGAGCCACGGGTATTCGCAAAGATGTTGGAAGCAGCACAGATCGGCCTGGGCGACCTCGTCCTCGATCTGGCTCCGGCGACGGGTTACTCGACCGTCGTCTTGGCGCGCTTGGCAGCGGCTGTTGTTGCGATCGAGCCCGATGAGGCGCTCGCCAGGCAGGCGCAGTCCGAGATCGAAGCGCTCGAGGTGCTGAACGCCGCGCTCTCTTTTGGGGCGGCTGAGGAAGGGGACGCCGCGCATGGCCCGTACGACGTAATCTTCGTCAATGGTGCGATCGAGGCGCTGCCGGGCACGCTCACGGAGCAGCTCAAGGAAGGAGGGCGGCTCGTTGCCGTCTTCCAAGAAGGTCCTGTTGGCCGAGTGAAGCTCGTCACGCGAACGTCGTCGGGCCTCTCTGAAAGATGGGTGTTCGATGCGACGGCGCCCCTACTCGACGGTTTCGCCCGGGCTCGGGCGTTTGAATTCTGATCATGGCAGAACGGCAAGGCGGCTACGCATGCGCGCTATCCAACTGACACTCATGACATCGGTTCTCGCGGTGGGGCTGCAGACGATCCCTGCCGGAGCGCAAAGCCTGGCGGACACGTTGGTGACCGCCTACACCAACAGCCCAGATCTGGCCGGCGCCCGGGCGGCCGTGAAGGTCTCGGGAGAGAACGCGGTGCAGGCGCGATCCCAGGGGCGGCCGACGATCGCGGGCACCGCGACCTTCGATGTGGAATTCGACGACTTCAACGAGGTCGTTTTTCCCAACACTCTGTAGCTCACGCTGACCCAGCAGCTCTACACCGGTGGCCAGATCGAAAATGCGACCCGGGCCGCCGAGACGCGGATCACCGCGGAGCAGGCGGAGCTTACGGCCATCGAGCAATCTGTGCTGCTGGAGGCGATCACCTCGCATGTGAACGTGCTACGCGATGCGGCTTTCGTCGATCTCGGCATCAAGAACCTCCGCGTTCTGTCGGAACAGCTTCGGGCCGCGCGCGAGCGGTTCGAAGTGGGTGAGGTCACACGGACGGATGTGGAGCAGGCGCGAGCGGCGACGGCGGCCTCGCGTTCCGCTCTCGCGGCGTCCCGCGGTGCCCTCGTCTCGTCGCGTGAGGCGTATCTTCGCGCTGTCGGCCGGCGTCCCGGCGATCTGCAACGCACGCCGCCCCTTCCGGACATTCCGGCGACCGTTGAGGAGGCGGTCGCCATCGCGCTCGTCCAGGACCCGGCGCTGCGGGCTGCGCGCCTCGAGCGCCAGGCGTCGGGCTTCGATGTGAAGACGGCGATCGGCGCGCTCCTGCCTCAACTTGCGCTCACGGCGCAGGCATCGCGGTCCGACGTCCTGCGCGACGACGATTTCTTGGGCGATGGTATTCCGGCGGCGACGAGCGGCTCCGTCGGCCTCACGCTGACGCTGCCATTCTACACGGGCGGCCTGAACTACTCGAACGTGCGAGAGACGCAGGCCCTGGTCGAAAGCGCCATTGCCGACATCACGACGGCGGAGCGGACCGCCGTGGAGAATGTCGGTACGGCTTATGCGTCGCTCGACGTAGCACAGGCTTCGATCGAGGCTGGTGTGCTTGAGGTGGAGGCCGCGCAGCTCGCTTTTGAGGGCGTGCAGGAAGAGGCGAAGGTCGGTGCCCGGACAACGCTCGACGTGCTCGATGCCGAAGCGGATGTGCTCGAAGCTCAAAGCGATCTCGTGGCGGCGCGTCGTGACGAGACGATCGCGGTCTACAGCATCCTGGCCGCGATCGGCATGCTGACGACCGATCATCTTGGCCTCGATCTGGAGCCCGAAGATACGGACGCCTACTACGAGTCTGTCCGTCATCGGCTGATCGGCTACGATGCGAGCGAAGACACCGTTTGGACCAAGCGCTGGCGTCCGTAGATCCCCCGGTTTTCTCGTGTCACCATGATACGCCTGGGCGCGGCTTGGCCTGACGCGGGCGCCGCGATAGGCTCGTGAGCAGGCAGTCGCACTGTCCACGCCCACGATTTCCCGGAGTGAGAGAAAATGAACGAAGGGTCCGACGACACCGCCAAGGACGACGTTCTGATGTCGCTCCGCCGGATCATGCGCGGTGGCAAGCCGTCTGGATCCGAGCAACCTGCACCGCGCAGTGGCGGCGGTTTGTTCGGTCGCCGGCGAGCGGCGGGCGCGGCCGGGACAGAGCCGGCGCCGGAAACCCCGCCTGAGCCGAGTAGCCCGGACAGCGACCGAGCTTTGACTGAGGCGCTGGCACCGGACGCGGATCTTGCACACAGTGAAGAGAGCGCCGCCGAGGAGGCAGCGGCGGATGACGGGCTGCTGTCACTCGGCGATTTCATGCTGGTGCCGGCGGACGAAGAAGCGAAGGACACCGAAGAGACTGCCGTAGAGCTGGACCAGGGCGCCGATGACGCCGCACCCACCTGGCAGGAGCCCGAGCCCGAGCCCGAGACTGCTGCGCTTGATGAGAGCGCCGAACCACACGCGATGGCGGCGGAGGAGCCGCCCCTTGCGATGGATACGAGCGACGACGGCCAAGCCGCTGCAGCGGAGGCCGAACCGCTTGAGACCCTCGACCCTGCCATGACGCTCGATGAGGTCGAATCCGTCGCGCCGGCGCCCGTTCTCGAGGATGAGGCCCCCGGCGCAGCCGACGCGAGCGTTGGTCTGGAAGAAACGGCCTTCTCAGAAGACGCCGATGGGTCGACGCAATCGTCACCTGTAGATCCCGAACTCGATGAGCTTTCCGATCTGGCCGTCGCCGGCCCCGATCTCGTCTCCGGCGATGAGATCGTGGACGTGGATGCCGCGGCGGACGGAACGGCAGAGATGGCGGCGGTCGAGGTGCCTGAACCGCCTGAGCCAGCGGCGCTCGACGCAGCCTTCGACGTGGAGGAGGCGGCCCTTCCCGATGAGGCGTTGAACGAGGCGGAATGGCCCGAGAAGCCGGAGCTGGAATTGCCGGCCGACCCGGAACCAGACCTCGAACCCGAGCCTGAGCCGGCCCCAGATCCAGCCCCAGATCCAGCCCCAGACGCAGCCCCCGAACCCGAGCCTGTCCTTGAAGCGCCGTTGTCGGCTGCAGTCGCGCCCGCCGCCGGCGAGGGTGCCGTGATCATGGATGAGAGCGCGCTCGAGGACATGATCCGCCGCGTCATCCGCGCAGAGCTTGTCGAGGGCGATCTCGGCCGCAATATCTCGGCCAACGTCAAGCGGCTGATCGAGGATGAGATCGCCCGCGCGATGCTCAATCGCTCCCAGGACGACTGACAGCGCTACCCACCGACCGCGCCCCCTTGGCCCCATCGCCGGCCGCGCGCTATAGGACCGCGCGCAGAGAGGCCCGATCCGGGCCTCTGGGACGACGGACGGAACCATGGACAAGACCTTCGACGCCGCGAGCGCCGAGCCCCGTATCTCGGCCGCATGGGAAGAGGCTGGCGCCTTCCGCGCCGGTGCCAACGCCAAACCGGGCCCCGATGGCAGCCCGGCCGAGACGTTCTGCATCGTAATCCCGCCGCCCAATGTGACGGGCTCGCTCCATATGGGCCACGCGCTCAACAACACGCTGCAGGACATCCTCTGCCGCTGGCACCGCATGCGCGGGCGCGACGTTCTTTGGCAACCCGGCACCGACCATGCGGGGATCGCCACGCAGATGGTCGTCGAGCGCAGGCTGGCCGATGAAGGCAACATTCGCCGCACCGATATGAGCCGCGACGACTTCGTCAAGCGTGTCTGGCAGCAGAAGGCCGAGAGCGAGGGCGTGATCCTCGGTCAGCTCAAACGCCTCGGCGCCTCCTGCGACTGGTCCCGCACGCGCTTCACCATGGACGAGGGGCTCTCGGACGCGGTTTTGAAAGTGTTCGTCGAGCTTTACCACGCAGGCCTCATCTACCGTGACAAGCGGCTCGTGAACTGGGACCCGCGTTTCGAGACGGCGATCTCGGATCTCGAGGTCGAGCAGATCGAGGTCCGGCCGAACGAGAAGAAGCCCGAGGGTTATCTCTGGCATCTCCGCTATCCGCTGGCCGACGGGCTGAGCTATGAGGCGCCGGTCGCTTCGGATAAGGACGGCACGCCCACGGCGCACGAAACCCGCGACTACATCACGGTGGCGACGACCCGGCCCGAGACGATGCTCGGCGATACGGGCGTCGCGGTGCACCCGGATGATGCGCGCTACACGCATCTGATCGGCAAGGACGTGGTGCTGCCGCTCGTCAATCGGCGCATCCCCATCATCGCCGACGACTATGCCGATCCAGAGCAAGGGACGGGCGCGGTCAAGATCACCCCGGCGCACGACTTCAACGATTTCGAGGTCGGCAAGCGCTGCGGCCTGCGTGTCGTCAACGTGATGTCGACCAAGGCCGCGATGCATCTCTCGGGCAATGATGATTTCCTGGAGGGCGCGGATCCGGAGCCCGATGCCATGGCCCTCGACGGGCTGGACCGTTACGAGGCACGGGCCAGGATCGTGCACTGGTTCAAGGAGCACGGCCTCTTCGACCGTGCTGAGGAGAACCCGCATCAGGTTCCCCATGGTGACCGCTCCAAGGTCGCGATCGAGCCGTATCTCACCGATCAGTGGTTCTGCGACGCGGCCACCCTCGCCAAACCCGCGATCGAAGCGGTCCGTAACGGCGAGACCAAGTTCGTCCCCCAAAACTGGGACAAGACGTACTTCCAATGGCTCGACAACATCCAACCCTGGTGCATCAGCCGCCAACTCTGGTGGGGCCATCGGGTGCCGGTGTGGTACGATTTCGAAGGAAATGCCTTCTGCGCTTCGACAGCTGAAGAGGCCATCGAGCAAGCGCGCAAGGCCCACCCGGATGCATCTGACGTCATCGTTCGTGACCTTGATACATCTGGCTGGTTCCAGAGTGGAACGCGACCCAAAGCCGTTCCGACAACGACTGAAATTGGATGGGGTGATGATCCGACGTTCGAGAAGGGCCTAGTAATCCTCGACCGAGATCCGGACGTTCTCGATACGTGGTTCTCCTCCGCGCTCTGGCCGTTCTCGACGCTGGGGTGGCCGGCGGAGACTGCGGAGCTGGAGCGGTACTACAAGACCGATGTGCTCGTCACAGGGTTCGACATCATCTTCTTCTGGGTTGCCCGGATGATGATGATGGGCCTGCACTTCATGAAGGACGGCGACGGAAAACCCGAGGTCCCGTTCCACTCCGTCTACGTGCACGCGCTCGTCCGGGATGAGCACGGCAAGAAGATGTCGAAGTCGCTCGGCAACGTCATTGATCCGCTGGAGCTCATCGACGAGTACGGCGCCGATGCGGTGCGCTTCACGCTGACCTCGATGGCGGCGATGGGGCGGGACATCAAGCTCTCCGTCAGCCGCGTCGCGGGCTACCGGAACTTCGGCACCAAGCTGTGGAACGCCGCCCGGTTCTGCGAGATGAACGAGTGTCACTGGGACCCGGCGTTCGATCCGTCCGCGCCCCGGCGGCGGGTCAATCGCTGGATCATAGGCGAGACTGCGCGCATGGTCGCAGCCGTCGATACGGCGCTGGCGGAGTATCGGTTCAACGACGCGGCGACGGCGATTT
>JBCDFC010000208.1:0-8821 GCA_039178805.1 Pseudomonadota bacterium | reverse complement strand
TGGCGGACGGTTGGGTCGAGGCGGTCATCGGCGAGATCGATCCGGAGCGGCGCTATGCGCGCCTTGTCGTGCGCGACACTGGACCGGGGATGAGCGTCGATGATCAGGGCGAGATCTTCACGCCCTACTACACGACCAAGGGCGCGGAGGGGACGGGCCTCGGCCTCGCCGTCGTCACAAGCGTGGTCCGCCAGATCGGAGGTGCGCTGGCGCTCGAAAGCGTGCTGGGCAAGGGCAGCACGTTCATCGTGTACTGGCCGCTGGATGAGCGTACGGCTACGACCGCGGTGCAGGTTAGAGGGCAGGAAGGACAGCCCGCGTCGCCGCGCCACATCCTGACCGGGGCAACCGTAATCGTCTGCGACGACGTTGAGCGCGTGGCGGAGGGCTTGGCCGCGATCATCGAAACGGCAGGCGCCGAGGCCGCCGTCTGCACCGATCCGCGCGATGCGTTGGAAGCCGTGCGCGAAGACCCTGCCGCATGGTCTCTACTCCTCAGTGATTTCGACATGCCGGCCCTCGACGGTGCCGCCCTCGCCGCTGCAGTCCGTGAGATCCGGCCCGACTTGCCCATCGTGCTCTGCACCGCGCTCGACCGTGAGGGTCCGCAGACTGCCCTGTTCGACGCGGTCGTACAGAAGCCAGTCGATCCCGACCGCCTGTTGGATGCGCTCGCCGAGGCACTGGCGGCAAGACATGCGGGAGGTTCGGCCGTGGAGAGGCGCAGATGAAAATTTTGATCGCCGACGACCACGACCTTGTGCGCGAGACGCTTGTTGCGTTCCTAGAGCAAGAAGACGGGTTCGAGCTGGCCTCCGCGAACGATCTTGCCACCGCACTTTCGAAGATCGAGTCAGACGGGCCTTTCGACTTGGTGCTGCTCGATTATTCGATGCCTGGGATGGATGGGCTGGCCGGCCTTGAGAAAGCGCGGGCATCGACGGGCGCTCGGCCTGTTGCGCTGATCTCCGGCACCGCCGACCGAGTGATCGCGCAGGAGGCGCTGGACCGCGGCGCGGCTGGGTTTCTTCCCAAGACCATGACATCGAAATCGATGGTCAACGCTGTGCGCTTCATGGCGGCGGGTGAGCAGTTTGCGCCCTTGGCGTTCATGACAGCGCCAAATGAAGCAGCGGAGCATCCGTTGGCGTCTCGCCTGACGGATCGTGAGCGCCAGGTGTTGTCCGGCCTCTGCGCCGGCAAATCGAACAAGGAAGTCGCGCGCGATCTGGACCTGCAGGAGGTCACGATCAAGCTGCACGTCAAAACGCTCTGCCGAAAGCTTGAGGCGCGAAACCGCACCCATGCCGCGATGATTGCAAAAGAGGCCGGCATCTCCTGAACCGCAAGATCGCCCCCTCCCCACGCCGGGTCGCAGACCGGCGCGGCGGGCTCTACTCTCAAAAACAGCAAGCTGTGTTCGATTTTCGCGAAGGAGAGCGCGCCTTCGTCACGGTTGTCGTGGGGACCGATGGTTGGCGCGTCTATGCAGAGCGTTCGCTTCCAGCCGGCCCACCCTGTCAGCGAACCTGATCATTACGGAGGGTCACGGCTTTCCCATGGACGCCGGGCTTTCAGACGGCGTCACGTCAGGCATCGTCGAGACCGGGTCACGGGTATGTCGACCGGATCGGCGCTCAGAATGGTTGACTGGGATATACGGTTTACTATACACACTGCGTGGTGAACGTGAGAAGGAGGACGAGCATGCATAGCGCCTACCGTTTCCTCCTCGGCCGCATCCGTTTCGGATCGGCCGACTGCTGACGCTGCGGGGCGCATCCCGCCCCAGCCATCAGCCCTCACGTCCGTTCAGCGGGCAATTTTCTTAAGACCTGTAAGGCGCGGGTTTTCTCCGCGATACTCCCATGCCCCGTTTCTCGTCCCGCGGCACCTTCGTCCGCGTCCTCTCCTTCGCTGTCGACCTATGGGTGCGTCGGCGTCGCCTCGTCGTTGCTCTCATCGCGCTGGTGCTCACGGCCACGTCTGCCGATGTCGCGATCCCGGTTGTCACAGGTCGCCTCGTGGCCGCGGTTGCGGAGGATCAGCCTCCGTGGGGCGCCTTCTTCCTGCTCCTCGGTCTGGGTAGCGTGTCGATCGTTGCCAAGGTCTTCAGCTACTTCACCGTTGTCGACCTGACCGTGCCGACCATGCGCGATGCAGAGGCAGAGGCCTTCGCGCGCGTGCAGCACCTGCCGGCTTCTTGGCACGCGAACGCCTTCGCGGGTTCAACGGTGCGGCAGATCACGCGTGGTGCCTGGGCGCTCGACGACATGGCCGATGTGCTCATGCTGGCCCTGCTGCCCTCGAGCCTGATCCTGCTCGGCACGATCGGCACGCTCACCGCGTTCCGTTGGGAGGTGGGGCTCCTTGCGCTATGCGGTGCGGCTCTCTTCGTCGGGCTCTCGCTTAGCCTCACCTTGCGCTGGGTGGCGCCGGCAGCGCGATTGTCGAACGCACAGGACAGTCGCGTCTCGGGTGCGCTCGCCGATGCGATCACCTCGAACGCCGTGGTGCGCGCCCATGCCGGTGAGCTGCGTGAGGAGGAGCGGCTGGGGCGCGTCCTCGACAAATGGGCGCATCGGACAAGGCGAACCTGGCGGCGGGGTACCTGCTCGGGTCTCGCTCAGGATGCCTCGCTCTGGTGCTTGAGAGCGGCGGTCCTCGGCAGTGCGCTGCTCGCCTTCGTGCAGGGCGCTGCGGGGGCTGGGGAGATCGCCTTCGTCGTCTCGGCGCTCGGCATGCTCGATGGCTACCTCCGCCAGATCGGCAACCATGTGCGGATGCTGCAGAAGGCGGTGAACGACGCAGAAGAACTGGTGGACCTGATGGCTGTGACGCCCGAGCGCGAGGTTGTCCGCACACCTGCGCGCGCCTTGCCGCCGCGGGCCGCGGCGCTCGCCTTCGAGCATGTCGACTATGGCTACGAAGGGGCGCCGACGCCGCTCTTTACCGATCTGCATGTGGCCATCCCAGCGGGTCAGAAAGTTGGCCTCGTGGGGCGCTCGGGTTCCGGTAAGACGACGTTCGTCAAGCTGATCCAGCGACTTCACGAGATCACGGGCGGTGCGATCACGCTCGGCGGGGTCGATATCGCTCAGGTTCCGCTGGCGGAGCTGCGTCGACAGGTGGCGCTCGTGCCGCAAGAGCCGATCCTCTTCCACCGCTCGCTGGCCGAGAACATCGCCTATGCGCGCCCTGGTGCAACCATGGACGATGTACGCGAAGCGGCAGCGCGCGCGGGTGCCGCTGGCTTCATCGAGCGCCTGCCCAAAGGCTATGGCACGGAAGTGGGTGAGCGGGGCGTGAAGCTTTCGGGCGGCGAGCGCCAGCGTGTGGCGATCGCGCGGGCGTTCCTGTCCGACGCACCTGTGCTGGTGATGGACGAGGCGACATCGTCGCTCGACTCTGAAGCCGAGGCGCGCGTTGCCGAGGCTGCCGAGCGGCTGATGGAGGGGCGTACCACTCTGGTGATCGCCCACCGTCTCTCGACCGTGGAGCGGATGGACCGGATCCTCGTGTTCGAGCAGGGCCGTATCGTCGAAGATGGTACGCCCTCGGAGCTGATGGCCCGCGAAGGCGGCCTCTACCGCGCCCTCCGCGAACGACAAACGCTCGCGGCTTGAGATCCGAAGCGCGTTTCCACGCGATGCGCGCTTCGCCTCCGTCTTCAGCTTTCGAGCTACGAGACCGGCGGCCAATCACATCGCCGGCTTTCTCCAAACGGAGATGTGGCGGGTGCTCGTGTTGGTGAAGGGCTGCTTCATCCAGCCGCTCCATCTCTCCACAAGCTTGAGCCCTGCTATCCGCGCCATGAGGTCGAGCTCCGAGGGCCAAACATACCGGAACGGGATCGACTGACGCTCAAAGCCGGCGTCGCGCAGTCGCAAATGGTGGGACGTGAAGCGCTGGCTCACAACGTCGATCTCGTCGACACCCCAGTGCCGCTCGCTCCGCTCGAAGGCGAGCAGCGTTTCGCCGAGCGGCAGGCGTTGCAACGGCGGGACGCCAACTTCGACGAGGAACGCCCCTCCCGGCGCCAGATGCGCAGCGGCGTTTTCAAAGCATGCGATCTGGGCGTCCTGCGTGACCAGATTGTTGATCGTGTTGAAGACGAGATAGACGAGCGTGAATTCTCCCGGCATGCGGGTCTTCGCCATGTCTCCGACCCTTACAGGCAGCGTCTCTCCACCCGGCTTCGCCCTTAGACGCTCTATCATGGGTCGCGACAGTTCGATGCCCGCAACGGATACGCCCCGCGCCGCCAAGGGCAAGGCGATGCGTCCGGTGCCGATCGCGAATTCCAAGGCCTGTCCTTGTCCAGCGAGCTCGGCCAAGAGGGCCACGATCGAAGGGATGGGGTCGTGTTCCGCAGCGGCAGTGTCTCGATCGTACTGCGTTGCAACCGCCTCATCGAAGTAACCGTCATCGTGCATGTTGTCCGCCTCCAAACCGTTCGGCGACCAGGTAGTACGATGGTGGGGCCCGCTGTGAACGCCGACGACGCCTATTGGGCTCGCCGAAGCTCAGCATGGATCGTTGTTCGTTTGCCCTGAAGATCTACGATCAGCGGACTGCACGAATTGCTCAAACCTCACCGGCGCACCCGCCCTCAGGGCCTCGTGATCCGAACTCGAGAATTGTGGCTGAGTGGCGTCACGGTGGCATGGCCATGATCAGTCTTCCCTTTGGCGTTGCGTGGCGTGCTGGAAACCGGATGATGGTGGTGATGACGGTTTCGGCGCACAGGTTGACGCGCGTGCTCCAGGCGTGGGTGGCGATGACGATTGTCCTCGTCATGCTCCTCAAGGCCGTGTTGGCGCCGCTCGCCGTCGCCGCTGCCACTGCAAATGCCGCCCCTGGCACGATCTTGGTGCCCTTCTGCAGCGGCGGGGTCATCGAGTACATCGCCGTCGATCTCTTCGGAGCGGACGATGGCGCGGCGGAGCCGGAGGCCCCCGCCGATACAGTCGTTGCGGCAATGGACTGTTCGGTCCTTGGCGCATTCGTCATGCCGGGCTGTCCCAGTGCGACCCCGGCATCCGTGCCTCAGCCCGTCACCGTGGCTTCGACCGGCACATCCCTCGGCCATTGCGACGCGGCCGAGCACGTTCGCCCGCCGTTGAGAGGGCCCCCGTCCCTGTCCTGATCCGTACCACCAAACAGATCAGACGAGGGACGTATGACAACGAATGCCCACTCGGCGGCGCTTTCTGCGTTTGCCATTGCCGGCTCGGCGCTTGCCGCAACATCTGCCGGCGCCCAGTCCACCGGCGTTGAACTCGATGAGATCGTGGTGGAGGGCGAAATGCTCGATACCCCCGCAGGGCCGGTCGATGGCTGGCGCGCTTTCACGGCGGACAGCACGACCCGAACGCGCACCCCGATCGAAGAGATCCCGCAATCCATCCAGGTGATCCCGCGCCAGGTGATCGATGATCAGCAGGCCGATACGGTCTCCGACGTCGTGCGCAACGTCTCAGGCGTTCAGGGCATCCAACGGCGCGAGCGCACTCAGCAGCTCGACGGTAACTTTCTGATCCGCGGACAGTTCACCGAAGCGTACGTGAACGGTCGCGTCTCGTTCTTCGATCAGGGCCTCGACCCGGAGAGCACGATCAATCTCGAACGGGTGGAGGTGATCAAGGGCACGAGCTCGGGCCTCTTCACCGCCGCAAACGGCGCTCCGATCTCGGGCGTCATCAATCTCGTGGAGAAGACGCCGCTCCGTGACGCGCGCTACAGCCTAGAAGGCAGCGCGGGAATGTTCGATTTCTACAATGTCGCCTTCGACGTGAACCAGCCGCTCATCGAGAATGGCGATCTCGCCTTCCGTGTCACGGGCGACTATCGGACGTCGAACGACTTCGTCGATCAGGCGGATGACGAGACTGTCGGGATCTTTCCGACCCTCCGCTACGACAACGGGACGACGGCGGTGACGCTGCGCGGGCGCTACCAGTACTCGCAGTTCAACTTCTACAACGGTTTGCCGACGCTCGGCGACGAAGTGCCCGCACCCGGCTTCTCCGCCCGGGACGCCGTGGCGGCGTTCGACCAGCCCGACACGGTGCTCGAGGCCTACAGCTTCGACATTCTTGCAGAGCACGAATTCGGCAGTGGCGTCACGGCGCGCTTCCGCAGCGGCTATCAGGACGCCGACGGCGAGCAGAACACGACGCTCTCCGGGATCAACCTCTTCGGTGCGGGCGCCCCCGGCGACATCGTGCGGACGGACAACACGCAGCTTCTGCAGGTCAACACCTTCGATGTGGGCGGCGAAGTAGTCTGGGAGGCGGATCTGGCCGATAACTGGGAGCACACGCTGCTCGTCGGGGCCGAGTATCAGTCGACAGACACCAATGGCGTGAGCTTCTTCAACTTCGGCCCCGCCTCGCAGGATCTTTCGGTGATCCAATCGGTGCCCTTCGACAGCGGGAGCTTCGCCTCGCCCTTCGGGCTCAATCTCGACACCGTCACGGGCATCTTCCAAAGCCAGTCGACCTTCTACGACCGCTTTCATTTCCTCGCGGCACTGTCGGTATCGGGCACCAATATTCAGACCATCGGCGTGCCGGACATCACCGACACCATCCTCAGCCCACGGGTTGGCCTGGCCGTCGATATCGGCGCCGGGTTCACGCCCTTCGTTGGCTGGGGTCGCGGGTTCCGCACGCCGCAGGGCGTGGCCGCAAGCTTCAGCTTCTTCACGATCGAGGAGGTGGCGATCGAGCGGAACGAGCAAGTCGAGGTCGGGCTCCGCTTCAACCGCCCTGAACTCGGGCTTTCCGGCAGCATCGCGGCCTACAACCTAAAGCGTGACGACGCGGCGGTGCTGGCGACATCGGCCGCCCAGGTCGGTGTGCTCGATGTGGCGGACCAACGCTCCCGCGGCGTCGAAGTCGATGTCATATGGCAGCCTGCGCCGGAATGGCGGTTCCTCGCGAACTACGCCTACACGGATGCCGAGATCGTCGAAGGCGGCAGCCCCTTCGAAGGCAACGAGCTGCAGCGCGTGCCAGAGCATTCCGGACGCATCGCCATGCGCTACGACGCGCTCGACGGAGTGCTCGAGGGTCTTGGCGTGGGTCTTGGCGTGACCGCGTTGTCAAGCCAGCCGGGCGATCTTGGCAACACCTTCTTCACCGACGGCTATGTGACGGTCGATGCGCAAGTCTCGTACCGGCGCGGGCCGGTGGAGGCGGCGATCGGGATCGACAACCTCTTCGACAGCGACACTTTCGTCCCCAATTTCAACTTCCAAGGGAACACCGCTCCGATCCAGCCCTTCACGGTCGCCGGGCGGCTCAAGGTCACGTTCTGAGGGAGGCTACCATGCGAACCACTCGACAACGTGCCGACGCCTTGATCCGTGCTCCTTGGCATGGTCGTGGCGACCGTTCCCAATCGCGGCAATGCCCCGCATGGCGACGCGCCATGCCTCGATATCATGAGGAAGGATGGCGTCGATGCTGAGAGTGCTGATCTTCGCAGCGGCCGTTGTGGCCGCAACCGAGAGGGCAGGGGCAGAGCCGGTGCCTTTCTCACTCCGTTTCGTCGCGATGCATGGGAGTGACCCCGCCGGCTGCACCGACGCGATCACCGGCATCGGCCCCTCCGGCGACATCTCTGTCGGGGTCAACGACCTGCGCTTCTATGTGAGCGACGTCACCTTCCGCGATGGGGCGGGCACGGCGCTCCCGGCTAGCCTCACCCCCTCACCCTTCCAGCTCGTGGCGGCGGAGGGCGCGGTCGCCCTCGTCGACCTCACCGACGCCTCCTCAGGCGCTTGTGCGCCAGGTTCGGTTAGTTTCGGTGAGGGCACCGAGCGGATGAACGACGCCGTCACCGGTACCCGCGCGCCTGGAGGGGCCGCCACAGTGAGCTTCCGCATCGGCGTGCCTCAGCGGCTTATGCGCGCCGTGATCGCCGCCACCGCGGCCGAAGACGCACCCTCGCCCATGCGCGAGATGCACTGGAACTGGGCCGCCGGCTACCGCCACTTCGTCCTCAACCACACCGTCGACGTCACCGATGGCCGGTTCGGCGAGGGCTATGTCCATATCGGCTCGATGGATTGCGGCCCGGCCGAGGCCAAGGCGCTCAGCGACCGCGATCGCTGCGGCCTCGTCTACACCCCCGCCGTCACCCTGCCCGTAGCGGCGCGGGCAGAGACCGTCGTGGCCGTCGATCTCGCGCCACTCTTCGCCGCCGTCGATTTCGTGGCACCCGTCTACGACCCGGAAACCTTCGCCGTGATCGGCGAACGCCCCGGCACAGACTGCCACTCGTCGAGCCGTCAGCCCGACTGCATGGTGATCTTCCCCGCCTTCGGCCTCGATATGGGCACTGGCGAGGCGGACGCTGCCGCCAACCGCATCTTCAGGCGCGTCGAGTAACTCTGATGAGGGCGGCGCTCGCCATCGCGGCGTTGATCGTCGCGGCCCTCCTCGGGATGATCGCGGCGAATGCTTCGACCGGCGGGCAGCCGGATCTGCGCAGCATGCTGCGCCTGCCGCCGCATATCCCGTTGCCGGCGATCGCGTCCGAAAACCCGCTCACGCCCGAGAAGATCGCGCTCGGCCGGCATCTTTTCTACGACCAACGTCTCTCCGGCAACGGCACACAGTCCTGCGCGAGCTGCCATTTCCCGGAACGCGCCTTCGCTGACGGCAAAAAGCGCCCGACGGGTTCCACCGGACAGCCTCATCCGCGTAACTCCATGGCGCTCGTCAACCTCGCCTGGCTGCCGACGCTCACTTGGGCAAGCCCTTCGCTCACGACGCTCGAGGCGCAGATCCACATCCCGATCCGCTCGGAT
>JBCDFC010000207.1:0-8822 GCA_039178805.1 Pseudomonadota bacterium | reverse complement strand
GGCGAGTCCGTGACCGAGGCAACAGTCGCAACGTGGTTTAAAAAGCCAGGCGAAGCTGTCGCTGTGGACGAAATGCTCTGCGAGCTTGAAACAGATAAGGTAACGGTTGAAGTCCCCCAGGAAATAGGGGCCGTCTCCGAGTGCCTCCTCGAAGAGACCGTAGTGCCAGCGCACGTAGTCGTCGGCCGATTTCGATACTGCCTCGGCGCCGGTCGGGTCGGTCGTGTAACGGTCGGCATAGGCGCGGCGCAATTCGCCTTCGTAAACGTTGACGGCGAAGAAGACGAGCCAACGCAAGAGCTGCGCCCTTTCTGGCGTGGCCGGCGGCGGGGCCAGTTCCGCCTCGGGGTGCAGGTCCGCGAGTTGGATCAGGATCGCGGCACTTTCGGTCATCACCGAGCCATCGGCAAAGCGGATCGTCGGCACTTGCATGCGCGGATTGGCGGCTTTGAACTCAGGATCGAGGTCGGGCCACTTCTCCAACGCGACATGGACGAAGCGATAGGGTGCGCCGATCTCCTTCAATGCGGCTTCGATCACAAGGCTCCCGGCAGCGGGATATCCGTAGAGCGTGTGCATGGGCGAAACCTCCGCTGTGGGGCGTTGCGACTGTCGGCAGTGTCATGACCGTTCGGCCACGTACGCCAACCGACGAGCCGTGTGAACGTAGTCTGTCGGAAGCGTTGGGTCACTCGTCAAGGCCGAGTGGAGCGGGGCTTGCCGGGGAAAGACGCTGGTCGCGCAGCATGGCGCCCTGTGGTGTTCGAGAATGGCGGCTGCTGAGTTGCGATGAGCACGAGGGCTGCGAGGATGTACTGGTCGAAGGTGTCTCCTCCGAGCAGGAGGAGGACATGGGCGGCTGCGGATAGTCGGTGCGCTTCCCTTCTGGCTCGACAGGGGCTGCGATGATGATGCACGCAGATGGGTGTGGAGGGGGAAGCCATGTCCCGCAACAAGGATGCGCGTCAGCAAAAGATCCTGCGCGAGCTTGAGCTCAGCCCGTCGCTCCGCGTGAGCGAGCTTGCGGAGCGGTTGCATGTCTCGGCCGAGACGATCCGGCGCGATCTCGATGAGCTGACCGATGCCGGTTTGATCGACCGGACCTATGGCGGGGCGGTGCGCAGGCTCGCCGCCGAACCGGCGGTGGGTGAGCGGCACAGGCTCCTCGTGCCTGAGCGCGAGGCGATTGCGCGGACTGCCTGTGCCGAGCTTAAGGGTGCGCGTTTCGTAATGCTGGGATCGGGTGCTACCACGGTCCATGTCGCCCGGCGTATTGCGGTCGAGATGCGGGAGCTGACGGTCATCACGCATTCCTTCGGTGTGGCGACGGTCCTGTCGCTCAATCCGACGATCCAGGTGATCATGACGCCTGGGCGCTATCACGCGGGCGAGGGGGCGCTGCATGGGGCCGAGACGCTGAGTTTTCTCGAGGGTCTGCGCGCCGATTGGGCGATCCTGGGGGCGAGCGGGTTGAACGAGCAGGGGCCCTCGGATGCGCTGCTCGATGCCGGCACCGTCTATGCCGCGATGCTGCGCCGCTCGACGCGGGGGATGGTCGTCGCGGATGCGTCGAAGTTCGACCGGGTGTTTCCTGCGGCCTGGGCCGGGTGGCAGGCGGTCGAAATGCTGGTGACGGACCAGGATCCGCGCGGGCCCCTGGCGACGGCGATTGCGGATGCGGGTGTGGCGGTGCTGACGCCCTAGTGGTCCCGGTTGCAACGGCTCAACCGCCTCACGTCATTGCCGGGCTCGACCCGGCAATCCAGCGCCCCGCAGTATGGATGCCCGGGTCAAGCCCGAGCATGACGGCTGCTAGCGATATCTGAGGACGCGCTAAACGACGCTGCCGAGGGAGGCGACGGCGTCTGTTTTGGTGCTGCTGTGGCCGAGCGCATCGGCGATGGCGTCGACGAAGAAATCCGCCTCGGCGGTGCTGAGGCAGAGGGGTGGGCGCACTTTCAACGTATGGCCGTAGCGCCCGGCGGCACCGATCAGGACGCGCCGGTCGCGCAGCGCGTTGATCAGGGTCTTGGCGGCGGCGGGGTCGGGCGCGCCGTCCTCGGGCGAGACGAGGTCGATGCCGAGGAAGAGGCCGGCACCGCGCACATCCCCCACCCGCGGGTCGCGCGCTGCAAGCGCCTGCAGCCGGTCGCGCAGGTAGAGGCCCGTGGTCGCGGCATTCGGGATCAGCCCATCGGTTTCGATGGCGTCCAGCACGGCGAGGCCCGCTGCCGCTGCGACCGGGGTGCCGCCGAAGGTGTTGAAATAGCCGACATCTTTGCAGAAGCGGGCCAGGATCTCAGGTCGCGTCGCCATGCCGGACATCGGATAGCCGTTGCCCATCGGCTTACCCATCGTGACGATATCGGGGGTGAGGCCGTGACGCTCGAACCCCCACATGGTGCCTGTGCGGCCAAAGCCCGGTTGGACCTCGTCGGCGATCATGAGCCCGCCCGCGTCCTTGGCGACCTGCGCGGCCTTGGCCAGGAAACCTGGTGGGTCGGGGAAGACGCCGTCCGAGGAGAAGATGCTGTCGACGATCAGCCCCGCGAAGGCGTGCCCGCGGCGTTTGAGCGTTGCGATGGCGCGCTTCACGGCAGTGGCGCACCCTTCGGCGATGTCTTCGCCATAGGCCGCGCGGCTTGGCGCCGGGACGGTGCGCACATGCGAGGGCGGCTTACCGCGTTTGAGCGAGGCGGGCGAAACCTCGATCACGGCGGAGGTGTTGCCGTGATAGGCGGTCTCCGTCACCACGAACCCCGTGCCGCCCGTCCAACGCATCGCCGCACGGAGCGCAAGGTCGTTCGCCTCGCTGCCGGTGCAGCCGAGGGCGATGTTCCAGTCGCCGTCCGGCAAGCTTGCCTTCAGCCGCTCGAGGTACGCCTCGGTCGTGCGGTGCAGGTAGCGGCTGTTGATGTTGAGGGCGCGCACCTGGTCGCAAATCGCCTCGACCACGCCCGGGTGGCAGTGACCGACCGAGGGTACGTTGTTGTAGAAATCGAGGTACTGGGTGCCGTCGGCCGCCTCCAGCCAGCAGCCGCGTGCGCGCACCATCTCGATCGGCCGCGCGTAGAAGAGCACCGACGAGGCGCCGAAATTCGATATTCTGCGCGCCAGCAGCGCATCCGCAGGCGTGCCGTCGGCGGCCGCGTCGAAGGCGTTCATGTCGAGGATCTGGCGCGCTTTGGGCGGCATTACTCGGCCGCCTGCATCTCGCCTGAAAGGAAGCGCTCGGCGATCGAGACGGTGCCGTCCGTATAGCCGTTGCCGAGCTCTTGGGCGGTCGGCGTCTCGGCATGGCTGGCGAGCCAGGCGGTTAGCAGGAGCCTCCGCAGCATGACGAAGGTGCCGAGCATCGCTTCGTCCTCGGCCGGCAGATCGGCAACCGCGCGATAGCCCTCGATCCAGGCGGCCTGCACGTCGGGGATGAACGGCTCGTGCTCATAGAAGCTGACGGCCGCCGCGAAGTCGTACATGAACCAGCCGAAGCCGCAGTCGTCGAAATCGATCACGCCGATATGGCCGGTTTCGTCGATGAGGAGGTTCGCGAGGCGTAGATCCGCGTGGATGAGGCCGAAACGCTGCGGCGACTGGCCATAGGCGTCGAGCTGGCGTTTCAGCTCCAGACAGGTCCGCTCCAGGATCTCTTTGCCGTCCGCGGTGAGGCCGATGCCCGCGCGCCAGTCGCCCCAATGCGGCGTCGGCCCCACGGTGGTCTCGAAGGTCCAGGTCTTGCGCACAAAGCTTGCTGGGCGCGCCCAATGGCGGGCGTGCTTATGCAGTCGCGCGCTGATGGCGCCGAGCTTGCGGAAGCCGGGCACGAGGTCCGCATCGGCGGAGGGTTCGTCGCCGGCCATGAACTCGAAGGCGACGACGTCGCGCTTCTCATCCCCTGCGGCGAAACCGGTGATGCGCCCGCCCTCGGGGATGGTGAGGGGCGCGGGGATATCGACGATCTCCTCGGCCCGGAGCGCTTCGATCCAGGCAAGCTCGGACTCGATCTCGGCGCGCGTGTGGTAGCCCGGCCGGTGGACGCGGAGGATCACGGGGCTAGCGCGCGCCGGATCGTCGGCACGGAAGGTCGCGTTCTCCGATACGGTCAGCAGGCTCACCTTAGTCTCAGCCGAGAGGCCCCAGGTCGAGACTAGGCTTTCAGCGCCGCGCCGCAGCGTCTCGATGAATGCGTCGTCGTAGAGCCCGGTCATGCGTCCCCTCTCATGCGTCCCCTGTTCGTTTTGCGGCAAGTTATGCAGAAATTCTGTGGCTCACAACATTTTCCTCTTGCGCCTGTGGGATTTGCGGGCGCAGCATCGTGAAACATCACCAAGAGCCGCGGTCCGGTTTCAGTGCGACGAAACCGATAGCCGGCCCTGAGCGACAGAGGAGTCCCTCCCGCCATGACCCTGACCCGTCGATCCTTCAACCGCGCGCTTGGCGCGACGGCCGGCCTTGCCGCCCTTTCGCCCGCCCAGCGTGCGCTCGCTGCCCGCGCCGACCGGCTGAACATCCTGTGTTGGGAGGGCTACAATACGGACGACGTCCTGAGCCCGTTCCGCGAGATGCATCCCGACGCCACGGTCCGCGCCGAGAGCGGCACCTCCGATCCGGACATGATCAACAAGCTTCGCGCGGGCGAGGTGAATGTCTGGGACCTGATCAACGTCAACCAGCCCTGGGCGCGGGCGCAGCTCTACCCCGAGGGTTTGATCAAGCCGCTCAGCAAAGAGCGCTTCATGCCGTTCTTCGAGAAGTATGCCGAGGGTTTCGACAACCCGCCCTATCCGCTGGCCTTTGCCGATGATGGTGAGCTGATCGGGATGCCGCAGCGCTATGGCCCGTTCAGCTTCGTCGTGAACACCGACAAGATCAGCCGCGAGATGGCCGAGGATCAGGGCTGGAAGCTGTTCCTGGATGCCGCGATGTCGGGCCGCTATGGCGTGCTGACCTACGACAACTGGAACGTCATGCATATGTGCCTGACGGGCGATCAGAACCCGTTCGAGCCGATCGAGGGCGACGGGCTCGAGACCTTCCGCGGCACGGCGGAGGCGATCTTTGGTGGTGCGAAGCTGCTGACCGACGACCTTGTGGCGATGAACACCGCGCTCATCAACGGTGAGATCGATGCGTACTTCACCGGCGGGACCTACACCGCCTCGCCCGCGCGGCTTGACGGGTTGACCAATATCCGCGGGATCACGCCGAAGTCCGGGCCCATCGGCGGCAAGGGCGGCATCGTGTGGATCGAGCTGACCTCGGTCGTGAACAATCCCGATCCCTCGAGCCTTTCCGAGGATTTCCTTGAGTTCATCCAGGGCGGCGAGATCTCGAAGGCGGTGGGCTTTGCCGAGGGCACCTACAACCCGGTCTGCCAGATGGGCGATCCGGCGGTCTTCGCGCTTTGGGACGAGGATGAGCTCGACGCGATCCAGTGGGACAGCCTTGAAGAAGAGATGGCCCGCTCGGTCGAGTATGAGGTCGTTTCCTCCTACGACGAGTTGTCTAAGATCTATAACGCCGCCAAGCGCGGCTGACGGCGGGTAGATGGCACCGGCCTGCCGTCGAAGCTAGCCGGTGTCTCTTGCGTTCGTCTGATCCGAGGGCAGCATGACCGACATCCCGATCTTGCGGATCGCGGGTCTTGAGAAGCGCTTCGGCAGCTTCACAGCGCTGCACGGCATCGATCTCACGGTGCCGGAGGGCGAGTTCCTGACCATTGTCGGGCCGTCGGGGAGTGGGAAGACCACGCTGATCCGTCTGCTCGTGGGGATAGAGGAGCCGACGGACGGCACGATCTGGCTGCGTGAGAAGCGGATCGACCAGGTGCCGGCGAACAAGCGACCGACCTGCATGGTGTTCCAGTCACTCGCGCTCTTCCCTCACCGCTCCGTCGGGCAGAACATCGAGTTTCCGCTGAAGATCCGCGGCGTCGATGTCGCCACGCGCAAGGCCCGCGCGTTGGAGCTGTTGGAGCTTCTGCGGTTGCGGCCTGAGTATTACGCCAAGCGCATCCAGGAATGTTCGGGTGGGGAGCGTCAGCGCGTGGCGCTCGCCCGCGCTTTGGCCTTCGATCCGGAGATCCTGTTTTTCGACGAGCCGCTGTCGGCGCTCGACTACCGCCTCCGCAAGACCTTGGAGAAGGAGCTGAAGGACCTGCACGAGCGCACGGGCAAGACCTTTATCTACATCACCCACAGCCTGGAGGAGGCGATGGTGATGTCGGACCGCATCGCCATCATGCGCGCCGGCCGTTTCGAGCAGATCGCCACACCGGACGAGATCTATGCCCGGCCGCAAAGCCGCTTCGTCGCCGAGTTCATGGGGGAGGTGAACCTGATCGAGGTCACACCGTCCCAGGGCGGACTGGCCGCGGGCGGGGTGCGGTTGGTGGCGGATGCGGGCGCGCGGCTCGGCCTCAGCAATGGGCATGGCGGTACCATGGTCGTGCGGCCCGAGACGCTGCGGTTTCTAGTCGAGGGCGATGAGGCCGATGCGATGGTCGACGGCCGGCTCCACGCCGAATACGCGCTCGGCTCCCGCCATCAATACGAGATCGACCTCGACGATGGCACACGCATGACGGCGGAGGTCCTGCGCGAGGATCGCATCGATGTGGGCCTTGGCGGGGCGGTGCGCCTCGGCTGGGATCTCGACCGCTGCCATCTGATCGAGGACCGCTGAGATGGAGCGCGCGGACCGCCGGCTGGGGCTCCTCGCAGCACTGCCCATGGGCGTGCTGCTGGCGCTCAGCTTTCTCGCGCCGCTCCTGGTCGTCGCCGCCTTCTCGATCATGCCGCAGAAGGTCTTCGACCTCGGCCACATGCCCGACTTCTCCGCCTATGCCGAGTTTTTCCGGCAGGGTTATTGGAAGTCGCTCGCCTGGTCGCTTGGTATGGCCTTCGCGGCGACCGCGATCCTGTTCCTCGTGTGCTGGCCGCTTGCCTATGGCATGGCGAAGGTCTTCAAGCGCTTTACGCTGGTCATCACCATCGCGGTCGTGATGAGCCTCTTCGTCTCCGAGAACATCCGCCTTTTCGGCTGGGTGCTGACGCTGATGAAGGGCGGGCTGATCGAGGGCCATCTGCGCCACTGGACGGGCGAGGGGTTCGACGGGCTCCTCTATAACGTACCAGTCATCGTCTTCGGCCTCGTCTATGTCTACTTCCCCTTCATGCTGTTCCCGTTGGCGCAGGGCATCGCGATGGTGCCCGACGATGCGCGCCAGGCGGCCGCGGATCTCGGTGCCAGTCGATGGCAGGTTCTTCGCGAGATCGAGCTGCCGCTCGCAGCCCCCGGGATCGTCGTTGGCTGCCTCCTCTGCTTCGTCCTCTCCGCCGGCGCGATTGCCGAGAGCAAGCTGCTCGGCGGCCAGGCAGTGATTGTGATCGGCGACGAGGTGGAGACGGCGTTCACCTATGGCCAGAACTGGCCGCTCGGCTCCGCGCTCTCGATGATCCTCATTTTCATCATCGGGGCGTTGGCGCTCTTAGGGGTCAGCCGCGTCGACCTCGACAGCATCATGGGCAGGGGCCGCTGATGGGGCCCGACCGTTTCACCCGCATCCTGCTCTACGCCTATGGCGTGGCGGCCATCGCGTTCCTGTACCTCCCCCTCGTCTCGGTCGGGTTCGCGAGCGTGTCGAAGGCGCGCTATCTGACCTTCCCGATCCGGCGCTATGCCACTGGATGGTACGATGACGCGCTGACCAGTCCGACCGTGGCCGATCTCCTCGTCACCTCGCTCAAGATCGCGGGGATCGTGACCGTAGTCTCGATGGTGGTGGGCTTCTTCGGGGCGCTCGCCTTCGCGCGGTATTCCTGGCGGTTTCGCAAGACCTTTCAGAAGATCATCCTTCTTCCGATCTTCTTTCCGCAGACGGTCCTCGGCCTCGCGCTCTTGATGTGGTTCAACGCCATCGGAGTGATCCCGTCCTGGCATACGGCGGTCATCGCGCATCTCGTCTGGATTGCGCCCATCGCAACGCTGATCATCGCGATCCGCGCCTACAGCTTCGATCCGGCGCTTGAGGAAGCTGCGCGGGACATGGGGTGTTCCACATGGGTGGTGATGCGCGAGGTCACGATCCCGCTGCTGCTGCCGGGGGTGATCTCGGCCGGCCTCTTTGCGTTCCTGTTGAGCTGGGGGAACTTCCCGCTCTCGCTCTTTACGACGGGCGCGGACTCGACGCTGCCCGAGTGGCTCTATGCGAAGATGGTGTCGGGTTACTCGCCGCTCGTGCCGACCGTCGGCATGCTGTCGGTCGCAGCATCCTTCACCCTGCTTGCGCTGGGTTTGGCGATCCCGTGGGTCATCGGACGGCTGCGCCGGACCCGCACGGGTGAGGCGAGGACGCCGGCGGCGGGCGGTGCAGGCGCGACAGCCCCCGCATCGGGCCCCGCACCGGGCCCCGCACCGGCTGAGTAAAAAAGACGAGACAAGAAAGGGAGACGATCATGTTCACCTCGATCGCAGGCAAAAGCGTCCTGGTCACAGGCGGGTCCAAGGGCATCGGCAAGGGCATCGCGCAGGTCTTCGCCAAGGCGGGCGCCAAGGTGATGATCGCAGCCCGGGGCGAAGAGGCGGCGAAGGCCACGGTCGATGAGCTGACCGCGGCAGGTCACGCGGCCGCCTACACGCTCGGCGATGTGGGAAGCTGGGCGGATGTGCAGGCCATGGTGGCGGCCGCGGCGGCGGCGCATGGCGGGCTCGACATCCTCTGCGCCAATGCGGGGGCCTTTCCCCAGACCAAGATGATCGACATGGACCCGGACGAGTGGGACGAGGTGATGCGCACGAACCTCAAATCCTCGTTTCTGGGCGTC
>JBCDFC010000206.1:0-8830 GCA_039178805.1 Pseudomonadota bacterium | reverse complement strand
GCCAGGCCATCGAGGACACCCAGCTCCTGGACGATCGGCAAGCGTTCAAGGTGCATGTCAAGGGCTGCGTCGAACTTGCCCTCGGCACTCAGCATCTGGGCGATCCGGCTTCGGGTAACGTCAATGGAGCGCTTGTCGCCGAGCGCCTCATAGACCGGGAGCTGCTCCTCCTCGCGGATGCGTCGGGCCTCGGCGAGATCGCCCTGGGCCTGGAGGATATCGGCGATCTGGCCGCGGGTGACGGCGATCGAGCGTTTGTCGCCGAGCGCCTCATAGACCGGGAGTTCCTCCTCCTCGCGGATGCGTCGGGCCTCGGCGAGATCGCCCTGGGTCTCGAGGATATCGGCGATCCTGCCGCGGGTGACGGCGATCTCGCGCTTGTCGCCGAGCGCCTCATAGACCGGGAGTTCCTCCTCCTCGCGGATGCGTCGGGCCTCGGCGAGATCGCCCTGAGCATGAAGGATATCCGCGATCCTGCCGCGAGTGATGGCGAGCTGCAGACGGTTGCCGGTCTCTTCGAAGATTGCGACGGCGGCGTCGAGCCGGTCCCGGGCGGCGGCAATCTCCCCGCGCTGGATCAGGCGATCGGCCTCGAGCGAGAGGAACTGGCCGCGCTGGTCGGGCTCGAGGTCGTCGCGGGCCAGCGCCAGGGCGAGGAGGCGCTCCTGCAGAGCGGTGTCGCCGGTGCGCTCGGCGGCATTGACGAGCTTGCCGATCAGCACCGCGCCGGGGGCATGGTCGGCGGCCTCCAGTGCATCGAGGACCGGCACGCCGAGCGCGAGCGCCCCGGGCGCGTTATGGCCGAGGTCGTAGAGCGCGATCACCGCGGCCGTGGCCGCCGCGTCGAGCAGGGCCGGGTCGGGCGGCTGGGCGGCCAGCGCGAGGCGGGTCGCTTCGATCGCGCGGCTGTCGAAGGGGAAGTTGCCCCCGTGGTCCTGCCAGGCGGTGGCGAGGGCGGGCAGGGCGGCGGCGGCGAGGGCGGGTAGGCGATCCTCGGGCGGCGGCTCCGCCAGCGGGCGCGCCAGCGGATTGGCGGCGGCATGGGGGACCGGCGCCATCGAGGGCCAGCCGGCCATCGCGCCCCAGTCGTCGAGCAGCCCCAGTGCCAGCAGGCGGTCGATCGCCCGGGCGGGATCAGCGAGCCCCAGCCCCGTGGCCACCGCCGCCAGCGCCGCGCGCGGCACGGGGAGCTCTGGGGCAAACAGCAGCGCCGCGGAGAGCGCCGTCCTCTCCCCCGGCGCCAGCGCTGCCTTGTACGTGTCGAAGGCCATGCGCTGGAAGAAGTCGCCCGGATCCTGGTCTTGGGGCGGGCGCTGGCCTGTCGCGCGGAAGTGCCGCACCGCCTCGATCGCCGCCCCCGCCGCCGCGTCACCCGCCAGCACCGGCCGCGTCAGCACATCCTGCAGCCCGGGATTGCCCGCGGCAGCGTCGATCGCCGCGGCAAGGAGCGCGGCCGTCTCATCATCGGCCTTGCGCAGCAGCTGCCCCTCCGCCCGGGCCCTGGCGCGCAGCTGCTTGTGGCGCTCGCGGTCACGCATCGGCGCCAGCGCCAGCCGCGCAAGACCCGCGGTCAGGTCCTGCCCGCCAGCCTCCTCCAGCATGAAGTCGTAGCGCGAGGTGATCAGCAGGCGCGCCGGCGTTGTGGCCTTCGCGAACACCCCCAGCACCACCGCCAGCGTCTCACGGAAGTCCGGCTTGGGCTCGACCTGCGCCGCCTCGGCCGAGGGGTCGAGCAGCGACTGTTCCAGGTCGTCTAGCACAAGGAGCACCGGGTGCTGGGCGAAGGCCCCGACCAGCAGCGTCTGTAGCGCCCCGCGCAGCGCGCCCGCATTGTCGGCGACCGCCTTCTGCATGGCCTCAAGGTTGCCTCGCAGCTTCTGCCCCTCGGCAAAGTCCTCCATCCCCGCGGCGATCTCCTCCGCCGCCCCGGCCAGCGCCGCGAGCACCGCGTCCGGCGTGACCCGACCATACACCATCGTTGTCCGGTAGCGTGGCATCCGCGCCGCGATCCGCGCGGCCAGGCTCGACTTGCCGAGATTGCCCATGCCGTGCACCAGCACGCCCCGGGGCTTGCCGGTCTGCGTCTCGCCCAGGATCCGGAGTGCCCGCTGGATCTGCCGCCGACGGCCCACGAACTCCGCGCGCGGCGCCACCGGCACGCGCTTGTTCTTCGGGTCGAGGAACGCGTCCTCGGCCGGGGGCCTCGCCGGGCGCGTCTCGGCCCCAGGATTGTCCGGGTCGCAGAGCGCCCCGCCGCCACCGGGCCCGAGATAGACCCGCGCGAGATGCCAGTGCCGGCCGAGCCGCGGATCCTCGTTACGCAGGCGGAACAGCGCTCGCCGTGCCCGCGCCGTCGCCCGCGGCACCGTCGCGCCCCGCGAGAGCTCGTCGTAGAGCGTCTCGGCAAAGCGCGTGGCATCGACGTCGTAGACCGAGCCGTCCCAGCCGATCACGTTCGCAGCCTGCTTGGCGAGCCGGCGCACATAGGGCTCGGCCAGCTCGGGGGCGCTCTCAGCCGGCATCCCCGCCGGGTCATCGCGCGACAGGGGCGCCGCCTCGAACAGCGCCGCGCCCTCCGCCATGCTGCGTGCGCGCTGCCCTTCCGGCGGGGGCACGAAGCCCTTGCGCCCGGTGCCGCGCTCGGCCGTGCGACAGGCCGAGACGAAGACCAGCGGTGGCACCGCGTCGCCGAGGCGCTCGATGAGCCACTCCGGCGCGACCTCGTCGCCGCCGCCCGCTGGTCCCTCGAGCATCAGAACCGGCACGGGATCGCCACCGTCCTCCGGCGCCCTGATGTCGCCATGGCAGGAGACGTGCAGCGCCTCGAACGGCCCGTCGAGCCGCATGCGTTCGCGCAGGAAGTCAAGCACGCCGCTCTCCTCCACCTGAACATGCGCGAGCGACCGACCGTCCTCGGCGCGCGTCGCCTGCAGGATCGCAGCCTCCTCGGCCTCGTAGTCGAGCTCCGACGTCCCCTCGACCGACGCTGCCATGAACATCAGCGCCAGGTCGCCGTAGCAGGGCGCGGCGGGCGTGGTCCCAGCCGAGCAGCGCCGGGCCACAGTGAAGAGCGTGCTCTCCTCGGCGAGGAACAGGTTGTTGCGGCAGAGCAGTTCCCAGGGCGCGGCCAGCAACGCCTCCTTCAGCGGATCCGACGTTGCCGGATCGACCCGGATCTCGAGGGCGCGCTCTTGGCCTGCAAGCCAGCCCGTGAGCGCGCTGCCGCGGTCGATCCAGTCCAGCATCTCGGCGCCGATCACCCTCAGCGCCGCCTCCGAGCTCACCTCCACCGCCTTGCCGTAGCGTTCCGCCCAGTCCCGCAGCGCCGCGCCAACATCCCACGGTGCCCCCGACCCATCACGCTCAGGTGCAACCGGAACCCCGGCCTCAACCCAGCCCCCGCCCTCAACCCGGAACCGAACAACGCCCCCAAAAACCTCAACCAACAACATCCCAGATCAATGCTCCCGCACTTCATGAGTCAAATTGGGCCTTTGTTATAGACTCAAGATCGGAGCCACGTGGCTGCTTAAATCGCGACCCAAAGGGACTGTGTCACGGCTCTTCCGCAAGAGCCTACCAATTACCCTGATCAGAGCTCTGAAAATCAACGGCTTGTCGGCCTTGGCTGTCACAGCTTCTGAGCCAAGCGTCCACATACTTCCGCTCTCTCGAGCCCGATGTTGATGAGGAGAAGCGGCGTGTGACTGTGCGCGCTGAGACGAGGTATCGAGGAGGTCGGGATGCAGCGAATGACGCAGGTCGAGCTGGCGGCGCGGTGGCAAGTGTCGCCACGGACGCTGGAGCAGTGGCGCTGGCGCGGAGTGGGACCGCGATATCTGAAGATCGGCGGGCGCGTGATCTATCCGCTGGAGTTTGTCGAGACATATGAGGCGGAACACGTGCATCAAAACACGGTCGGTCCCCTGCCGTGGGAGGGCTGAGCCATGCCGAAGCTGCCGGGGCACACAAGGGTCAAGCGCCATGCGGTCTACACTGTTGCCGAAGCCGCGGAGGTCACCGGCATGCACCGCCGGACGGTGATGCGTTGGGTCCAGAGTGACGGTCTTGAGGCCGTCACCGACGCCCGGCCCTGGCTGATCGAGGGGTCGGTGCTGAAAGACTGGCTCGTCGCGCGGCGGGAGGATGGTCGATGCCGGCTCGCCCCCGACGAGCTCTACTGCCTGGCATGTCGCACCGCCGTGCGACCTGATCCGGCGCTGGTCGAGGTGAGGCCGCATCGTGCAGGGACGTGCCTTGTCGTTGGGCTCTGCCCGCTCTGCACCCGTCTCACCCACCGCATCGTCCGCACAGCGGATCTGCCCGCCCTGTGGGCTGAGGCCGAGGTGGCAGTCGCATAGGCATCACGGAGTTTAAAGGGAGGCGAGGTTGCCCCCGTGATTGTCACCTTTGAGAGGGAGGCTGGAACCCATGCCACGACGCAGTACACGTAACGTGCGGATCAAGCGAAGATACTTGGTCTGGCTTAAAGAGGCGAAGGGGCTGTCGGAGGCCTCCATTGATCGCGCCGCCGCCTCGATCGATCGCTTCGAGACCGCGACGAAAGGAGCCGATTTCGGAGCCCTGCACTCGGAGAAGATCCGCGCCTTCAAGCGCGAGCTTGAGAGGGCCACCAACCCGGCGACAAGTAGGCCGCTCGCTGCCGGCACAATCGACGGGACGCTGCGAGACCTGAAAGCTTTCTTCTCTTGGCTCGCCGACCAGTCTGGGTACCGATCCAAAGTCTCGCACAGTGATGCTGCCTATTTCACCTCAAACAGGCGCCTTGCTAAAGCCGCGCATGGCGGGGCCTGGGTTGACCATCCCTCACCCGACCAGGTGCGCCATGCCATCCGCCTGATGCCCGACGGGACGACGGTACAGCGCCGCGACCGGGCGGTCATGGCGATGCTGCTGCTCACCGGCGCGCGGGACGGCGCACTCGTCACCCTGAGACTTGCCAACCTGAACCTCGAAGCCGGCTGCGTCTCGTTCATCGGTCGGCACGTCGAGACGAAGTTCGGCAAGGCTTTCACGACGTGGTTCTTTCCCGTGGGCGGCGACATACAAGCGATCGTTGCCGACTGGGCCGGGGAGCTGCGGCGTGACCACCTCTTTTCGCAAGGTGACTCTCTCTTCCCGAAACAACTGGTCGGTCTCAACGAGGAGGGAGCCTTCAAGGGTGGCCGCCTTGCCCGTGAGCCGTGGTCAAACGCCGCAGCCGTGAGCCGAATATGCAAGGCGGCCTTCATGGCGGCCGGGCTGCCAGCCTATACGCCGCACTTGATCCGGAAGACCCTCGTCGATCTTGCAAGTGAGCACTGCGTTACGGCGGAGGAATTCAAGGCCTGGAGCCAGAACCTCGGCCACGAGGACGTGCTGACCACCTTCCGCAGCTATGGCGCAGTTTCTAACTGCCGCCAGCGCGAGATTATGAGCCGGATGTCCGCCGAGAGCGGCCTTGTCGAGGCGCCTTAGCAGGGATCCGATCGTCGCGGTCATCGATGACGGCGGTGATCGGGTTGAGCCGGTAGCCGTGCCAGGGCAGGTTCTCGATGAAGGCATCATCCTCAGGCAGATCCAACCCGGCCTCCTTTGCAAGCGCGCGGATTGCCTTTCTGGCCTGCAAGACGCGCCGACGGACGGTCTCTTCCGAGATCCGGAGCCGGTTGGCCAGCTTGGTGGCCCTAATGCAGCTGAAGTCTTCTGGCGACAGACCAAGACCGCGACAGCTGAGGTGCTCTAGGGACAGGGTCACGAGGAGTTCCGCGCTCGCCCCTTTCACGGAACCAAGGCCCTCGATCTCCACGACGTTTCGCTTCCTGAGCCGAACTTTCAACGGTTCGTCGCCGGAGGCTCTTCCCTTCGGGAGGATGGCGCCGGATGCAGGTTCAGCGATGGCTGCTGGCGTGCCACCAAGCCTTGCGAGACCTGCCAGGATCACGGGGCTTGACGGCCCTGGGCCATTCCCTTCGGCGTCGTCGATCGCCGTCTTGATCGCTCGGTCGAGCACGCCCGTCACCTGTTCGCCGTGCCGGCGGTGCAGTTGAAACAGGCGCTCGGCGGCTGGGCCCGGGGCTAGCCCCAGATGCGCCACCGCCCGAGTCGCCTCGCCGTAGTGCGAGAAGAACGCCCGAGCATCCATCCGCTGGTAGTTTCGGGCGGCCTCGATGTAGCCGAGCGCCATCTCGCGGTCCTTGCCCTCCCTATCGCCTAGCAGAGGATCGACCTCGTAGCTGCTGGCAGGGTCGTGCTCAGCGACGCCGGCGGCCAGCATGGCGAAGCGGCGGTCAATGCACTGCGAGCAAACACCGCAGTGTGAGTGCATCTTCGTCAGCTCCCGTGCGGCGCCGCAGCTTCGCGACTGGCGGATGAGATCTGCTGCGCCGAGATCCCTGATCTGCGCGACGACCTCCGTCTTGGTCTTCCAGAAGAGCGGGTTGTCGACCCGGATCGGACGGCCGAAGACTCGGCTGAACAATCGCGTCATCAAGGTCAAGACCTGTGGATGCGTCGAGCGCGTCGCCCGCGAGGAGATCACCTGGCCCGAAATCGGCAGGTTCATGCTAACGATCCCGTTCTCGTAGAAGCGAACGCGATCTAGGCCCCAAAGCGCTACCAGGCTCACGCAAACGGCCGCAAAGAAGAAAGACCGCGTCCGATGCGTGTTCTCCCGGCTCTGCCCCTCGCCCACCTGCAGCGAGAGCGGGACATGGCGGATCATATGGCTGCCAACGCGCTCAGCGACGCCTTCGACCAACTGCGTCTGAGCGTTCTGCAGCTTTGTCGAGGAGTGATGGCTGACCAGCAGGACACGATTTCCCCGGTTCACTGTCTCTTCCAATGCGCCCGCTAAAGAGTCTAGACCACCGGAGAATAGCAGGGCTTCCTCGGCTGCAAAGCTCTGTTGGCCCGGCATCTTGAGGCTCGCCTGTTCGGGCGTCACCCGCACCGTGGCGCCGAAGGTGAACTCGAAAGTATCGTCCGACAGAAGACCCAACAGGGCCCTGAGGGCGCTGCGGGTTTCCGGCTCTGCCCAGAAACCCGGTTCGCGGACGGGTACTTTCACGGCAAAGTGACGACGCCACTTCGCGCCGAGACGTCGGTCGATTTCGGTCCCCCGTTGAATTGCGGCATCGGCTGCGTAAACGACCGCCGCGATCTCGATCAGATCAAGGGCGCGGTCGGAAAGCTGCAGCATCAGTCGCTTCGCGAACTTCTCCAGGCGGAGCGTGGCATGGATCTCGCGGTCGCCAACAGTCAGGTGCAGCCTGTCGCCGTCGCTATCCTTGCGCGGCGCAACGCGTACAGAGATTGGGCCGTCACGCGGCCTGCTGACGCCGCCCGAGCTCATCGCGGATCTTCTTCAGACCGTAAGCAGCGAAGCGCTGCGTTGCTTTCCGGGTAAGGCCGTCCTTCTGCCAGACGGTCTTGCCGTACCACCCCCCGGCATAAGCCTCGATGATGCGTGAGGCCTCACTGCAATGGCGCGATAGCGCCTCGTCGAACCTCCGCCGCGCCTCATCAGTCTGGAAGCGCTGGCCCTCGCCGACATGGTTCGCAAGTTCCCGGCTGAGATAGTAGTCGAGTGTCCGGTAAGTCAGGCGCCCGAAGAACCGCCGGGCAAAGGCGGCGAACCGCTCCCCACTGGCCAGCTGGCCGAGCGCCGTCCGGACCTCGCTGGGCTCCGGCGTGAAGAGCGTCGGAAGATCGTGCTCGATGCTGGCCGTCAGGCTCTCGATCAGCGCCTGCCCGGCCATCTCGCCGAGATCATTCCGTCCCCCTGCGGCCAGCGCATGGGCGTCGAGCCGCTCTGCAATCGCCGCCGTCACCGAGAACAGCGACAGCTGCCCATCGATATGAATGTCCATGTCCCGGAGTGTCTTCTCGAAGCCAGGTGCCCTTGCTGCGAGCGGCAGGTTCACGAGGATCCATAGCGCCTCGCCGAGAGCGGGATCCTGGCTGGCTTCCTTCAGCGCGGTGTCCGCCGCCGCGGCGGAGAGCCCAGCGATCTCGTTGACCGGTGCTCCATCGGCTATCAGCGCGACAACCTGAGCCCATTTCTGTGATGACGGCAGTCGACCAAGCCGGATGTGTCCCATCACCCGCCTCCCAGCTGCTCGACACTGCGGTCCTCGGACGGCCTAGGCAAGCAAAACTACGATCACGACGCTTACCCTGCGCTTACCCAGACAAGCGCTAAGCCGCGCTCCAACGCTTAAGATTATGATTTCGTTGGTGAGCGGGGTGGGGATCGAACCCACGACCAGCTGATTAAAAGTCAGCTGCTCTACCGCTGAGCTACCCGCCCACCGTGCGCCTCGTGCGCCCAGGGTCGTAGGCTGGTCATTGTGCTCGGGTCAAGCCCGCATGATGGGTTTTCGGGGTGGGGGCGCGCTTGGTTCCGGCGCGGCGATCGCCGCGCTTGGGCGGCGTTCTTGGGACGCGATCGCTCGGCGCCTGGCTTGGCCGCCTGCAGGCATCGAAAGCGCGGACTTAGAAGAAATAGCGCAGGCGCAGGCGGAAGAAGCTGTCGTTCGTGATCGTCTCCACGCCGGTTGTGGTCTCGCTATTGACGAAGCCCTGGGCCTCGATCTCGGCGGTGAGGCTCTGGGTCAGGCGGCGCTCTGCTTCGAGGCGCAGGCCCGTGCTGCCGTCGGTGACGTCCACAGCGGCCGAGAAGAGGAGCGCTGTGTCCTGGGTGTCGTTGAAGGTGAAGCGCAGACCCGCGATGGCGTCGTTGTCAAAGGTCGTGAGCGCCTCGTCGCCGCGGCTATCCCAGGCGTATTCGGCGATGAGCCCGAGGTCTCCGTTGCCGCCCCCGAGGCCG
>JBCDFC010000205.1:0-9034 GCA_039178805.1 Pseudomonadota bacterium | reverse complement strand
GCGCCATCCACACCCTTGACTTGGGCGAGCGCGCGTTCGCTCTCGGCACCGGTCGTGCCGACCATAGAGCGCAGATCGACGACTTCGGACACGTCGCCCGCAGCATCCATCCAGGCGCGCTCTTCATCGCTCGCAAGCCGGTAGGTCAGCGTGATCGAGGCGTCGCCACCCAGGATCGTCCGCCCCTCGGCCGCAAGACCCGCCTGGATCGCCGCCGTGATCGAACCGACCGCCGCAATCCCCGCGACGCCAAGCGCCAGACAGAGCAGAAAGATCCGAAACCCCGCGAGCCCGCCCCGCAGTTCCCGCAACGCGACTGCCCAGGCGAAGCGGAGCATCCCGCCCTGCCCGCTGGCGGCCTCGCCGGCGTCCGCGACGCTCACTCCGCAGCCTCCCACGTCGCCCGCTCGTCAGATACGACACCACCATCCGCCATGCTGAGGACGCGGCCGCAGCGTTCCGCCAACGCCGGGGCATGCGTCACCATGACCAGGGTCGCCTCTTCCTCAGCAGCGAGGCCGAACAAAAGCTCCACCACAGCGTCGCCCGTGCGGCCGTCGAGATTTCCCGTAGGCTCATCCGCAAGCAGAAGCTGCGGACGGGGCGCCAAGGCCCGCGCCAGCGCCACACGCTGCTGCTCACCGCCGGAAAGCTGCGCCGGGTAATGCCCCTCGCGATGGCCGAGCCCGACTTCCTTCAGAAGCGACGAGGCCCGGTCGAACGCATCGGCACGTCCCGCAAGCTCAAGCGGTGTCGCAACATTCTCGATCGCGGTCATCGTGGGAATCAGGTGGAAGGACTGGAACACCACGCCCATCCGGTCGCGCCTCAACCGCGCGAGCGCATCCTCGTCAAGCGCGGTCAGTTCCTCACCGAGCACGGTCACCCGGCCCGAGGTCGCGCGTTCGAGCCCGCCGAGGACCATGAGCAGCGAGGACTTACCGGAACCCGAGGGCCCGACAATCCCGACCTGCTCGCCCGCCACGACCTCGAGCCCTATGCCGCGCAGGATCTCGACATCGCCCGCAGGGCTTGCCAATGTCAGGCCCACATCTTCTAGGGAAATCAGGGTATCGCTCATGCCCGCTGCCAATCCGCTTCGCGTCTTCCGCCCATATGGGCCGCGCCGCGGCGGCCTCAACCGGCGTGCACTATGCGCCGCAACGCTTTCGATGATTGCCGCCGCGCATCTGCCGCGTTCGTTCGCGTCAGAGACGCTGCGCATCGTCGCGATCGGGGATAGTCTGACCGCGGGCTACGGGCTCGATCAGGGCACGGGCTTCGTCCCGCAGCTCCAAGCCTGGCTCGCCGCCAATGGCGCGCCAGAGGCCGAGATCGTGAATATGGGCGTCTCCGGCGACACGACCGCGGGGGGACGGGCGCGCCTCGACTGGGCGCTGGCCGATGGGGCCGATGCGGTGATGATCGCGCTCGGCGGCAACGACCTTCTGCGCGGCATCCAACCTTCGGAAAGCCGCGCCAACATCCAAGCGATGCTGGAGGGGCTGCGCGAACGCCGCTTGCCCGTGCTCCTGGCTGGCATTAACGCGCCGCTGAACTACGGCCCCGAATACAAGGAAGAGTTCGACAGCATCTACCCGGATTTGTCGGCGGCGTTCGACGCCATCCACCACCCATCGATCCTGGCCGGGCTGACGGGTGAGCCCGAACTCTTCCAGTCCGACGGCATTCATCCCAATCAGCAGGGCGTCGCGATCATGGTCGAGGCCATCGGGCCAAGGGTCCTGGAGCTGATCGACCGCGCGCGGGCCGCCGGATGATACGCGCCTTCGTCGCCCTGCCCCTACCGCAGGAGGCGATCTGGCGGTTGGAGGGCGCGCAAGCCGGCCTGCCGAGCGGCCGTCCAGTGCCGCCCGAGAACTTCCACATCACGCTCGCCTTTCTCGGTGAGCATCCGGGCCCTTTGATCGAGGATGTGCACTACGCGCTTGGCCAACTGCGCGCGCCGGGGTTCAGCGTCGCCATCGACGGGGTCGGGTTGTTCGGCGGCGGGCGCCCGACGGCCCTCTATGCGCGGGTCTCACCCGATCCAGGGCTCGCCCATCTGCGGGAGAAGGTGCTCCAGGCAGCCCGTTCGGCCGGTATCAGGCTCCAATCCGAACGCTTCGTGCCTCATGTCACGCTGGCGCGCTTCGGCAATGGATTGCGGGGCGAGGAGGCGGAGAAGATGCACGCCTTCGTGGCAACGCGGATGGGGCTCTCCTCGCCCTTCTGGGAGATCGAGGATTTCGTTCTCTACCGCTCCCGCCTCGGCAAGATCGCGAGCTACGAAGCGCTCGCGACCTATCCGCTCGAGACGGGTCAGCTTCGAGGTGCTGCCCTCAGCTCCGGCTGGTGACATCCCAGAACGGACGCACGACTTCACGGTCGCGATCGGTCTCGCTGACGCCGATATCCTTCAGGAGATGCGGCTCCAGGTCGGACAGGTGCCGACGCTCGCGCATGACGGAGATCCAGCGCGTAAGCGGGAGCTGTGCAATGGTCTCCACCAGGGTCGGCAGGCTCCGCGGCGCGGTCGCATGGGTCATGGTCTTCATGGCGAACTCCATCTAACACGGTGATGCTGAAGCTTGTTCCGTTCAGCAATGATGATAAGATAGACATTGCCGAGCATAAGAGAAATGAATGTTTATGTGGTGAATCATCACGGAGTGTCATGAATGATCCGCAATCTTGACCTGACCGCGCTCCGCTCCCTCGTCACCGTGATGGATGTCGGAGGGGTGACCCGCGCAGCCCAGCAGCTCAACCTCACGCAGTCGGCGGTCTCGATGCAGTTGAAGCGGCTCGAGGAAGCGCTCGGGCAGCAGCTCCTCGACCGCAGCGGGCGCGGCCCGGCGCTCACGCCGCAGGGGGAGCAGATGGTGAGCTATGCGCGCCGCCTTCTGTCCTTGAATGACGAGGCGCTGGCCCGGGTCACCTCCAAGGATTACGAGGGCGAGATCACCTTCGGCGTGCCATCGGACATCGTCTATCCGCACATTCCCGGCATCCTGCAGCGTTTCGACCAGATGTTCCCGCGCATGCGGCTGACGCTTCTCTCCTCGCACACCTCGCAGCTCAAGGATCTGCTGGCCTCGGGCGGGGCGGATCTGATCCTCACGACCGAGGAGAGCGCGGATCCGGCCGGCGAGACGCTGAGCACCCAGCGATTGATCTGGGTCGGAGCACCCGGCGGCGTTGCAGCACGGCAGCGCCCCCTGCGTCTCGCCTTCGAGAAACTCTGCATCTTCCGCCCCTGGGCGCAGCGTGCGCTCGACGAGGCGGGCATTCAGTGGGAGATGGCCGTCGATACCCGGTCGACGCGCACGGTGGAGGCATCGGTCTCGGCGGATCTCGCCGTCCACGCCATGTGCGAGAGCGCAGCGGGCCCATATCTCGTCCCGATCGACGCCTCCGCTGGCCTTCCGCGTCTGCCGCAGACCTGGATCAACATGTACAAACGCCGCGCCACCGGCCTCCCACCCCTCGACGCCCTCGCCTGCATCGTGCGGGAGGCCTACGGGCATCTGGCCGTTGTCGACGACCGGAGCAGAGCAGGCTCAGTCGCCGCAGAGTAGAGGGTGCTCTGTTCGCACATCGAGCCCGCCCCCCACCGAGACGTCATTGCCGGGCTCGACCTGTCAAGTCATGGCCCAACGTCTCGGACCCCCCGGTCAATCCCGCGCATGACGCTGCATCGAAGATCGGGGCGCCACGCTTCGGTCGCGCGGGCGTTCAGCGGTTGACCAGCACCACCTTGCCGGTCGCCGCCCGCTCGCGCAGCAGATCCAGCGCCCGGTTCGCTTCGCTCAGCGGCAGCTCATGGCTCACATGCGGCCGGATGCGCCCGTCCACATACCAAGCGGTCAGCCGGCGAAAACTCTCGGCCAGGACATTCGAGCGGAACTGGTAGTAGGCCCCCCAATAGAAGCCGATCACGTCGAGGTTCTTCACAAGCAGGATGTTCGCCGGGATCTTCGGCACCTCCCCGCTGGCAAAGCCGATGGGGAGCAGCCGCCCCTCGGGGTTGGTGGCGCGCAACGCGGCCTCCCACTGCTTCCCACCGACAGGGTCGTAGACGACATCTGCCCCGCCAAGCGCCAGCACCTCTTCGCGCAGGTCCTGCGTTTCGGTGTCGATCAGATGATGCGCGCCTTTCTCACGCGCGCGTTCCAGCCGCTCACGTCCCCGGGCTGCGGCGATGACATCCGCCCCCAATAATGCACCGATCTCCACGGCCGTGAGCCCGACACCGCCCGCAGCCCCGAGGACGAGCAACCGCTCACCGACCCTCAGGCGCGCGCGATGGGAGAGCGCGACCTCACTCGTACCATAGGCGACCTGAAGGGCTGCCGCATCGACATCGCTCATCCCGTCCGGGACTGCGACGCATGTCCTCTCCGGCACCAGCGCGTATTCGGCGAACCCGCCCGAGCCTGGAAGTGCGGCCACCCGCGCCCCCGGACGCAAGCCGCTGACCCCAGGGCCGAGCGCATCGACGACACCCGCGATCTCCATTCCCGGTGCGAAGGGAAGCGCCGGCTTCTCCTGGTACCGCCCCTCGATTATCAGCGTATCGGCAAAGTTCACGCCCACCGCCGAGACACGTACACGCACTTGCCCGGGCCCAGGCTCTGGTACCGGAATATCGTCCTCGATCAGCCGGACGCCGATCTCATGCAATCGCATCGCCTTCAACGGGCGCATCCTCTCCGCAAGATTCTTACTTTGGTTAGCGTGGCGGAGCGGCGGCGAAAACCCGCGATCCAGACCAAATTCGGTCCGTCGCCTTCAAACCACTCGCTGCCCGCAGCGTTTGAGTGGCTCTTCGCGACGGAAGCGCCCTCGGGCACCCGGATTTGCGAGCCAATCACGCCGAAAGCGACAATCATCAGCCGACCCCTCAACGACGCGCTTGCCGAAACGCCCTGGCTGCGCCACATGACGCGCCTTGTACGCATCCGCGAAAGGCCGTCTCCAATGGAGCTTCGCAACATCGCCATCATCGCCCATGTTGATCATGGCAAGACCACGCTCGTTGATGAGCTCCTGAAGCAGTCCGGCGCTTTCCGCGAGAACCAGGCGGTTGCCGAACGCGCGATGGACTCGAACGATCTCGAGCGTGAGCGGGGCATTACGATCCTCGCGAAATGCACCTCGGTCGAATGGCAAGGCACGCGGATCAACATCGTCGACACGCCGGGCCACGCGGATTTTGGCGGTGAGGTCGAGCGCATCCTCTCGATGGTCGACGGCGTGGTGCTGCTGGTCGATGCCGCCGAAGGGCCGATGCCGCAGACGAAGTTCGTAACCTCCAAGGCGCTGGCCCTCGGCCTCCGCCCCATCGTCATCCTGAACAAAGTCGACAAGCCAGATGCCGAGCCCGACCGCGCCCACGACGAGGTATTCGATCTCTTCGCAGCGCTTGAGGCGAGCGACGAGCAGCTCGATTTCCCCATGCTCTACGCCTCGGGCCGCAGCGGCTGGGCGGCGGAAAGCCTCGATGCCCCGCGCGAGAACCTCGCTCCCCTCTTCGATCTGATCGCCCGCCATGTGCCAGCGCCGATGCAAGTAGCCGATGCAGGCGAGCCCTTCGCAATGCTCGCTACGACGCTCGAGGCCGACCCCTTCCTCGGCCGCCTCCTAACGGGCCGGATCGAGCGCGGCACGGTGAAGACGGGCATGACGGTCAAGGGCCTCCGCCGTGACGGAGGCGAGATCGAGCGCTTCCGCGTCTCCAAAGTCCTCGCCTTCCGCGGGCTCGCCCGTCAGCCCGTCGAGGAGGCGAATGCCGGCGACATCGTGGCCCTTGCCGGCATGGCGAAGACGACCGTCGCCGACACGATCGGCGATCTCTCGGTGGCCGAGGCGATCCCAGCGCAGCCCATCGACCCGCCGACGATCTCCGTCACCTTCGGCATCAACGACAGCCCGCTTGCCGGGCGCGAGGGCAAGAAGGTGCAGTCCCGCGTGATCCGCGAGCGGCTGATGCGCGAGGCCGAGCAGAATGTCGCGATCCGCGTGACAGACACGCCCGGTGGCGAGGCCTTCGACGTAGCAGGACGGGGCGAGCTGCAGATGGGCGTCCTGATTGAAAACATGCGCCGCGAAGGCTTCGAGCTCTCGATCTCCCGCCCACGCGTGCTGTTCCGCGAGGAGAGCGGTCAGCGTCTCGAACCCGTCGAGGAAGTCACGGTCGATGTGGATGAGGAGTTCGCCGGCACGGTCGTCGAAAAACTCGCGCTCCGCAAAGGTGAGCTGGCGGAGATGCGCTCGGCGGGTTCGGGCAAGACGCGCATCGTCGCCCACGTCCCCTCCCGCGGGCTCATCGGCTATCATGGCGAGTTCCTGACCGACACGCGCGGGACGGGCGTTCTCAACCGTGTCTTCCACGACTGGTCGGTCTGGAAGGGCCCGATCCCGGGCCGCCGCGCCGGGGTGCTGATCTCGATGGGGACGGGCGACAGCGTGGCCTATGCGCTCTTCAATCTCGAGGATCGCGGACGGATGTTCATCGGCTCCGGTGAGAAGGTCTATGAGGGCATGATCATCGGTGAGCATAGCCGCGACAACGATCTCGAAGTGAACCCGCTCAAGGGCAAACAACTCACGAATATCCGCGCGGCCGGAAAGGACGAGGCGGTGAAGCTAACCCCTGCGACCCGCCTGACCCTCGAGCAAGCCATCGCGTATATCGACGATGACGAGCTGGTCGAAGTTACCCCAAACTCAATCCGTCTGCGTAAGCGCCATCTCGACCCGCATGAACGCAAGCGTGCGGCCCGCGCAGCAAGCTGACACCATCCGAGCACTCTCGGCGCGCGAAAAACCGGCTCCCGCGCGTCCCCTCCCACGACAGGTTTGACTGAGTCGCACGAACGAAGCGCTAACGACACTGGCAGGATCTCAGCAGGTGTTGCGCGATCGAGCGGCGGTCCGTTCGATGAGAAGCGCGTGTAGCGCCTCGAACCATGAGTTCGACCCAGGCGCCTTGACGCTGAAACTCATTTGCTCCGCACGAGATCATCGCCTGAATGCCCACCGGGGCGCGGCTGGCGGGTGGGCCGCTGAGGACGCGCAGCGGCCGAAGTCGGGGCGCCCAGAAGCCCGCCCTACCGCATCACGAACGGATTGCTGGGCGCTGCGTCCGACGTGTTGATCCAGACGGCCTTCGTCTCGAGATATTCATGCACCGCATCGATCCCGCTCTCCCGGCCGAGGCCGGACTGCTTCATACCGCCGAACGGCATCAGATAGCTCACAGCCCGATAGGTGTTCACCCAAACCGTGCCTGCACGCAGCCGCGCCGCCATGCGGTGCGCCCGCCCGATATTCTGGGTCCAGACGCCCGCTGCCAGCCCGTAGATCACGTCGTTGCCGATCGCGACCGCCTCCTCTTCGTCTTCGAACCCGATGATCGAGAGGACCGGCCCGAACACCTCCTCCTGGGCGATCCGCATGCCGTTTGTGACATCCGTAAAGATCGTCGGCTGCACGAAGTTCGGCCCGGCATCCGACGGCCCGCCGCCTGCGATCAGCCGCGCACCCTCACCCTTCGCGATCTTGATATAGTCCAGGATCTTCGCGTATTGCGGGGGCGTCGTGACGGGGCCGATATTGGTCTCTGGCTGCATCGGATCGCCGATCCGGGCCGTCTCCGCCATCGCGACCAGCCGCTCGGTCACCTCTTCCTTAACGCTGCTCTGCACCAAAAGCCGCGAGCCCGCGATGCAGGTTTGCCCCGTGGCCGCGAAGATGCCCGAGACCGCGCCCGCGACCGCTGCATCCAGGTTGGCATCGGCGAAGATGATGTTGGGCGATTTGCCGCCAAGCTCCAAACTCACCCGCTTCATGGTCCGCGCCGCGGTCTCATAGATCCGCCGGCCCGTCGCATCGCTGCCGGTGAAGGAGATCTTGGCAACACCCGGATGCTCGACCAGCGCCGCCCCGGCCTCGGCACCAAGGCCCGTGACCACGTTGAAGACCCCGTCCGGCAGCCCCGCCTCCTTGGTCAGCGCCGCGAACTCCAGCGCCGATGCAGAAGTGTATTCGGACGGCTTCACCACCACGGCACACCCCGCCGCCAGCGCCGGCGCGCATTTCCAGGCGACGAACATCAAGGGGGAATTCCAGGCCGTCAGCGCGCCCACGACGCCCACCGGCTCATGCGTGGTGAAGGCGAAATGGTCGGGCTTGTCGATCGGCACGACCCCGCCCTCGATCTTGTCGGCCAAACCCGCGAAATAATACCACCACTCTGGATGGTAGTTCATCTGCGCCCGCATCTCGGTCATCAGCTTGCCATTGTCGCGCACTTCAAGCCGCGCCAACCGCTCGCCATTCTCGCCCACCAGATCGCCGATGCGGCGCATGATCTTGCCCCGGGCGGACGGTGTCATCGTCGCCCATGGCCCCGTGGTCATCGCCTCCCTAGCGGCGGTCACAGCGCGGTCGACATCGGCCGCCGTGCCCCGGGCGACCTGGGCCCAGACCGTGTTCTCGTAAGGATCCGTGCTCTCGAACCAGCCACCCTCCGCCGGATCGACATCCCGACCATCGATGAAGTGCCGGTAGATGACGGGGGTTTCAGTTTTCATCGCCGCTTCGGACATGACGATTTCCTTTGATCTTTCGCTCGGTTTCAGAGGATCCAGCGAGACTTCGACGCGATGATGAGGACTGACGCGAGAGATTGCTTCGCCCTCATGTTTCCATCACTCACGATCATGCGAGCCGTCCTGGATTTTCATTCGACTTAACGACGGTTTTGCTTCACACCCCGTCAAACTTTTCGACCGGTTATCTATCTAGAAGGAAGAAAGGGGCGGCGGGGCCGCCCGATGGACCCCCCGATGGACCCGATGGCTCTGCCTGAGAAATGGACCGCTACACAGCGCTCGGACGGGATCTACGTCTCCGACCCGGCGTCTGGCGCGCCCCGCTCTCTCAGCTTTGCTGGCTGGGATGTGAATATCGGGGCACGGTCGCTTGAGCGCAATGGGCGCAGTCTCCGGCTTAGCCCCCGCGCCAT
>JBCDFC010000204.1:0-9046 GCA_039178805.1 Pseudomonadota bacterium | reverse complement strand
CGAGCGGATGAGCGCGGCATTCCGTGCGACCGCGCGGGCGGCCGCGGCCGTGGGCGCGGCGATCGCTGCTGTGGGGCTGGCCGCTGGCGGGCGTGAGTTCGTGCAGCTGGCGGACAGCGCACGGCAGGTGGAAAACCGGCTGCGTCTCGTCACGGAGAGCAGCGAGGAGCTGAGGCGCGTCCAGTCTGAGCTATTCGACGTGGCGCAGCGCACGAGGACCAGCTTTGAGGGCCAGGCGGAGCTCTACTCCCGTGTGGCTCTGGCATCGTCCGAGCTGGGCGTCTCGCAGAGGGAGATCATCGCCTTTTCCGAGGGCGTTGGTAACGCCCTGGCCATCACCGGGACCTCGGCCACGGCGGCCTCCGGGTCTCTGCTCCAGCTCTCGCAGGCCATCGGTGGCGGCATCGTCCGGGCCGAGGAATTCAACTCGATCCTCGAAGGCACACCGCGGATCGCTCAGGCGGTGGCGGATGGGTTGGATGAGGCCGGTGGCTCAGTGGCCCGGCTTCGGAACCTCGTCATCGAGGGCGAGGTTTCCAGTCGCGAGTTCTTCGATGCCTTCTCCTCTCAGCTGCCCGTGCTGCAGGAGGAGTTCGCCCGAACGGAAACCACCGTCGGTGGGGCTCTGACGCAGGTCCAGAACGCCCTTCTTCGATCCGTCGGCGCGATCAACGAGGCGACGGGGACGACATCCGCTTTGGCGGCGGCGTTCACCGATTTGGCGGAGGTCCTGAGCAGCGACGAGTTCATCACCGTAGCGACTGGTGCGGTCAACGCGCTTGGCGTTGCCCTGCAGGGCGTCATCAGTGTGGTTGGCGCACTGGTTGATCTTGGCCGAGCGATCGGTCGCGAGTTCACGAAGTTGCCGCCGATCTTCGATGACACATCGAACGCCACGGGGCGACTGCGCCGCGAACAGAGCAGTCTGGACACGACGGTGCGCAATGTCGGGCGAGCCCTTGGCGACCTCGACAAAGGCCTGGCGGCCAACCAGCGAGTTTTGGACAACACGCGCGCCGAGACGATCCAGCTTAAGAACGCATATGGTGATCTGGCGGCGACCGTGGCGGCGAGCGCTGAGGCGCTGCGCTTGAACCAGCGGGTGATTGATGCCGGCCGCCGGTCGGCAACGCTCCTAAACAACGCGACCATCGAGCAGATCGAGCTTGATCGAGAGCTGAACGACCTTGCGGCCACGCGGGGTCGGCTGGCCAAGGCTGAGGAGGCAAACAACGCGCGGCGTGCTCGCTCTCTTAGAGCGCAGATCAGCGAGCTCGAAACCGATACTGAGCTGCGCCGGGAGAACATCGAAGTTTGGCGAGCCCAATCCGAAGTGATCACGATCTCGCAGTTCGACTTGATTGCCGCGGCTGAGGCGGCGGCGAAAGCCACTCGCGAAGCGGTTGTCGTCACGACCGAATATGGGGGGGCATCGCGCGCCACCAGTGAGGCTCTGAAAGAGCAAGCCAAGGCCGAGAAGGAGCTTCGCGAGGAGCAAGAGCGCCTTTCAGCGGCCGAGCGCAGGCGGTCTCAGGAGCTCGAGCGCACCATCCGCGACGCCGAGGAAGCGGCCCGCAACGCATCTCAGGCAATAGCCTCCGATTTCTCAAACGCGTTTGCCAGCAGTCTAAGCAGCGCCGACGATTTCGCTGACGGGCTTCTCGGGATCTTCGAAAGCTTGAGCGGCGGCATCTCGCAGGCGCTCGCTCCGATCAGCAGCACGATCTCCGACGTTCTGAACTTCGAAGTCATTGAGGGCTTGACGCTGCCGGCGGGCTTTCAAGGCCCAGTTCGGGCCTCGACTACAGTCGGCGACATTGCCGGAGGCGCCGGCCTGGGCGTCGGCATCGGTTCGCTCATCGGCGGTGGTGATCTGTCCTCTCAAGTTGGCGGCGGGGTTCTCGGCGGCGTTGGCACCTTCGTCGGCGGCCTATCGGGCGTTGGCACAGCGATTGGCAGCACAGCCGCGAGCTTGCTCGGCCCCATCGGCGGCGTCCTCGGCTCCCTCCTGGGCGGTCTCTTCGGAGGCATCTTCGGCGGCCCGGCCCCGAACAACGCCGCCGGCACTGTCATCGATCCCTTCACCGGCCAGATCCTCAGCCAGGGCGGCCCCAAGAGCCCGAGCAGCGAGAACATCGCCGCCTCGGGCGATCTGGGCTCGGCCTCCGCGGCTACCTTCCAGGCGCTGCTACGCGCGACGGGGCTCGACCGGGACAGCCTGGGCGTTGCCTCGGACTTCGCCATCGCCGGCGATGTGTCGGATCGTGATGGCAGCCGCCTGCGCTTCACCGGGATCGACGACGGCGCTCGCTTCGACTTCGACAGTGTGGACAGCCAGGGGGAGATTGCCGCGGCCACGGTCCGTGCCTTCGTGGAGCTTGCCGAGGGGCTGAGCGACGAAGCGCTCGACGTGTTCGGCCAGGTGCTCGGCGGCCTGCCCAACGAGATCCAGCGCGGATCGGGCGCGAGCGACTTGCTCGTGGACAGCGGCGAAATCGACGTCCGGCAGCTCGAGCGCGCGACCGAGGTTCTCGCGATCCTGACCAGCACCGCAGAGGCGCTCGGCGAAACGGAGGCGCCGCTCGGCCCGCTGGCGCAGTCGCTGCAGCTGATCCAGGACAACCTCGCCGCCTCGACCCAGGCTCTGCAGGAGTTCGGGCTGAGCACGGCCGATGTCGAGGAGGTCGCCCGCCGGGCCACCGCCGATCTGATCTCGAACACGGAGGCGGCCGATGCCGCCGCGCGCCGGGCCGCCGAGGGCTTTGGCTCCGCCGATGCCGCAGCTGCCGCGCTGGACGCCTTCTCTGCTGGGCTGGCGGATCGTGAGGCCATCGGCGCAGCGACGGACGACTTCGCCCAGACCTTCCGCCTCAACTTCGCGAACAGCCTCAACCAACTCAGCTTTGATGAGCTGACCTTCATCGAGGACAACCTCGCCGGGCTCGCCACGACCAGCGACCAGACGGCCCTGGCGCTCGAGCTGGTGGACGACGCGCTGCAGGGCTCGATCGCTGCCGCCGGCGCCGCGGCAGACGCCACGGGCGTTCTGGCAAATGGCCTCAACCTCGTGGGCGACGCGCTGCTGGATCTGCAGGCCCGCGTGTCCGAGGTGCTGCAGGACTTCGACTTTCAGGTGACGGATCGGCTCGGCGGAACGGCAGAGGGCCGGGACGCCCGCCTGGACGCGCTGGGGTTCGAAGGGCTGTCCCTCCAGGGCATCCGCAGCGCGGAGAGCATCGAGGACGCCCAGGCCGCGCTGCTGGAGTTCCAGGGCGTGCTCGCCGACCTTGGAACCTCAGCAAGCGCCGAGGGCGCAGACAGGCAGATCCAGCAGGCCGGCGCCCTGGCGCTCGCCGCCTATGACGACCAGTTCGCGCGCCTGACGGAGACCGTCGAGGACAGCCTCGGCGGTGTGACGAGCGGGATCGCCGATGATGCGGCGGCTGCCACGAGCGAGTTCGAGAGCCTCTTCGCGTCGATCAGCGCGAGCATCACATCCTCGGCCGCGGACATCGCTGCCGAAATCCAGCGCTCCACCGATGAGACGGTCCGGGCGATCGGCCGAGCGTTCGAGGGCCAGATCTCGGATCTGACGTCGCTGGCCGATGGCTTCGGTCGGGCGGCTGCACAGGCCGGTGGCATTCTCACCAGCCTCTCGACCACAGGCACCAACCCAGAGACCGCCTTCAACACGCTGCTGGGCCAGTTCGATCAGTTTGCCGCCGGCGCGCGGTCGGGCTCAGCCTCGGGCGTCTCGGCCTTCTCCAGCTTCCAGGGCGACTTCCTGAACGCGGTGCGCAACTTCTTCCCGGAAGGCACCGCCGAATTCGACGAGCAGCTGAACGCTGTGCGCGCCGTCGCCGAGGAAGCCCAGGCCGCCGCTCTTGGAAACCAGGACAGCGCCGAGGCGCAGATCGCGCGCCTCAGGGAAGAGCAGGAGGCGCAGATCCAGCGACTAGAGGATGCGAGCACACGCCAGATCGCCGCGCTCGAGCAGGCATCGGCCCGCCAGGTGCAAGAGCTGAACACCGTGGAGGCCCGGATTCTGGAGCTGCTCATCCAGGACGGCCGGATCGGCTCGACGCTGAGCGATCAGCTGACCACGGCCAATGCCAATGACGAAGAGCTGAAAGAACTGATCCGCCGACTAATCGCCGAAAGCCAAGAGACCAACGACCTCCTGCCTCGCCTGAGGAGCGCCTGATGACCGTCGTCTACGCCCCCGACAACGTCATGATGACGACGACCTCGTCCGGCACCGGGGATCTGGATCTGGACGGGACCGTCACTGGGTTCCGCACCTTCCAGCAGGCGGTGGCGGACGGGGATTTCGTCTATGGACAACTGGTCGATCTGGTTGTTGAGGACGTCACCAGCGCGACCAACGCCGTCGCGCAGCGCGAGAGCTTCCGGGCGGTCGTGATCGACGACGGCGGGACGCCCGTGGTGCAGCGCGCGAGCGGGTCGGTCTACAGCACGAGCGCTGGCGGGACCTCGCGCCTGAACATGGCGGGTACCGCGGCCGACAACGTCACGCGGGTGTTTGCCGCCCGGCCGGACGCCGAGACGATGGCCCGACGCGATCTGAGCCCTGATGACACGAACACCTCGCCGGGCGCGGATTTCGGCGACTTCCAGCTTCGCAACACGAGCGGCTTGGCGTTCGGGATCATCCGAACCATTGGCATGGGTGTCTCGCGAACCTTCGAGTATGCCCAAGCGCAGGCATGGGTGATAAGCTCCGCGTCAGGCGCCGAAACCGGCATGTGGCGGTTCATCACAAGATCGGCTGGCGCCTTCGTCAACGCCCTCGATCTCGACGCTGCCAACGGCTCTTCCTGGTACGGCGCGCCCAAGCAGGGTGCGAACACGATCTCCATCCCGGCTGGCTCCCTTTTCTCCGGCGGCCAGGTCATCGCTGGTTCGATCGGCCAGCTCGTCGACAGCGGCACCTTCTCTGGTGTCTCCGCTGTCTCGCTCACCACCGGGTTCAGCGGCGCCTTCTCCTCTTACCTTCTGCACGCTGCGATCGATGTGGACAGCGCTGTGACGCCGACGCTCGCCGTGCAGGCCAGCAAGGATGGCGGCACGACGTGGACGCATTCGATCCAAGAGAACCGGTTCGGGGATGACTTTGGCTCCTCAACCGCTTTCGACGTGATCGCCAATGGCATCACGATCTTTCAGGGCAACGGCACCACGAAGATGCAGTTCCTCCTGCACCTTCTGCGCTCAGACGCGGCCGGCACGCCCGTGCAGGACGTGATCTTCGGATCAGGCGCATCGACGCGGGCCGGCTCAGATCGGCAGTTCGCGTTCGCGGGCATCACCGCCGACAACGACCCGACGAACGCGCTGCGCCTGGTGCACGTCAATAGCGGAACTCTGATCGGCAACTACCGGCTTTACGGGCTGAACGCGGCATGACTCGGATCTACGAAAGCAGCACAGGTCAAGCGCGCGACCTCGCGACGGCCGAGGCCGACGCAATTTTCAACCCGTTCGCAGGTGCGACCTTGGAGCAGGCGCGGGAGATCCAGAAGCGACGGATCAACCAGGAATGGGCACGTCGCTCTCGAGGCGGAACGATCATTGCCGGCCAGAGGATCGAGACCGACGAGACCTCTCAGACGCAGATCCGTGGCGCCTTAGAGAGGCTGGTCCTGCCGCAAAACGCTGGGCGCGTCCTCAGGCTCAACACACGGACGCAGAGGCCGCTGGACATCGACCTCTCCCTTGCCGAGACGCTCGCCGAGGCGGTGGGAGATTTCGTGATCGCCTGCGCCGAAAACGAGCGGGCGCTGTTCGACGCTGTGGATGCCGCCGAGACCGTCGCCGCCGTTCGCGCCATTGATGTGACCGCGGGCTGGCCGTCGTGACCTTCGCCCCCTCCGTCGCCGGGCCTCGGGTTACGATCCCGGAGACGCCCGCCGTGTTCCCGAACGCGGCTCGGCTCAATGCGACCCGGCTGGATCTCCGCTTTGCGGCGACCCTCGAGCCCTACAGCGAGGACACGCTGGGTACGGTCACGCTGCGGCTCGCCGATCAGGGTTTCTGCACAGAGGCAGGGGACACGCCAGCGCACACGGCCTTCATAGGGCGGCTGGCCGAGCCCATTCGGTGGTCGCGCAGAACCACGAGCGGGACCTATGCCGGGCGGTCGGTGTTCCGCACTGCCTCGCTGCGCTTCTCGGCCGTTGATCGGGCGCTGCCCGCCGGCGACCTGACCTACGACCTGCGCGGGATCTTCTCCCGCTTGGCCCTCGACGGTCGCGATGTGGAGGTCCGGGCCGTGTTCGACGGCTATGCCGATGGCATCACGATCTTCCGGGGGACCGCGGAGAACTGGGCGCGGGCGGGGGACGGCGAAGTGGAGGTCGCGCTCCGCGGTCTCGGCTATCGCCTCCAGACGCCGCTGCAGCCCGCAACCTACGCCGGGACGGGCGACCTTGAGGGGCCGGCGGATTTCGAGGGCCTGCGCAAGCCAGTGTGCTTCGGCCGCGTCTTCAACATCCAGCCGGCACCGGTGATCCCCGGCGAGCTGGTCTATCAGGTGCATGCCGATGCCGGCGGTGCGGGGGCGCAGATCAACGCCGTCACCGCGGTTCGGATTGCTGGCGTGCCGCTCACCGATGCCGGCGACTACCCGACCGTTGCCGCGCTGCGGGCTGCGACGGCGGGCTCCGGCGGCGATCAGATCCCGCCGGGCCAGTATGCGGCCTGCCTGGCAGAGGGCTACGTTCGGCTTGGCGCGGCGCCCGGCGGCGTGCTGACCTGCGATGTGGAGGGCGGCGTGTTTGAAGGCGCCTTCCAGGAGCTGCCCGGCACTATCATGCGCATCATCGCGACCCAGTACGGGCCGCAGCTGAGCGCCTCAGAGGTCAATGCCGGGACATTCCGCACGATCGATGGTGAGGCGCCGTGGCCGGTTGGGATCTTCCTGGGGCCTCAGAGCGTTGCCACCGCCGAGAGCGTGCTCGACGAGATCTCAGCGGCCGTGGAGGGCTCCTACGGTGACGGGGCTGACGGCCGCCTCGAGGGCTTCGTCATTCGGGCTCCGGGCGCTACGGCGGCGCTGCGCTTCTCGCAGGCCCAGGTGGAGGAGCGGTCCTTCCGGTACCTGCCCGCGCCGGCTGACCTTCGCCCGGCGCTCCGCGAGATGACGGTGGGCTACGGCCGCAACTACACGCCCACCAGCGACCTCCCCGCTTCGGTGACCGGCGATGACCGCACCGCGCTCGAGCAGGAGTGGCGCACCACGATTGGGACGCAGGCCGTAACTCGGCACGCCGAGGCCAAGACCCTGCGCCGCGATACGGTGCTCTCGAGCAAGGCTGGCGCTGACGGGCTGCGTGACGCGCTCCTGGCCCTCGCCGACGGCCGGTCCCGGCGCGTGTCCTTCACGACGAACCATAAGGGGCTCTTCGCCAAGCCGGGCCAGACGGTCGCTGTGAGCGAGCTCGACGAAGGCCTGGACGATGAGCTCGTCCGCGTGACCGGGGTCAGCATCACCGGCAGCACCTATCGGGCCGAGATTGAGGGGATCATGCGCGATGGGTAACGCCGCCATCGGCTATCGCGATCTGCTCAACGAGATGGGTGTGAGCATCAGCGCGACGAACGCGATACCGACGCTGCCGGCCGAGAACCTTCGGGGTGATCATGTCTCGACGGTCTTCCGGGCCTCCACGCTTACCACGGTGATCAACGTCGACTTCGGCGCGGCGCAGGAGGTGGGCATGGTCTTCTTCGCCGGGATCCGCTCGGGCGCCACGGCCTTCTCGACCTTCACGCTCTCCGCCGGGACGAGCCCGGGGGCCAGCAACATCGCCTTCTTCAACGTGCCCGGCCAAGCGCAGTACGGTTTCGACGCGGTGTTTCGCCAAGCTGTCTTCGTCCTCCCGGCAGCAGCCACGGCGCGCTACTGGCGCCTCGTCCTCACCCAGGCCGGCGGGGATCTGCTGGAGATCGGGCGGCTTTTCCTGTCCCCGCTTCTGCCGCTGGCGGTCAACATCGGCTACCCCTTCACGACCCGCCCGGAGCCGCGCTCGCAGCGCTTCGACTCCGCGGGCGCCGAGCCCACGATCTACAAGCGCAAGACCGTGCGCGAGGCCACGATCTCGCTCGAAGGCACGCTCGCCACCCAAGACGACATTTTTGGCCAGTGCGCCCGCGTGCTCGACGTCACGGCCGGGGATCACAGCCCAGTCGCCGTGGTTCCCGACCGCACGACAGGTAACTCGCTCCTCGATGTTAGGTCGGCGCTCTACGGGCACCTCACCGATCTGGGCGAGGCGTCATGGCTCACACTGCGCGAATACGGGCGGCGCTATCGGATCAGGGAGGCGGGGTGATGGACGCAGCGATGGAGACACTGCGCGTGCTTGAAGGGCGCGTCGCCACTCTTGAGCGCCGGCAGGACGTCGCCGACGAGAAGGACCGCTCGGTGCATGAGCGCTTCGACCGAGTCGACCGGGAGCTGGCTTCTTTGAAGAGCAGCATCGACGAGGACAAGCGGATTCGGAACAACCAGAACCTTCAGATCTGGCTGGTCGGGCTGGGCGCGCTGCTTTGCCCCATCATCGTCGCGCTCCTTCTGAGCGGCATCACTGCACCGTAACTCCCTCAGACGCCGCGACGACGGTGTCCTGATGATGCGCCACCTGCAGCGCATCATCCCAAAACCATGCCTTTTCAACCACATCGATGGAGACCCCTATGGAACTTCTGAACACCCTTCAGGATCGCTTCGGCCCACGCATCAAGGCAGTCGCGATGCTGCTCATAACGGCGGTCGGTGGATCGGTCGTGACCTCGGCGACAGAACTGCAGACGATCCTGGTCGAGCTGATCCAGTTCGTTGGCGGGGAGGGGATGGCAGCGGCGATTGGCGGCATCACGACAGCCTTCGCCATCGCGGTGTCCTGGTTTGATCGCAACCTCAACGTCGGCGAAGGCGTCGGCGCGAAAGAGGTGCGTGAGGAGATGGAGGCTGCTGCGCGCGAGGCAGCTGAACAGTGACCCCTGAGGAGCACTGCGACCGCGT
>JBCDFC010000203.1:0-9049 GCA_039178805.1 Pseudomonadota bacterium | reverse complement strand
GCCTGGGGCGAAGCTGCCGCTGCCGGGGCCGACGGTGAAGTCGGGCCTGCACTATGTGCTGCCGGTGGTGGTGCTGGTTTGGGCGCTGATGGTGGATCGGCTGTCGCCCGGGCTCTCGGCCTTCTGGGGCTCGGCCTTCATGATCTTCATCCTCGTCACGCAGCGGCCCCTAGCGGCGCTGATGAAGGGCGGCTCGGGCTTTGCCGGGGAGTTCACCGAGGGCGTCAAGGACTTGGTGATGGGCCTCGTGGCCGGCGCGCGCAACATGATCGGCATCGGTATCGCCACGGCGACCGCCGGGATCATCGTGGGCGTCGTGAGCCAGACGGGCGTCGGCACGGCGCTGGCCGAAGTCGTGGAGGTGCTCTCGGGCGGCTATATCATGGCGATCCTGGCGCTGACGGCGATCCTGTCGCTGATCCTCGGGATGGGGCTGCCGACGACGGCGAACTATATCGTCGTCTCGGCGCTGCTCGCGCCCGTGATCGTGACGCTCGGCCAGCAGAACGGGCTCATCGTGCCGCTGATCGCGGTGCATCTCTTCGTCTTCTATTTCGGCATCATGGCGGATGTGACGCCGCCGGTGGGGCTTGCGAGCTTTGCCGCGGCCGCGGTGTCGGGGGGCGATCCGATCCGCACAGGGCTCGTGGCGTTCTTTTACTCGCTGCGGACGGCGGCGCTGCCGTTCCTGTTCATCTTCAACACGGACCTCCTGCTGATCGATGTGACGTATCTGGAGGGCGCCTTCGTCTTCCTTGTCGCGACCGTCGCGATGCTGTTGTTCGCGGCAGCGACGCAAGGCTGGTTCATCACGCGCAACCGGATGTGGGAGAGTGCGGTGCTGCTGCTGATCGCCTTCTCGCTGTTCCGGCCCGGGTTCTGGATGGACATGATCGTGGCACCATTCGAGAAGGTCGCGCCGTCCGAGATCTCCTCTGCCGCGGCGGCGGTGCCCGATGGAGCGGATCTGCGACTGACGGTGGCGGGGCTGAACGAGTACGGCGATCCGATCACCTTCACCGCGCTTGTGCCGATGACGGGTGCGGCCGATGGCGATGCGCGACTGGAGCAGGCGGGCATCACGCTGATCGACAGCGATGGCAAGACCATGATCGACGATGTCGCCTTCGGCAGCGCCGTCGCGGAGGCCGGGCTCGATTGGGACCAGGAGATCATCGAGGTGCTGCAGCCGGTCGCGCAGCCGACCAAGTACCTGATCTATCTGCCAGTCCTTCTGATCCTGGCCGGGCTCATCGCCTTGCAGCGGATGCGGGCCGGCATGCCCGCGATGCCGAGTTTCGGCCGTGCGCAGAGTGCCGCGGCCGCAGGTGAATAGGAGGGAGCGATGAGCTGCATTCTTGTCCCTGTCGACGTCGAGTTCGAGGCGTCTTGGCGGCTCGGCATGCCCGAGGCGATGGCGGCGGCCAAGCGTCAGGGCTCGGAGATCCACCTCCTCGCCGTCTTGCCCGATTTCGGGATGAGCCTCGTCGGTCAGTACTTCCCCGCGAACTTCAAGGAAGAGACCAGCACCCATGCGCGCGAGGCGCTCGACAAGATCGCGAACGAGATGCTGGGCGATGCGGTGAAATGGCAGAGCCATGCAACCCATGGCGGCGTCGTGGACACGATCCTGAGCTTCGTGGACGAGCTGCAGCCGAGGCTGGTGGTGATGGCGGCGCATGCGCCGTCGATCATGCACGACTTGCTGGCGGGCAGTCATGCGGATCGGGTCGCAGCGCGCGCGCCTTGTTCGGTCCTGATCGTGCGTGGCTAATCGCAAGCGCCGCAGCGGCAGCCCTTGTGCAGTGCAGAACACCCGATACTCTGGCCGCTTTACGAGGGTAACGGAGCAACGGGTATGACGCCCTTCGCCATCACCGGCGTTCAGATGCATGTGGCAGCCGTCCACGACAATGTCGAAGCCATGTGCCACAGGCTCGATATCACCATGGCGCGGTTTCCTTGGACGCAGATGGTGCTGTTCAGCGAGCTCGCGCCTTTCGGGCCGTTGCCGCGCTTTGCGCAGAGCTGGCCGAACACGACGCTGGAGCGGTTCCAGGAGGAGGCGCGGAAGCATCGGATCTGGCTGATCCCCGGCTCGATCTTCGAGAAGGCGGAGGACGGCCGGCTTTACAACACCGCGGCCGTCATCGACCCGGCGGGCGAGATCGTCGGCAAGTACCGCAAGATGTTCCCGTTCAGGCCCTATGAGCAGGGGATCGATGCGGGCACCGATTTCTGCGTCTTCGACGTGCCGGGGGCTGGGCGGTTCGGGCTCTCGATCTGCTACGATATCTGGTTCCCCGAGACGACGCGGCAGCTCACCTCGATGGGGGTCGAGGTGCTGCTGCATCCGGTGCTGACGGGGACGACCGACCGCGATGCGGAGCTGGCCATCGCGCGGGCCACGGCGGCGCAGTTCCAGTGCTATGTGTTCGATGTGAACGGGCTCGCGGCGGGGGGCGTCGGCCGGTCATGCGTCATCGATCCGTCGGCCGTGGTGCTGCATCAGTCGGCGGGACAAGAAGACATCTTCCCCATCGAGATCGATTTCGATCAGGTGCGCCGGCAGCGCGAGACGGGCATGCGGGGCCTTGGCCAAGTGCTGAAGAGCTTCCGCGACCGCGAGGCGGAGTTCCCGGTCTATGACCGCGCGAGTGGGGCCGATGCGTATCTGCAGAGCCTGGGCCCCCTCGCGATGCCGCAGCAGGGCGACCGCCGCGGGATCTCGGGCGAGGACGCGCGGGCCGTGGGTGCCATGGCCTGGGAGGGCGACGAGTTCGGGCATGGGCGGGTGGACGACCACCAACCCTCCCCAGTGGTGCCCATGGGACGAATATTGACGGGCTGAGCCGTCGTTGCTCGCGCCCGTTGGACGGCACCAAGGGGCCACGGCACCACAGGTCCGCCAGATAGAGAGGTGGCCCGGCAGGTCGCCCGACGGAGGAGACAATGACGGAGATTGGCGAGTTCTACAGCGCAGTACAGCTTCGCTCGGATCGATGGAGCCTCTTGAAGCAGCTCACCAGTGAGCTTGCGGGCCCCAAAGTCAGCGAGAAACGCCGGAAGCTGTTGGCGGCGCAGGTCTCGGACGTCTTCGATGTGCTGGAGCCGATCGAGAGCTACTGGGCCTTTCCGGGCAAGCACGCGTTCTCTTTCATGCACTACCAGTTCGGGCACGGGCATTACGACGACCTGGCCGTCACGGTCCGTCGGGTGGTGCGCTCGCTTTCGTCGGGCGCTTATCGCCGCCGGCGGATCACCTTGGCGGCCGAGGAGGCGGATCTCGACGATGTGCAGGACGAGCAGACCCAGACGCTGGAGGCGCGGGCGCTCGCCAGGCCGTATTTCGAGACGCTGATCGTCGACAGCGTTTCGGAACAGCAGGCGACCTGGCTGAAGAACAGCCTGCATCAGATGCGCAGGCAGGAGGACGCCTTCGTCTACGAGCCGGTGATCGTGGGGAGCCTCGAGGACGCGTTGATCGCGATCCTCTTCAACCACAACATCCAGGCAGTGGTGGTGCGCTCGGGCCTCACGCTCAAATCGCAGCACGATCTGCCGATCTTGCGGAAGTATCTGACGCGCCTTGGCGACGAGGATGTGGACGCCTTGCCGATGCAGGATCTCGGGCCGGAGCTATGCCGGCTGATCGGGAAGGTGCGGCCGGAGCTTGACGGCTATCTCGTCACCGATCGCTCGGTCGAGGAGATCGCGGGGCGCGATCTCGGCGGTTGCCGGCGGGTCTTCTACAATCAGGAAGACTTCCAGGAGCTGCATCTCAATATCCTGCGGGGCGTCGCCAACCGTTATAAGACGCCGTTTTTCACCGCGCTGAAGGAGTATTCGAAGCAGCCGACCGGTGTCTTCCACGCTATGCCGATCAGCCGGGGCAAGTCGATCACCCGGTCGCATTGGATCGAGGATATGGGGGCGTTCTACGGCTCCAACATCTTCTTGGCGGAAACCTCGGCGACCTCGGGCGGGCTGGACAGCCTGTTGGAGCCGCATGGGCCGATCAAGGAGGCGCAGGAGAAGGCGGCGCGGGCCTTCGGTGCGAAGCAGACCTTCTTTGCGACGAATGGTACTTCGACCTGCAACAAGATCGTGGTGCAGGCGCTGGTCCGGCCCGGGGACATCGTGCTGGTCGACCGGGACTGCCACAAATCGCACCATTACGGGCTGGTGATGGCGGGGGCGGAGGTCGTCTATCTCGATAGCTATCCGCTCCACGACTACTCGATGTACGGGGCGGTCCCTACGCGGGAGATCAAGCATCGGCTTTTGCGATTGAAGGCCGAGGGGAAGCTGCACCGGGTGCGGATGCTGTTGCTGACGAACTGCACCTTCGACGGGCTCGTCTACAATGTGGATCGGGTGATGCGGGAGTGTCTCGCGATCAAGCCGGATCTTGTTTTTCTGTGGGATGAGGCCTGGTTCGCCTTCGCGCGGTTCGGCCCAACCTATCGCAATCGGACGGCGATGGCGGTGGCTGGGGCCCTGCGGCAGCATCTGCGGACCGAGGAGGCAGCGGAGGCCTGGTCCGCGCAGGAGCAGGCGTTGGAGGGCAAGGACCACGACGCGTGGCTCGACACCCAGCTCGTCCCGCCGCCCCATGCACGGGTGCGTGCCTATGCGACCCAGTCGACGCATAAGACGCTGACATCGCTCCGCCAGGGCTCGATGATCCATGTTCACGACCAGGACTTCAAAGGCGAGGTCGAGCAGGCGTTTCACGAAGCCTATATGACCCACACCTCGACGAGCCCGAACTACCAGATCATCGCCTCGCTCGATGTCGGGCGGCGGCAGGTGGAGCTCGAGGGCTTCGAGATGGTGCAGCGCCAGGTCGAGAGCGCGATGTCGCTCCGCCGTGCGGTCCACAGCCACCCGCTTTTGCAGAAGTACTTTAAGGTGCTGACAGCGGGCGACATGATCCCCGAGGAATACCGCGAGAGCGGCATCCAGTCCTATTACGATCCGGAGCAGGGCTGGTCGGATATCTGGGACTGCTGGGCAACGGATGAGTTCGTGCTGGATGCCACGCGCGTCACGCTCGTCGTCGGCGGCACGGGTTTCGACGGCGATACCTTCAAGACCAAGATCCTGATGGAGCGTCACGGTATCCAGGTGAACAAGACGAGCCGGAACACGGTTCTGTTCATGACCAATATCGGCACGACGCGAAGCTCGGTCGCCTATCTCATCGAGGTGCTGGTGAGCGTTGCCAAGGAGTTGGACGACAAGATCGACGATGCGAGCCGGATGGAGCGGCTGGCCCATGACAAGCGGGTGCAGAGCCTAATGAAGGAGGTCCCGCCCCTGCCCGATTTCAGCCGGTTCCACGATGCGTTCCGCAGCGATCCCGGTGGAGCGACGCCCGAGGGCGATATGCGCCGCGCCTTCTACCTCGCCTATAACGACGACAACTGCGAGTATCTGGCGCTGGATGACGGTGCGATCGACAAGGCGATGGAGACGGGGCGGGACGTCGTGTCCGCAAGCTTCATCATCCCCTACCCGCCCGGCTTTCCCATCCTGGTGCCGGGCCAGGTGATCAGCGCCGAGATCCTCGCCTTCATGCGCGCGCTCGACGTTAACGAGATCCACGGCTACCGCCCGGATCTGGGTCTGCGCGTCTTCACCGAGGCGGCCGTGTCCGACGGCGGCGACACGATGCGCACAGCGGCGGAGTAGGACATGGCGGGACGGGTGCCGGGCCAGCCCAGCCCCCGTCCTTTGCCCAAATCAGAACAGGGATAGGGAGGCTGAAATGGCCAAGAAAGTGCTCAAGAACATCTCTGAGATCCGCCGCTACTTCCACCGCAACGACCGTCCGATCTATTTCGTCTCGGCCACCAACTTCAATCTTCTGGGCCTCGATGAATGGGTCAAGAATTTCAAATACGTCAATTACTTGGATTGTTTCGACGGGCGGCATCCGAACGTGATGGTGCCCGACGAGATCCCGCATGAGGAGTTTCAGTCGATCGAGGACATCAACAACTATCTGCTCGCGCATAAGCAGGTGGTCGATTACCTGGACGGGCGCGGCAAGAAGCCGAAATTCGTTTTCCTAATGTTCGACGAGAAGACCGAGAAGCTCGCCAAGAAGCTGGGCGCCGAGGTCTGGTTCCCGAAGGCGAAGCTGCGTACGCGCGTCGACAACAAGATCGAGACCGTGCGCATCGGCAACAAGGCGGGTGTGCCGTCCGTGCCCAACACGCTGTCGGAAGTGAAGGATTACGATCATCTGACGAAGCTTTCCGCCAAGGCGAAGCTCGGCTCGGACCTCGTGCTGCAATCGGCCTTCGGGGACTCAGGCCACACCACGTTCTTCATCAAGTCCGAGGCCGATTTTCGCCGGCACGAGCATGAGATCGTGGGCCAGGGCGAGATCAAGATCATGAAGCGCGTCGATGTGCGGGGCTCCGCCATCGAAGCCTGCGCCACGAGCCAGGGCACCATCGTGGGCCCGCTGATGACGGAGCTTGTGGGCTTTAAGGAACTCACCCCCTATCGCGGCGGTTGGTGCGGGAACGAAATCTTCGCGACCGCCTTCACGCCGAAACAGAGGGCCGAAGCGCGGGATCTCACCTTCAAGTTCGGCGAGCAGCTTCGGAAGGAGGGCTATCGCGGCTATTTCGAGCTCGATTTCCTGATCGACAAGAAGGGCGACAATATCTGGCTCGGCGAGCTCAACCCGCGGATCACGGGCGCCTCCTCGATGACCAATCACGCGGCCTTCGCCCATGCAGATGCGCCGCTGTTCTTGTTCCATCTGCTCGAGTTCTCGGGCCAGCCATTCGAGCTTGACGTGGATGAGCTGAACGCGCGCTGGGCCGATCCGGACATGATCGATAGCTGGTCCCAGATGGTCATCAAACATACCGACGATACCGTGGATGTGCTGACCGAGGCGCCGGAGAGCGGGATCTATCGGATGCTGGAGGATGGGCGCGTCGTCTTCGACCGGTTCGACTATCACCGCCGTGCGGTGGAGAGCGAGCAGGAGGCCTTTTTCCTGCGCATCCTAAAGCCCGGGGATTTCCGGTATGAGGGTGCCGATCTCGGCATTCTGGTCACGCGCGGGCGGTCCATGACCTCAGGCTTCCAGCTGAACGCGCGGGCCAAGCAGTGGATCGAGGGCATCAAGAACGCGTTCTCGGCCCGGCCCCTGCCGGCAGCTTTCGCCGCCGCGCCGGAGACTGCGGAACCCGCCTTTAAGATCATGTGAGGGCCATGGCCGTCATGCGGCGCGCCCAGGAAAGCACGATATGAGCCTGGTGTTCCGCGCCGTCTCCGAGCCTGAGCCTGAGCCGGGCCCGAAATGGGCAGCTCTTTTCGCCGAGCATTGGCCGCATTACCGGCGCTGGTGGGCGCGGGAGGGGGTGACCGCCCGACCCACCTATCTCGATAGCCGCGACGCGCTGGCCCGGCACATGCCCGAGATGATGCGGCTTTACGAGCGGCTTTGCGATCTCGCGGGTGGGGGGGATGAGCCTGCGCGGTTCCTCAGCTTCTTCTGCCCGCCGCCATATCTTTCGGGCTGTAGCCAGGCGCTCTGGCCCGGTGAGGCGCCGGTGTTGGTGCGGAACTACGACTACAGCCCGCGGGCCTTCGATGCGCTGGTCATGCATACCGGTTGGGACGGGCGGCGCGTGATGGGCATGTCGGACGGGCTCTGGGGGCTTGTCGACGGGATCAACGATGCGGGGCTCGCGGTCTCGCTCACCTTCGGCGGTCGGCGCGTGGTGGGTGACGGCTTCGGCGTGCCGCTGATCCTGCGCTACGTGCTGCAGACCTGCGAGACCGCGGCGGAGGCTGCGCGGGTGCTGGAACGCGTGCCCTGCCATATGAGCTACAACGTGACGGTGGTCGACGCCAAACGGCGCTACTTGACGGCCTATCTCGCCCCCGACCGCCCGGCGGTGCTGGCGCGCACGGCGGTTGCGACGAACCACCAGGAACGCGTCGAATGGGCGAGCCATGCGCGCTTCACCGCGACGGTTGAGCGTGAGCGGTTTCTGTTGCAGCGCCTAACGCTCCACCCCGAGCCCGAGGAGACCTTCATCGCCGCGTTCCTGAAGCCCCCACTCTACTCCGTCGCCTTCGATCACGGCTTCGGCACGCTCTACACCGCCGTCTACCGCCCCGAGACGCGGGGCATGGAGATCCGCTGGCCCGGCACCGCCTGGCCCCTAACCCTCGACAGCTTCACGGAAGGTACCCGCCACGTGACGTTCCCCGAACCCGCCCAAGGCGCCGGCGCTGGCTGAGGTTCGCACGATTTGGTTTGAGCGGGTCGTAACAACGCTCGGCTCTCAGAGCCGTTATGCCGATGCCACGAACGAGATCTCTCGCCGTCATTTCAAGATCGATGCGTGTTTGGCGACAACAACGTAAGCGATGCGCAGACCCCGCGTTGCTGGTGAGCGCTCCGTGAGGTTCAAACGATCCCTGTAGAGAGGGATCGTGAGATGAAACGTCTCGAACAAAACGACCAACATTTGTTAGCCGAAGTGAGATCCGTTGCCGAGCGGATGTCCGTGCTCGAGGGTCCGACGGGGCAAGCTCACGGATCATGAGCGCCCCCTTCGTGTATTCATGGATGATGTTCAGCGGACGCAGGAGCCATCGTCCATCCACAGCCAGCCCTTTTTCGGCTGCTTGTGTGGCACTGTTCGGTGGGCGATCCTGCCACTGGCAGGCTCGCTCATCCGCTTCACCCCCTCGCGCTGCGTTCGCCTTGCGCCTCGGACTTTGTATGGATGGCTCGTTGGCAGGAGCTTTGTTCAGTTTTGGCGTTCGGTCGGTGGCGACCAGGTGTACGATGTCTCGTCTGCGGCGTGATCTGCCGCGCGCCCTGATGAAATCCGCCGGTGGCGTCGGGTCCCGATCAATGGCGCTCGGTCGAAGCCGCTCCGGTCCGACCCGAGCCCCCCGCACCCCCGAGCCCCCGCGCCCAACGATGCGCGACGGAGAAAGCCTGCCCGACGGCTGCCGAGACCGTCCGCCTCGCAGCGCCAGCCGATTGATTGCGCGTGTC
>JBCDFC010000202.1:0-9057 GCA_039178805.1 Pseudomonadota bacterium | reverse complement strand
GCGTCCACGTCGCTGGCCATCATGACTGCCTCCAATGCGATCAAGATTTTCCAGAAATTTTTGTGGGGAGAGGATCTCACCCCTATCCACCCCGGGTGGGTCCCATCCGGGGGTAGGGGGGCTCCTTGGCCCCCGCCGCTAAGCGTCCTCGACGGAGAGCGCGGACCGTGCCTCCCAGCCGCCTCACCGCTCGGGTGACCGATCCATCGCGCGATGGCGGCATAGACTGAGAGCAGGGCCTTCATCTCGATTGCCGAGCCCACGCACCCGTGATTGCTGGAGGTGTAGGCGGCCATGCTGTCGGGATCGCCATTGGCTGACAGCCCCCAGGCCATCTCGGCAACCAGGAGCAGCTGGCAGCGCAGTCCTTCAAGCGTCTCAGCATCGGCAGCTGCAGCCAGATCGGCAAACTTGAGCGAGCGGTCGAGTGCCGCGACCTCTGCACCACGCGCGTCATCACTTCCCGGCGACCCCGGCACCAAATCGGAGGACCGAGCAATCGCAGGCTTCGCACGCTCCCACTCCGCCCGATACGCACGATACGCGATGACAGCCGGATCGTTCGCAGGGGACCCGCCCACGCGGCCTTCACGCTCTCGGTTCTGCCGCCCGTCGAGCAAGAGCCCGCTGACATCGCCTTTAACGAGCCAATCGAGGCAAACGCCCCAGCGCCGAGCAAACACAAGAAGCGGCTCCAAGCGCTCGACGTCCGCATCGGTCAGCGCAAGCGCAGCCGCCGCTTCATCGGCAGACATCGGCTCAGGATAAGCAATCGTCGGGACGCTGTACGTCCGAACCACCTTCGCAATGCGCCCACGAATGGCAGTGGGTGACACCTGATCGATTGGGTTCGTGGCAGCGTCACTAAGGGGTGCGCTGAGGAGCATCGCCGCTGGGGCGACTCCCACACCTACTATCGCTGCACGCCGTGATAAGCCGCGAGATCGCTGTGCGTGGAAGGCATGTGGAAGGCAGCGCAAAGCCGCATTCGCTGAGCCTGCCAGTAAATCTATGATTTTGTTGGTGAGCGGGGTGGGGATCGAACCCACGACCAGCTGATTAAAAGTCAGCTGCTCTACCGCTGAGCTACCCGCCCGACCAGAGCGGACTATGGGAATGTTGCGTCTCTGGTCAAGGCGTTAAAGCCATGCGGCGATGCGGTTCGTTGCGCATTGGGATGCGGTTTGCTGGCGCAGCTTTCGGCATCCTCGGCCAATGCCGACTGAGCGCGGTCGAACCCAGCGCGATCCGAGCAGTCGGGCGGGGGTGTCGAACGACATCCGGATTTGCGGGTTGAGGCGGCACCGGGTCTTACGGTTGGTGTCGTGCAAGGAGCGACGCCGTGCTCAGGTTCGGCTTGTTCGCAGCGCTCATCGCACGGCGCTGAGCAGGCCGGGTCGCGTGTAGACCCCGTGTATCGGAGCGCGGCCCGGCCTGCGGTGGTCTGGTTCAAGCGCTTTCCTTCTTCAGGATGCCCTCGAGGTCCCGGATCCGGTATGAACGGCCCTGGTGTTGAGGACATTCGAGCGGTGGAGCAGCCTGTCGAGGATGGCAGCGGCGAGGACCTCATCATCGGCGGGGAGCTCCGTCCGGTCCCGCACGTTTTTGTTGGTGGTGCTCAGGATCGCGCCGCGGTCGTAGCGGTAGGTGATGAGGCGAAAGCGTGAGCCGCGAACGCGACACCGGTTCGAGCGCCGTGGCGAACGATGCCTGCTCCCGGCTCATCCCTTCGAAGCCGAGTTCGTCGATGATCAGCAGCGCTGTGGACATGTACTTGCGCCGCCAGAGCAGGGCCGGGGGCATATCGGCATCGCCCTTGAGTGCGGTCATCAGTTCGTTGAAGCGGTAGTACTGGGCGAAGAAGCCAAGCTGCACGGTGCGCACCCCGGGGCTCACCGCGAGGTACGTCTTGCCCACACCCGGCGGCCCTTGCCGCGGATCCAGGTACCGGTCGCCAGCGTGCTCGCACCAATGGCGCATCAATGGCCCACGCTGCGCTACAGCGCGGTCGAGAACATCGCCAAGTCGCTCAGCAGCATGACCGTAACCGAGCGCGAGGAGCCGCTCGCGCGTCCGGTCGATGTCGCGCTTCGGCCCCGAATTTTCTCGTGCGCCCGGCTTCGCTGTGGAGGTCCCAGGCCCGCTCATCGCGCCGCCGCTGCCAGCAGATGGTAAGTCTCGATCGAGCGATGTGCGACCGGGGCGTCGATCGTTCGCGCCACTCGCTCAGACCGATGGCGCGCGGATGCTCACCCTGGACCTTCCGGCCCATTCTGCCGAGTGAGGGCGGGGCGATCACTTCGTCATCGGATGGGCCGTCATAGTGTGCCTGGTTGATCAGCAGTCGCGCGTCAGTTCCCCGGGAACGCTCGGCGACGATCTGGCAGGCTTTGAGGATCTGCACTGCGCCCGCGATCCCGCACAGTTCGACGTTCTGGCCGATCAACGTGAATGGCACGCTGTACTGCCGGCCCTTGAAGCTTAGCAGCCCGTCGATGGCCACCTTGCGGCTCACGGCGAGGTCGAACGGAACGGATATCGGGCTCGGCGGTGGCCTCAGCAGCCGTTTTCTCTGCTTCCCAGGCTTTCGCAACCGTCGTACCCGTTCGTCGGGCGATCCTTCCACTGGAAAGCTCGCTTCTCCTTCTCACTGTCGATCCGTGCCGTTGCAGCTACGCCGCCAAAGTGCTGAAGACATTGGAGATGATAAGAAATCTAGGACAGCATGTCCTTCGACCACGCCTAGACAAACGCCGCCTTCCGGTTGTGCGAGAGCAGCATACGCAGGGCCATGAGATCGGCCGCCTCGCCACCGACGATCACGCCGGGGAGTGAGCGGCCAACGCGCCACCGGTCGGAGCGCGGCGGCTGCGAACGCCCAGTCCACCTGCACCTGGGCGCCCGGCGTCCACCAAGGGCCTCGGACCGGTGGCGGTGATCCGTGGCGAACTCTCGACCCTGCGCCGCGCCCAAACGCGCGGCGCAGGATAGATGTTCTTCGAGTAGCGCTGAACCGACCGCAAAACGCCGTCATAGCCGTGCTCACGCACGAGCAAGGCATGCAGCGCGGTGCGGTTCAGCTCCGCGTTCTCGGCAGACAGCCACCAGTGCTCGATCGCTTCCATGTCGGCCGCCTCCTCGTGCGCCTACGCGCTCCAGCCATCGACCGCTTCCGCCTGCATCCGGCGGACGTGATAGCCAACCGCGCCCTCAATTACCTCAATCAGGCGGGCAATCTCGGCACCCGTTGCCCCGTTCGGCATGGCGCTCGGACCAATGGTGCGCTCATGCCTCACCATCCAAAACCCTCACCGTCATAGGAGCCTCTTCACTGCCCCTGAGTTCTTCTGCTTAGGGACTTCTTGGACGGAGGCAGCAGCCCGCAAAACTGGGTGTCGCCTTAACTCGTCACTCGCATGTCGCATCACAGGAGGCGCACGGGGCGTTTTCGCTCGTCCGACCGAGCCGCCCGCTGGCCGCTTGCTCGCCGCCAGGTGCGCCGCGCGGTTCTAGCGGAAGGCTACGTTCTTGCGCGATAGTTCCGAGATGCTGCGAACGCCCATCAGTTTCATTCCGCGCTCGATCTCCGCGCGCATCAGCGTGAGGGCGCGTTCCACGCCTGCCTGACCGGCCGCGGCCAGCGGGTAGAGGTAGAAGCGGCCGCCGCCCACGGCCTTTGCGCCGAGCGACAGCGCCTTCAGCACATGGGTGCCACGCTGCACGCCTGAATCCATGATCACGTCGATCCGGTCACCGACCGCATCGACGATCTCCGCAAGCTGATCGAAGGGGGCGCGGGAGCCGTCGAGCTGCCGCCCGCCATGGTTCGAGAGGATCACGCCGGTGCAGCCGATCTCGACCGCGCGCTTCGCATCCTCGACCGACATCACGCCCTTCAAGCAGAACTGGCCGTCCCAAAGCTCTACCATCTTGGCCACATCGTCCCAGTCCATGGACTGGTCGAGCATCTCGGAGAAGTACTTGCCGATCGACATCGCCCCGCCGCTCATATCGACATGCTCGTCGAGCTGGGGCAGCGCGAACTTCTCATGCGTCACGTAGTTGATGCCCCACATCGGCTTCAGCACGAACTCAGCCATGGCCCGGGGCGTTAGCTTCATGGGGATCGCGAAACCCGTCCTCAAATCGCGCTCGCGATTGCCGCCGGTGATCGTGTCCACGGTCAGCATCAACACGTTGACGCCGGCAGCCTTGGCGCGCTCCAGCATCGCTTTGTTCAGCCCGCGATCCTTGTGGAAATAGAACTGGTAGGCCTGCGGCGTATCATAGGTCTTACGCACTTCCTCAAGGCTCGTGGTGCCGAGTGAGGAGACACCGAACATCGTTCCGAACTTCGACGCGGCCGCCGCCACCGCACGCTCACCATCATGGTGGAAGAGCCGCTGCAGCGCGGTCGGCGAGCAGTAGATCGGCATGGCGAGCTTCTGGCCCAGCACCGTGACCGACATATCGATCTCTTCGACACCGCGGAGCACATTGGGTACTAAATCGCAGCGATCAAAGCTTGCGGTGTTCTGGCGATAGGTGACCTCATCATCGGCCGCACCGTCGATATAGTTGAAGATCGGGCTCGGCAGCCGACGCTTCGCAAGCGCGCGGAAGTCATGGAAATTGTGGCAGGCGTTGAGGCCCATGTGTCTACTCCCTAATCGTCGCGCCGAGGTATCCCGGATCTGTTGATCCGTCGAGGGGTCGGCATTCTTGACTATTTTGCTCAGATTATTCAGGTTCCCCTCAAGCGGCGGAACCGCCGACCGAGATCGCGCATCGCCAGGCCGCAGCTTTCGGCGCCACCCAGCTCCCGCGCAGCACCGAACTTCGCCAAAGGGAGCGGTCATGGACAGCCACAACGCGCCTGCCTTGCTGCAGATAAAAAACCTGTCGATCTCGCTTCCCAAGGGGGCGGATCGTCGCTTCGCGGTGGAGAATGTCTCGCTCGAACTGAGGCGCGGTGAGCTCCTTTGCGTGGTGGGCGAGTCCGGCTCGGGCAAATCCGTCATGACGAGCGCGATCATGAACGACGTCGCCAAGCGGCTGTCGGTCACTCAGGGTGAGATCATCTTCGACGGGCGCAATGTGCTGAAGCTCTCGAAGGCCGAGCTCAACGCCATGCGCGGCGACCGGATCTCGATGATCTATCAGGAGCCGATGGCCGCGCTGAACCCGTCGCTGAAGATCGGCGAGCAGGTCGACGAGGTCTTCGCGCTGCATCGGCCCGATATCGCGGGCGAAGCGCGCAGGGCCGAGACGCTGAAGCTTTTCGAGCAGATGAAGCTACCAACGCCCGAGCGGATCTACGGCAGCTACCCGCATCAGGTTTCAGGCGGGCAGGCACAACGGATCGTCATCGCCATGGCGCTCGCCTGCAAGCCGGACATCCTGATCGCGGACGAGCCGACGACGGCGCTGGACGTCACAACACAGAAAGAGATCCTCGCGCTCTTCGGGGAGCTTAAGGACATCTACGACAACGCGATCATCCTGATCACCCATGACTTCGGCGTGGTGGCGGAGGTTGCGGATCGCGTCGCCGTGATGTGTTGGGGCCGGCTGATCGAGGAGGGGCCGAAGGACGAGATCCTGCTCCGCCCGAAGGAGGACTACACGCGCCTCCTGGTCGATGCGATGCCCTTGCTCGAGACGACACGCACCCCCGATCAGACCCGCAACGACGCGCCGGTGGTCAAGGCGGAGGGCCTCAGCAAAGTCTACGGCGTGGGCTCGAACACCGTGAAGGCGCTGGCGGAGGCGAACTTCTCGCTCCGTGCGGGTGAGACGCTGGGCGTGGTCGGCGAGTCCGGCTCCGGCAAATCGACCCTCGCCAAGACCCTCATCCGGTTGGTTGAGCCCTCGAGCGGCGCGGTTTTCCTTGGCGAAAAGGATTTCCTCGCGCTCCGCGGCAAGTCGCTGACCGAGGCGCGCCGCCATATCCAGATGATCTTCCAGGACCCGTTCGGCTCCCTCAACCCAAGCCAGACCGTGGGGGCCGCCATCAGCCGGAGTGCTGAGCTCCGGGGCCTGAGCCCGGAGGACGCCAAGGAGAAGACGCTCGATCTCTTGTCCATCGTGGGCCTCGGCCCGGAAGCGTATGACCGGCGTCCGCGCAACTTCTCCGGCGGTCAGCGTCAGCGGATCGGCGTCGCGCGCGCCCTGGCCATGGAGCCCGAGGTCGTGATCGCGGATGAGAGCGTCTCCGCGCTCGACCTATCGGTTCAGAAGCAAGTGCTTCGCCTGATGAACGACCTGCAGAAACGGCTGAAGATCGCGATCATCTTCATCACGCACGATCTCCGCGTCGCAGCACAGATCTCGGACTTCATCGTGGTGATGGAGCGGGGCGTGATGGTCGAATTCGGCACGGCTGATGAGGTCTTCAATGCGCCGAAGCACGAATACACCCAGCGTCTCCTAGACGCTGCTCCAGGCAAAGGCTGGCATCCGCCGCGCCTAACCCCAGAAGAGGCCGAGCTGATCGCAGCCAACGTCAGTCGAGGCTGAATTGGGCATCCTGGAAAGAGACATGGGCGCGATGGCACCCCGACACAGGGGCGCCACCGCAAGAACGGTCAGGTCAGGCAAGGAGCCCTTCGGTCTCAGCCTGGGCCCAGATCTCGTCGAATACCTTCTGCGACCGGCCGCGATGCTTGATTGCTTTCGCGGACTCGAGGTTGGCGTTCTTGCCCTCACCCTCGACGATGATAAGGCCGACCATCCCCATGGCCTGGTGCGGCTGGCAGAGATACCCGTAGTACCCGGCCTTGGTCAGCGTGACCGTGACCTCTTGGTTGATCTTGCCCTTCCAGGTCTCACCGCCCTCGGGGACCATGCCCTTGATCGAGAGGCTGTTGTGGGACTTGTCGGACGGCACGAAGGTGACCGAGTCGCCTGCGTTGACCGTGATGACACGGGGATGGAAGACCATGCGGCCCTTGGGGTCGGTGGGATGCTTGTTGAGCATCTCGACGTTGTGGCTGCCAGCCGAGGCGAGGCTGGGCGGAAGCACGGCGAGCGCCCCAGTGGCGATGACGAAGTTCCTGCGAGTGAGCAACGGCATTCATTAGCTCCAGTGTCGGCTTCGGATCTAACTCGCTTCCCGGGGTCTGTTCACGTTCCGGCGCCCGCAATCACGCGCACCCCCGCCGACAGGCCGACGAAAAGCTGGCTGAGCGTGGCTATAGGCGCGATCCAAAGAGGTGTCAATTATTTCGGGTGGTCCAGTTGTCGCGCTGCGCCGCGGAAAGAACGACGTGTCAATCGCAAAGTTTTATTCTTATTCATAGTATCTGTTCTCGCAGTTCCGGACAACTCGCGCGCGGGTCTCAATGGCGATCTTGCCCTTGCACCGCCTGCATGCAGCTCCCAATCTGCGGAAAAATCGCGCTCATCCACGGTCTGTGCGTCGCATGCGGCATGTGGTGCCATCGGGTTGGACAAGGCGTTGGAAGATCTGCTGTGCAAGGCCGAGGACGGTAATGCAGAAGCCGCGTATCTGGTCGGCACGCTGCATGCGGAAGGTCATCATCTGCCGCTCGATCTCGAACGCGCAGAACGCTTTCTCGTCGTCGCCGCCGATGCCGGGCATCTCAAGGCACAGCACAAGCTCGGTCTCGTTTTGCTGTGGAACGGCGAACGGGGCGAAGGCGAGGTGGACCGCGCGCTCTTCTGGCTCTCCTCAGCAGCGGCCGCAGGGCATGCCATGTCGGCCGTGGTGCTCGGTAAGCTTCACGAGGACGGGCTTTACGACGTGCGCCGCGATCTCTGCCTCGCGAAGATCTGGTACGCGAAAGGGGCCGATCTCGGCCTCGCACCCCCCGTCGGTCATCTCGAACGTCTGACTGAGCGCGCCGGCCCGCGCAGCAACTGCGACTGACAGGCTGGCCTGATTAACGGGTTGGCTAACGGGATCGTGATCTCCGCCGGGCCGCTGCGTCCTCAGAACCAGCGTTTCCGGCGGCGATAGGCCTTGCGGTTGCGGAAACTCTCACGCCCTTCCGCCGAGACGCCAAGGTAGAACTCCTTCACGTCTTTATTCTCGGCGAGGACCTTGGCAGGCCCCTCCAACATGATGCGCCCACTTTCGAGGATATAGGCGTAGTTCGCGTATTTGAGAGCGACGCTCGTGTTCTGCTCGGCAAGCAAGATGCTCACACCTTCCTGCCGGTTCAGGTCCTTCACGATCTCAAAGATCTCGGCGACGATCTGCGGCGCGAGACCCATCGACGGCTCATCGAGGAGCAGCATGCTCGGCTTCGCCATCACCGCGCGCCCGATCGCAGTCATCTGCTGCTCACCCCCCGAGCAATAGCCGGAGAGGTTCTTGCGGCGCTCCTTCAGCCTCGGGAAATAGGCATACACCTTCTCTAGCTCGGCGTTCATCTCCGCCTTCGAGAGGGTGCGGGAATAGGCGCCGGCGATCAGGTTCTCCTCGACCGTCAGATGGCCGAAGCACATGCGGCCTTCCATGACCTGCACCATGCCGCGCCCGACCAGGTCGACCGGCGTGAGCTGATCGATGCGCTCGCCATTGTACTCGATCTTGCCCTTGGTGACCTTGCCACGCTCGGCCTGCAGCATTGTCGAGATCGACTTCAGCGTCGTGGTCTTACCAGCACCATTACCGCCCAAGAGCGCCACGATGCCGCCCTTCGGCACCTCCAACGAGACACCGCGCAACACCAGGATGACGCTGTCGTAGATCACCTCGATGTTCTTCACGGCGAGGATCGGCGCTGCACTCTCGGAAGCGGCGGGCTTAGGCGCTGTCGTCGGCTCGAGGGTCTCGGTCATCTGGCGGTCATCCCTACGGAAATCCTGCAAAATCGGGCGGAGATCGCTCCCCGCCCCAGTCGCTTGCTTAACGCGCTCCGATTAGGAGCACTCTTTCGCCGTCACGCCGTTCTCAGACGCGAACTTCGCCGCCGAGCTTTCGACCAGCCCACGAATGAAGGTCGGGTCCGGCGGGCCCATCCAGTCGGTGACCAGATCGAACTTCTCGCCGTTCCACTGCATCATCCGGAACTTGCCAGCGCCGTCATG
>JBCDFC010000201.1:0-9085 GCA_039178805.1 Pseudomonadota bacterium | reverse complement strand
GTTTGCCGGCTCCGCGATCTGCCGATCCTGACCTTCTGCAACAAGATGGACCGGGAAAGCCGGGAGACCTTCGAGATCATCGACGAGATCCAGGAGGCGCTGGCCCTCGACGTCGTCCCGGCAAGCTGGCCGATCGGGATGGGGCGCGACTTCCACGGCGCCTACGACCTTTTCCGCGACCGGTTGGAGCTGATGGACCGGGCCGACCGCAACAGGCGAGCCGAAAGCGTCGCGCTCGAGGGGCTCGACGATCCGAAACTGGCTGAGGCGCTCCCCAAGGATCGGGTGGAAGCCTTGCGTGAGGAGGTCGAGATGGCGCGCGGCCTGCTACCCGCCTTCGACCGATCGGCCTTTCTGGGCGGGTCCATGACCCCGATCTGGTTCGGCTCGGCGCTGAACTCCTTCGGCGTGAAGGAGCTGATGGAGGGCATCGCGGGCTTCGCGCCGCCACCCCAACCCCGCCGCACGACCGGACGCCAGGTCGCGGCGGAGGAGCCCAAGGTCTCGGGCTTCGTCTTCAAGGTTCAGGCGAATATGGATCCCAAACATCGGGATCGTGTCGCCTTCGTTAGGCTTTGCAGCGGCCACTTTACCCGCGGCATGAAGCTAAAGCATGTGCGCGCGGGCAAGCCCATGGCGATCTCGAACCCGGTGCTGTTCCTCGCCTCTGATCGAGAGATCGCGGAGGATGCCTGGGCCGGGGACATCATCGGCATCCCGAACCACGGGCAGCTTCGGATCGGCGACGCGCTGACCGAGGGCGAGGATCTCCGCTTTGCCGGCATCCCCTCCTTCGCGCCGGAGCTCTTGCAGGCCTGCCGCGCGGGCGACCCGATGAAGGCAAAGCACCTCGACAAGGCGCTGACGCAGTTCGCCGAAGAGGGTGCCGCGAAGCTTTTCAAACCCGCCATCGGTTCGGGCTTCATCGTCGGCGTCGTCGGGCAACTGCAGTTCGAGGTTCTCGCGAGCCGTATCGAGATCGAGTACGGCCTACCCGTGCGTTTCGAGCAGACCCAGTACAGCTCAGCCCGCTGGGTGAGCGGCCCGGATGACGCCGTCGAAGCCTTCCAGAAAGCCTATCGCGGGCAGATGGCCGCCGATCATGATGGCGATCCGGTGTTCCTGACGCGCATTCAGTTCGATATCGACCGCGCCGAGCGCGATCACCCGGATGTGCGCTTGAGCGCCACCAAAGAGACCTTGGCCTGAGCCGCCCCCTTCGTCGGAGATACGAGCCGGCTACCGGCAATGCCCTCGCCAGGGTTATCGCCGGACAAGCACGGAATTGGGCAAACCCCCGAGATCGAAATCCAGCGCGTCACATCCAGGCTACCCCGGTCATGCTAGCGGTCCGATCAAGGCACTTGAGGCCGTCATTGCCGGACTTGATCCGGCAATCCAGCTTGCTGCCAAGCCACCGGGACGGAACGGATGTCTGGGTCCCCGGCTCACGCCCGGGGCTGACATCGATAGCTTTGCTCGCTCCGAACCAAACCACTGGACGACCAGCCCTGCTGCGCTCGCTTCGAACGATGCCTTAGCTGTAGTCCATCGTCGCCGTTGCGATCCGTTGTGAGCGCCGCGCCCGCATCGCCCGAAACTCGTTCATCCGCTCACGCTTCGACAGGATATGGGGCCGGCGATAACGCGAGCCGTCAACCCAATCCGCCAGCATGAGCAGTACCGCGATCCCGACGATCAGTGCCCCAACGATCAGCGCTTCCTGTGTTTGCAGCGCGGCGATCAGCTCCGCCACCTGCGCGCCGCTATCGACACCCTGATCGGGTATCGCCTTACGATACGCCATTCGACCCTCCACCAAACAACAACGCACACCACTACCCGTGCCGCGCGAGGCGTATCGCCAATTGGTTGAAGATTCGTTTCCGCCGCCCAATTTTCGGGTCGTGGGCATGTTTCAGGGTGTCATTCGAGACTATGCGGCGCCCATCCCGTCAGGTTTGGCCGACTATTCGTTGACTTTCCAGCGATGAGAGCGCATGTGCAGCACCGTAAAGAGGAACGCCAATCCGGGCGTTCGGGTCGCGCGAATGAAGGCGGCCACACGAAACCGCCAATCATCCGCTGGCAACCCAAAGGATTTACATGAAATTCAACGAACTCGACCTTGATCCCAAGGTCCTGCAGGCAATCGAGGAGACGGGCTACGAGAACCCGACCCCGATTCAGGCCGAGGCTATTCCCGAAGCGTTGAAGGGACGCGACGTCATCGGCATCGCGCAGACGGGAACGGGCAAAACTGCTTCCTTCACGCTGCCCCTCATCACGATGCTGCAGAAAGGCCGTGCACGCGCGCGCATGCCGCGCAGCCTCATCCTCTGCCCGACGCGGGAACTCGCAGCCCAGGTCGCCGAGAACTTCGAGACCTATGGCAAGCACACCAAGCTCACGATGGCGCTCCTGATCGGCGGCGTAAACTTCGCGCAGCAGGACAAGCTGATCGACCGCGGCGTGGACGTGCTGATCGCCACCCCGGGCCGGCTCCTCGACCATTTCGAGCGTGGCAAGCTCATGCTGACCGGCATTCAGGTCATGGTCGTCGACGAGGCGGATCGGATGCTCGATATGGGCTTCATTCCCGACATCGAGCGGATCTTTAACCTCACCAACGCGCTCAGCCGCCAGACCCTCTTCTTCTCCGCCACCATGGCGCCCGAGATCGAGCGGTTGACCTCGACCTTCCTGCACACGCCCGTGCGCGTGGAGGTTGCCCGCCAGGCCTCCACGGCCGAGACTGTGCGCCAGGGCATCGTGAAGTTCCGGCCGAGCCGTAAGGACCGCACGGACAGCGAAAAACGCGCGGTCCTGCGTGGCGTCCTCGACAGCGAGGGTGAGAACTTCCGCAACGCCATCGTCTTCTGCAACCGCAAGCGCGATGTGGGCGTTCTCTTCAAGAGCCTGCAGAAGCACGGCTACAACTGCGGCGCGCTCCATGGCGATCTCGATCAGTCGGTGCGCATGGCGACGCTCGACGGCTTCCGCAACGGCGAGATCAAGATCCTCGTGGCCTCGGACGTGGCGGCCCGCGGGCTCGACATCCCGAATGTGAGCCATGTGGTGAACTACGACGTGCCGACGCATCCCGAAGACTACGTGCACCGGATCGGGCGCACGGGCCGCGCGGGGCGGGAGGGCACGGCCTTCTCGATCCACACGCCGTCGGATGAGAAGTACCTGGATCGCATCCAAGAGCTGATCGGCACGCCCGTGCCTGAGCTGCCGGTGCCTGAGGGCGTGTTGGCGAAACCCGCGCCCGCCGTTGCCGAAGCGGCAGAAGCCGAGACCGAGACCCGCCGTCGCCCGACACGCGGCCGGGGTCGTGGCCGGGATGAGGGCGCCGCGAGCGCCGATGCTGGCCGCACCGACGAAAGGCGTTCCGACGACAGGCGCTCCGACGAGAGGCGCGACGAACGCCGCTCCGGCCGTGGCGGACGCGGCCGCCGCGAGGACGACCGCCCGGTCGTCGGTCTCGGCGACCATGTTCCCGCCTTCCTCCTCCGCCCCGTGCCCGAGCACATGCTGAAGAAGACCCGCAGCAAGAAGGACGAGGAAGCCGAGGCCGCGGAGAACGAAGCCGCGTGATCCGACCGAGTGCTCAGGCGTCAGCCTGAGCGCCCCCCCACGATCACCGACGCGGTACCGCCGCCTCCGGCCGCACGCGCTCAACAAGCTCACGTCGTTGCCAGGCTCGACCCGGCAATCCAGGGGCGACCCCGATGGCCTCCCCAATGAAAGCCCAGGTCACCCCCGGGCATCACATCGGCGCGCCTGATCGTACGCTACGGCCGAAACGCCTTCGCGAGCGCTACTCGTCCTCGAGACGGTGGATCATCACGGCGACGACAGGCTTCTTGCCGAGGAGCTTCGCCGCGACGCGGCGGGCGCCCTTGCCGACCGCCTCCTCGATCCCGCCATCGGTGCGGAGCTGCTTCTTCGGCGCCTGATCCATCGCCTCGTCCACGGCCGTCGCGACCGCATCCGCCAAGGGCTCGCGCCAGTCCGCGTGTTCGTTCGGCAGGCCCAGCACGGTGACCTCCGGATCGGCGATCAGCTCGCCGCCCTCGTCGACCACCACACTGACGACCAATAATCCGAGACGCGCGAGGCGCAGACGCTCACGCACCACGCCGTCATGGCTGCCGATCTGCACCATGCCGTCGAGATAGACGCGGCCGACCTCGACCTCGTCCTGCACCCCAGGCGCATTCCCGTCGAGCCGCGCGAGCGAGCCGTTCGGCACCACGAGCGCGCTGCCCGCCCCCCAGTCCGGCGCGCTCGCTGCATGCTCCACGAGATGCCGATGCTCGCCATGGAGCGGCACCGAAACCCGCGGGCGGAGCGCCTTGTAAAGCCGCTCGAGATCGCCGCGCCGGGCGTGACCCGAGACATGGATGCGCTCCATATCCCCGTCGATCACGCGGATCCCCTTCTCCGAGAGGCGATTGTAGAGCCGGTACACCCCGGCCTCGTTCCCAGGGATCGTCTTCGAGGAGAAGAGCACCGTGTCGCCGTCGCCCAATCGCACGGTCGGATGGCTGCCCGAGGCGATCCGCGCAAGCGCCGCCCGCCCTTCGCCTTGGCTCCCGGTCACGAGATAGAAGAGGTTCTCCGCCGGGATATCGCCCGCGCGGTCGTCGGGCACCGTTGCCGGAAAATCCTTGAGAAGCCCCGTCTGCACCGCGACCTCGATCATCCGGCGCATCGCACGGCCCGCGACGACGACCGATCGCCCCGCCTCCTTCGCCGCCATCGCCATGGTTCGTAGCCGCGAGACATTCGAGGCAAAGGAGGTCGCCGCCACAGCCCCTGGTGCTGCCTTGATCAGGCGCACGAGATTGTCGACGACCTCGGCCTCGCTGCCCGCATGGCCCTCGAGAAAGACATTGGTCGAATCGCAGGCGAAGGCCTGAACCCCCTCCGCCCCCAGCGCCTCGAAGGGGGCGATATCGAAGGGCTCGCCCATCAGCGGATCGGGATCGGTCTTGAAGTCGCCCGAGTGCACGGCGATGCCCGCCGGCGTGCGAATGGCGAGCATGCTCGCCTCGGGTATCGAATGGGTGACGTTGACGAACTCGACTTCGAAATCGCCCGCGCGCACCCGCTCGCCGAGCGCCACGTCCTTCACGACCTTAGGGTCGATCCCCGCCTCCTGGAGCTTGCGCCGCACAAGCTCTGCCGTGAAGGGCCGGGCATAGATCGGCACACGGAGCTCGTGCCAAAGATGTGGCAGCCCGCCGATATGGTCCTCATGGCCGTGGGTGAGAAAGATGCCCTCCAGCCGCTCCCGCTCCGCCACGGCGAAGTCGATATCCGGCACGATCAGCTCCACGCCGGGTGCCGTCTCCATATCGCCGAAGCCGATGCCGAGATCGACCATGATCCAGCGCCGTTCCAGCGCCTCACCCAGGCCGTAAAGATAGCAGTTCATCCCGATCTCGCCCGCGCCGCCTAGGGGCACGTAGACGAGCGGACCGCCAGTCATATGCTTGTTCATTCGGTTCCTTATGCGTGGGCCAACCCCACGTTGTGCTTGTGGATGAGCACGAGGCCATGGACCGTGAGATCGGGCTCGACAGCCTCGATCACGGTCGTGCCTCGTGCGAAGAGCGGCGATAGCCCGCCGGTGGCAATGACTTTCATCGCGCGCTCCCGCTCTGTGGCGAGGCGCGCGCAGATCCCTTCGATGAGGCCGACATAGCCCCAGTAGATGCCCGACTGCATGCAGGCGACGGTGTTGCGGCCAAGGACGGCCTGCGGCTTGGTCACGTCGATCCGCGGCAGATGCGCAGCCGCGCCCCGCAGGGCGTCGAGGCTGAGATTGACACCGGGCGCGATGACCCCGCCCACATAGGCACCGTCATCCGCCACCACGTCAAAGGTAGTGGCCGTGCCGAAATCCACAACGACGATATCGCCGCCATGCCGGTCATAAGCCGCGACCGTGTTCACAAGCCGGTCGCCGCCGACCTCGGACGGATTGTCGACCCTCACGGGTACCGGCAGCGCGCAACCGGGCTTGCCCACGACGAGCGGCCGGGTCGAGAAATAGCGGTCGCAAAGGACACGCAGATTGAAAAGCGTGTCGGGCGCGACATTGGAGATCACCACATCCGTGATCGCACGCGTATCGAGCCCCTGATGCGCCATAAGCTGCGCGAGCCAGACGAAGTACTGATCGGCCGTGCGCACGCTCTCGGTGTTGCAGCGCCACTCACCGGCCCACTCCCCCTCGCGGAAGCACGCGAAGACCGTGTTGGTATTGCCGACATCGATGGCGAGAAGCATGGGCGCTCAGTCCGGGAAGTAGACATCGGCGGCTGGGATCACCCGCCGCTGATCGTCAGGGGTTCTTAGGACGAGAGACCCGGTTGCGTCCACATCCTCGAAGATGCCCTCCAGCCGCTCCGTCGGGAGGCCCGCGCCGATGGTGCAGCCGAGATGGCTCGCGCGAGAGAGCCAGGCCGCACGCACCGGCCCAAATCCTTCGCGCGCCAGCAGCGCGAGCCAGTGGGTCAGGCTCGCGGATAGCGTCTCCAGCGCCTCGATGGGGCTGAGCGCGGCGCCGCCCTCCTCCGCTAGGCTCGTCGCGGGCGTGCCCCCTTGGCGGAGCGCCCCAGCCTCGGGCTTCGCGATCAGGTTCACGCCGATCCCGATCACGAGCCAGTCGAGCGACCCGTGCGACGCGCTGCTCTCGAGCAGGATGCCTGAAATCTTGCGCCCGCGCGCAAGCACATCGTTCGGCCATTTCAGGGTCGCGGCAGCGGGGCCGAGCACCGCGTCGACCAGATCGGCGACCGAAAGGCAGGCTGCGAAACTGACGAGGGCCGCCTGATCTGGCGTCATGGCTGGACGGATCAGGAGGCTCGCGAACAGGTTCCCATCGAGCGAGGACCAGGACCGCCCCCGCCGCGCCCTCCCTCTCGTCTGCCGCTCAGCCAGGATCCAGAGCGGGCCGAGCAGGCCCATCGATGCGCGCCGCACGGCCTCCGCATTGGTGCTCTCGGTTTCGCTGAGACAGAGGACAGCCGTCCCGTCGGCGAGGTGCCAGCTCAGCGGATCAGCGAGGCTGCGGCCTCGCCTGCGATCTCGGTCAGGCCGAAGCCGCCGAGGAAGGGAAGCCAGCCGGCCGCCATCAGCACTGCGCTCGCCGCCAATGTGCCCTGCTGGATTGGTCCTGCGTTAATCGTGCAGGGGTCGCCGTCCTCGGCCAGATACATCAGCCGCACGATGTTGAGGTAGTAATAGGCGCTCACCACCGAGGCGATCGCCCCTGCCACGGCGAGACCCGCAAGCCCCGCATCCACCGCCGCCTTAAACACGTAGAACTTCGCAAAGAACCCGACCATCGGCGGCAGCCCCGCCAGGCTGAACATCAGCACGGCAAGCGCCAAGGCCTGCGCCGGCGCCCGCTGCGCGAGCCCTGCCAGATCCTCGATCACCGCCGTCGGCTGCCCGTCCCGCTCCATCGACAAGACGAAGGCGAAAGTGCCGAGGTTCATCACCACGTAGATCGCGAGATACAGAAGCAGCGCCTCCGCCCCCTGAGGCGTGCCCGAGGCGAGACCGACCAGCGCATAGCCCATATGCCCGATCGAGGAGTAGGCCAGCAGCCGCTTGATGTTCGACTGCCCGATGGCCGCCACAGCACCGAGAAACATCGAGGCAATCGCGATGAAGACCAGGATCTGAGACCAGGCCGGCACCGCCTCCCCAAAGCCTTCGTAAAGGACCCGCGCGAACAGCACGCCCGCCGCCACCTTGGGCGCTGTCGCGAAGAACGCGGTCACGGGCGTCGGCGAGCCCTCATAGACATCGGGCGTCCACATATGGAAGGGCGCGGCCGAGACCTTGAAGGCCAACCCCGCGCAGACGAAGACCAGCCCGAAAGTCAGCCCCAGCGACACGCCTTCAGCCCCCACGACCTCGGCGATGCGCGCGAACTCGACCGAGCCCGTATAGCCGTAGACGAGGCTCATCCCGTAGAGCAGCAAGCCCGAGGAGAGCGCCCCCAGCACGAAGTATTTGAGCCCCGCCTCGGTCGAACGCACGCTGTCGCGATTGAAAGCGGCAACGACGTAGAGGGCGAGCGACTGCAGCTCGAGCCCAACATAGAGCGAGATGAGCCCCCCCGACGACACCATCAGCATCATGCCGAGCGTCGCGAGCAGGATCAGCACCGGATACTCGAACCGCAGGATCCCGCGCCGCTCCAGATATCCCTGGCCAAGGAGCAGCAACAGCCCCGAGGAGACGAGAATCAGGATCTTCGAGAAGCGGGCATAGCTGTCGTTGATGAAGGCGCCGTCAAAGGCAATCGCCTCACCCGCGCCCGAGCTGCTGATGCCGAGTGCGACGAAGAACATGAAGAGCGCCGCGCCGAGCGTGATGTTGCCGCGCTGCGCGTCCCCGCCCCCCCAAGCGCCGAGCATCAGGAACGCCATCGCCGCCGTCGCCATGGCGATCTCGGGCACGACTTGCGTGAAATCGGCGGCAAGCTCCGGCGTCATGCGCGCGCCCTCACTTCCCGGCTAGCTCAATGGTGGCGAGCGCCGCTTCCTGCGCCGCGTCGACACTATCCAGCAATTGTCCGACGGCCGGCCCCCAAAGATCGAGCGCAAGCGTTGGATAGACGCCGAAAAGGAGCGTGAAGAACACGAGCGGCGCGATGATCGCCTTCTCCCGCAGGTTCATATCGCTGATCGATTGGAGCGACTGTTTGATGAGATCCCCGAACACCACGCGGCGATAAAGCCAAAGCGCATAGCCCGCCGAGAGGATCACGCCGAAGGCCGCGCCGAAGACGGCCCAGGTGCTCTCCTGGAAGGCGCCCGCCATGCTCAGGAACTCACCCACAAAGCCCGAGGTGCCGGGCAGCCCCACATTGCCCATCGTGAACAGCATCATGACCGTCGCATAGATCGGCATGCGGAGCGCGAGCCCCCCATAGGCCGCGATCTCTCGCGTGTGGATCCGGTCGTAGATCACGCCCACCAACAGGAACAGCGCGCCCGAGATGAAGCCGTGGCTGATCATCTGGAACATCGCGCCATCGACGCCCTGCTGG